>CAYOSM010000068.1:0-4689 GCA_964406645.1 uncultured Bifidobacteriaceae bacterium | reverse complement strand
CCGCATCGGCCGGGTTCGCGGTGACCGTCCTCACCGCGATCATCCCGCTCTTCGCCCTGAAGGTCGCGCTCCACACGGCGCGGCGCCCCTTCGACCTGCCCATCGCCCTCGGTCCCCAGCCCGGCGATCCCGCGTTCGTCGGCCTCTGCACCCCCTCGGCATCGGCGCTCGGGGTATGCCCCGGCCTCCGCGTCGGCGAGGCCCTTGCGCGCTGCCCCGAACTCGAGCTCCTCGTCCCCGATCCCGGAGGCGCCGCCCACGCGCAGGAGGTCATCACCTCCCGACTGGAGGGCATCGGCGCGGCCGTCGAGGAGACCGCATCCGGCATCTGGCGATTCTCGGCGGACGGGCTGCAACGCCTCCACAGCGGCATCGACGGGGTCGTCCGGAGGGTCCGGTCGGTGCTCCCCGTGGGCATGGACGTCCGCCTCGGGATCGGCCCCACGGCCTTCTCGTCCCTCCAGGCGGCGCACGAGGCGTCACCCCGCGTCCCGCTCCACATCGGGCGGGACGAGGTCTCCGGGTTCCTCGCCCCGCTCCCCCTCGCCCGGCTCCCCCTCGGCGACCACCAGGTCCGTGACCTCGACCGGATGGGCATCACCACCATCGGGCGGTTCGCCGCGCTCGAACGCACCCACGTCGTCGACCGCTTCGGCCGCGACGGGCTCCGTGCCTGGACTACTGCCCATGGTGCCGACACCGACCGTCTCGATCCCCGCGACCCGCCCGCGCCGCTCGAGGCGGCATTCCACTTCCCCGACGCCGTCGGCGCGCTTCCCGCCCTTCACGCCGCCGCCCGGGTCCTCCTCGGCGAGATCGGATCATCCGTCTGCCGCCGGGGCGGGGCCATCCGCGCCCTCACCGTCCGCGCGTGGCTGGAGGGCGGCGGATCGTGGACGCGCACCATCACCCTGCGCGAGGCCAGCGTCCGGATGGACCGGCTGACGCTCGTGACCCTCCCCGTGCTCTCCGACATCACCGGACCGGTCGAGACCCTGGTCATCCGCGCCGACGCCTCGGGACACATGGCGGGGCATCAGACCGCCCTCACCGATCCCGGCGCGGAGGAACGCACGCGGCGAACCGGTGAGGCGATCGATCAGATCCGGACCGCCCACGGGGATGACGCCGTGCTGCAGGCGGTCGAGATCGAACCCTGGTCATCACTCCCGGAGCGCCGATGGGCTCTCGTCCCCTACGACGTCTCGATCAGCCCCGACCGGTCGTCGTAGTGGTGAGCCCCACGGGGCTCCCGCACGCGGTCGCATCCGACGGTCGCCGGCGGCCGGTCATCGCCGTGCGCGACGACTGGCTCGTCCAGGACCGCTGGTGGACCGACGCGCCGGTCGACCGCCACTACTTCGAACTCGTGATCGAGCCGGGCCGGCGCATCCTGGTCTTCCAGGACATGCGGAGCGGCCGGTGGTTCACCCACCTCCGCGAGGCCACCGTCCGCCCATCGTGACCCCACGCGGGGCACCGCGGACACCGCCTCCAGCCGACGGACGCCTCCTCGGGCACCGCACCTCACACCCTTCGTGTCCTTCGCAACCTAACGGCCATACCAGGGACATTCGGGCCTTATGACCCGGAGCAACCTCTCACCAGAACCGAACATTTCTCAGGTAGGGTGCGGGCGCCCTAAGGTAGGGCCACCTCACCTTCCGATGAGTCACATCACCCCTCACCCCATCCGCATCGACGGTCTCCGCAAGACCTTCGGCACCACGACCGCCGTCGATAACGTCACGGTGACGATACCGTCGGGAGAGATCCTCGCCCTCCTCGGTCCGTCGGGATGCGGGAAGACCACCCTCCTCCGCCTCCTCTCGGGGTTCGAGCAGCCGGATGCGGGGTCCATCGCCATCGGCGACCGCATCGTCGTCGACGACGATCACTGGGTCCCGCCCGAGCACCGCAACGTCGGCATGGTCTTCCAGGATCATGCGCTCTTCCCCCATCGCTCCGTCGCCGCCAACATCGGCTTCGGCGTCCCCCGCGCCCTGCGCCCGTCACGTGTGCGCGAGGTTATGGAGCTGGTCGGGCTCACCGGCCTGGAGGACCGGATGCCCTCGCAGCTCTCCGGCGGGCAGCAGCAACGCGTCGCCCTGGCCCGCGCACTGGCGCCCGAGCCCGGACTCGTACTGCTCGACGAGCCGTGGTCCAGCGTCGACGCCCTCCTGCGCGAGTCCGTCCGCACGGACATCATCACGATCCTCCGCGAGGCCGGGGCCACGGTCGTGCTCGTCACCCACGATCGCGAGGAGGCCCTCCTCCTCGCGGACCGCGTGGCGCTCATGAACGCCGGCCGCATCGTCCAGGCCGCATCCCCGGAGGAGTTGTACACCGCGCCCGTGGACCGATGGGCGGCCGAGTTCGTCGGCCCCGGCAACATCCTCCACGGCGACGTCACCGACGGCGCCGTCGCGACGCCGATCGGCAGCTTCCCGCTCCGCGTCCCCGCGACATCCGGATCGGTGGTCGACGCCCTGATCCGCCCCGAGCAGATCGTTCTCCGCCCGACCGCCGACGGCTCCGCCGAGGTGGTCGGACGCGAGTTCCGAGGACACGACGTGATGTATCGCGTCCGTCTCGCGGATGACAGCGTCATCTGCGCCCAGCGGCCCTCGACCGAGGCCGTCGAACTGGGGACCCGAGTGGCCCTCGAGCCACATCGGATCCCCGTGACCGTATTCCCCCGTTCGCCCGAGACCTGACCGTGACGGTGAGCGGGAAAACCCGATAGGAAGGATACTATGCCAAGGACACAACCACGCCGATCCCGCATGCGCGTCGGCATCGCCCTCGCCTCGATCGCCGCGATGAGCATGGTGGTCGTCGCCGGATGCGGCGGGGATTCCAGCGACGACGCCGAGGGTCCCATCACGGTCTACTCGGGCCGTGAGGAGGAGATGGTCGCTCCCCTGTACAAGCAGTTCCAGGACGAGACGGGCATCGAGCTCGACATCCGCTACGGGAACACGCCGGAGCTCGCCGCGCAGATCGCCGAGGAGGGCGACAACTCACCGGCGGACGTCTTCGTCGCACAGGACGCGGGATCCCTCGGCTCCGTCGAGGACCGGTTCACGACGATCCCGCAGGAGTCGCTCGACCGTGTCGACGAGCAGTTCCGCGGTGCCGACGGCAACTGGGTCGGCCTGTCCGGCCGTGTCCGGGTCGTGTCCTTCAGCTCGGCGAAGTACAAGGCGGACCAGCTTCCCGACACGGTCCTCGAGTACGCGAAGCCCCAGTACGCATCGAAGATGGGCATCGCCCCCACCAACGGATCGTTCGTCGCCTTCATCTCGGGGATGCGTCTCCAGCTCGGTGACGACACGACGAAGACCTTCCTGGCCGATCTGAAGAAGAACGGCGTGAAGACCTTCGACGGGAACCGCGTCATCGTCGAGGCGATCGCGGACGGGGACATCGACTTCGGTCTCGTGAACCACTACTACCTGGCCGTCCTGCGCACGGAGAAGCCGGACGTCAAGGTCGAGAACAAGTTCATGAAGGCCGGTGACCCGGGTGGACTCGTCAACGTGACGGGCGCCGGTATCCTCTCGAGCTCCGACAACACGGCCGCGGCCGAGCGCTTCGTGGAGTTCCTCCTCTCGGACGCCGGGCAGGAGTTCTACGCGAAGGACGCGCGGACCGAGTATCCGCTCGCGACCGGGGTCGCGGCGGCCGAGGGGCTTCCCCCGCTCGAGGATCAGCTGGGTGGCGACATCAAGCTGAGCGACCTCGCCGACAAGGCGGCGTCGTCCGCGGAGATGATCTCCGCGGCGGGACTGGGCGAATAGCCCGATCCCCGCGGGGTGATCACGGGTTCGCCGCCGTCACGGTGGCGAACCCGGCGGTCCCCTCACGCGACACCCGTCGCCCGGGACGGACGGGACCCCTGCGCTGAACGCGACACACGGAACATCCGGCCCGCGGCGGCACGGACGACGGCGTCCTCCGCTCGGGCTGACCGTCGCGGCGCTCCTCGCGATCGCGCTGCTCCTGGTCCCGCCGGTCTATCTGGTCATCCGGGCCGGTTTCGGCGACGCGTGGGAGATCCTCGGCGAGGCGTCGACGCGCAGAACGCTCCTTCGCACCGTCCGGCTCGCCGTCGGCGTCGGCATCACGTCGCTCGTGGTCGGGGGCAGCATGGCCTGGCTCGTGGCGCGCACCGACATCCCGCTCCGTCGTCTGTGGGCGGTTCTGGCCGTCGTCCCGCTGGCCATGCCGAGCTTCGTCGCCGCCCTGGCGCTCGCCGGCTCCACGGGGGCGAGCGGGCTCCTGTCCCGCGCGCTCGGTGTCGTCGGGCTCGGGCCGATCTCCCGTATGGAGGGATACTGGGGTGCCCTCCTGGCCGTCACGATGGCCACCTATCCCTACGTCTACCTCCTCACGCTTGCGGCGCTGAAACGCATGGACCCGGCACCTGAGGAGGCCGCGCGCAGCCTGGGCCGAGGTCCCATCCGGGCGTTCACGGCGGCGTCGCTCCCCCAGCTCCGCCGGGCCCTGGCGGGCGGCGCGCTCCTTGCCGCGCTCTATGCCCTCTCCGACTTCGGGGCCGTATCCCTGATGCGCTACACCACCCTCACACGGGCGATCTTCCAGCGTTTCGACTCGGGACTCGACCGCGCCCCCACGGCCGTGCTGGGCATCCTCCTGGTGGCGCTCACCGTCGTCCTTCTCATC
>CAYOSM010000067.1:6053-11878 GCA_964406645.1 uncultured Bifidobacteriaceae bacterium | reverse complement strand
TGCGCGCCGAGAAGACCGGCGAGACGCCGACGACGTTCCGCTGGCTCCTATCGGCGATCGCCCCGGCGGAGGACCTCAGCCAGACCGACTAGGCGTCTGACACCCGAAGGCCTCCCGGGATCTCCGTCAGCCGGAACACGGGATGCCGTCGCGCCTCGCGTTCGATCTCCTCATCCGGGGCGTCCGCCGCGACACCCCAGTACGCGCGGGTGACGCGGACCTGCTCGATGTAGTCGCGGATCACGGGTACCGCGACGGAGGGCTCGACGGCGACGGCCCGGTAGGACGCCGTGCGACGGCCTCGCCGGAGGTCGCAGACTCCAGACGCCGTGAGGTTCCTGACCCAGTTGACCTCGCCGTACGGGGCGACCAGCCAGAGGGATCCGTCGTGGGTCATGACGTCGACGGGAGTGGTGCGCGGGAGGCCCGAGCGTCGCCCCACGACGGTCAGGAGGTGCCGGTACCGGGCTCCCAGCCCGCACCGGGTGAGGGTCGCGAAGAACGCGTTGGCACACCTCTGGACCGGATTAAGGCGATATGTCCGCCGCGGAGCGCCCATACGACGAGCCTAGCCGCCCCCCGAAGCTGGGAAGACAGGTATCTGACACCTATGACAACGGCAAGAGGGGCCAGCAACAAACCGGTGTCTGACACCAGTGACAACGGACGTTCTCGTCACGGACCTGCAGGTGTCTGACACCAGAAGAAAACGGCAAGAGGAACCGGGCAGGCCACCCAAAGACAACAGCAAGAGGGGCCAGCGACAAACCGGTGTCTGACACCAATGACAATGGGCGTTCTCGTCACCGGCCTACAGGGTGTCTGACACCAGAAGAAAACGGCAAGAGGAACCGGGCAGGCCACCAGAAGACCACGGCAAGAGGGACCGGTCAGGCCACCCGAAGGCAACGGCAAGAGGGGCCAGCGACAAACCGGTGTCTGACACCAATGACAATGGGCGTTCTCGTCACCGGCCTACAGGGTGTCTGACACCAGAAGAAAACGGCAAGAGGAACCGGGCAGGCCACCCGAAGCCAACGGCAAGAGGGGCCAACCGACAACCGGGCAGGCCGCCCGAAGCTAATGGCGAGACGTCAGCGGCCGAGCCGGGCGTAGGTCTCCTCGGCGGCGACCTTCGCCTGCTCCCACCACTCCCGGTTGGCGGTGTACCAGGCGATGGTGTCGGCGAGACCGGCACGCAGATCCGAGTAGCGGGGGCTCCAGTCCGTCTCGGCGCGCAGCTTCGATGAGTCGATGGCATAGCGCATGTCGTGCCCGGGCCGGTCGTTGACGTGCTCGAACCAGTCCGCCGGCTTGTCCATCAGCTCGAGCAGCAGCGCGATGATCTGCCGGTTGTTCTGCTCCCCGTCCGCCCCGATCAGGTACGTCTCGCCCAGACGTCCCTGCTCGATGATGGCGACCACGGCGTCGTTGTGGTCGTCCACGTGGATCCAGTCGCGGACGTTCTCCCCCGTCCCGTACAGCTTCGGCTTCACCCCGTCGAGGATCCCGGTGATCTGCCGCGGGATGAACTTCTCGACGTGCTGACGGGGGCCGTAGTTGTTGCTGCAGTTCGAGAGCGTGGCCGAGATGCCGAACGAGCGGATCCACGCGCGCACCAGGAGATCGGCCGAGCCCTTCGACGCCGAGTACGGGCTGGACGGGTTGAGGGGCGTGGACTCGGTGAACCGGTCGGGGTCGTCGAGCTCCAGGTCGCCGTACACCTCGTCGGTCGAGATGTGGTGCAGCCGCTTCCCATGGCGTCGCACGGCCTCGAGGAGGCGATACGTGCCGACGATGTTCGACTCGATGAACGGCCACGGGTCGTCGAGGGAGTTGTCGTTGTGCGACTCCGCGGCGAAGTGGACCACGATGTCCGTGGCGGCCACGAGTCCGTCGACAAGTTCCGCGTCGGCGATCGACCCCTCGACGAAGCGGATGCGGTCACCCGCCGGCTCGAGCGAGCGGCGGTTTCCGGCGTAGGTCAGCGCATCGATCACCGTCATCTCCCAGTCCGGACGGGTCTCGAGGACCCGAAGGACGAAGTTGGAGCCGATGAAGCCGGCGCCGCCGGTGACGAGGACCTTCATGGAGTCATCCCTCTCGGAGATCGGTGTGACATCGGCCCGCCGTCACGCGGTCGGGTTCTCCGCCAGATAGTCGCGGAGTGCCTCCCGCCAATCGCGGAGCCGGGGCGAGCCCTCTCGCGTGACGCGCAGGATGGAGACCGCGGGCCGGGGCGCCGGGCGGCCGAACTCGGCGGTCGTGACGTCGCGGACGGCACAGTCGATGCCCTCCTGCCGGAAGATCTCACGGGCGAAGTCCGCCCAGGTGACCTGGCCACCGCCGGCCGTGTGGTAGATGCCGGGCGGCTGGTCGAGGAGCGCGACGAGTGCCGGAGCGAGATCGCAGGTCCACGTGGGGGACCCCACCTGGTCGGCGACGACGGTGATCTCCTCACGAGCCGCGCCGAGATGGCGCATCGTGTCGACGAAGTTCTTACCGTTCGACCCGTAGAGCCAGGCCGTCCGGGCGATGCGGACGCCCTCGGGATACGCCTCGAGCGCCGCTCGCTCGCCGGCCTCCTTGGTGCGCCCGTACGCGCCGATGGGCCCCACCTCGTCGTCCTCGGCGTAGCCCTCGGGTTGCGTTCCCGCGAAGACGTAGTCCGTCGAGACGCAGACCACCGCCGCGCCGACGCGACGTGCCGCGGTCACGACGTTGCGGCTGCCCGCCACGTTGACCGCGGTCGCGGCCTCCTCGCGCTCCTCCGCGTCGTCCACGTCCGTCCAGGCGGCCAGGTGGAAGACCGCGTCCGGCCGGACCTCTTCGATGCGCGGCCCGATGGCGTCGGGGTCCGTGATGTCGACCTCCAGGTCGACGGGCACCACGTCGTGTCCCTGTGAGCGCAGGAGCGCGGTGAGGTCGTGCCCCAGCATGCCGGCGGCGCCGGTGACGAGCACCCTCATGCCGCGTACTCGAACGGGAGGTCGTCGGCGACCTCGGCCAGGTTCGGCGCCGCCTCGTCACGTGCCGACAACAGGATGTCGACGTCCGGCCACTCGATCCCGATGTCCGGATCGTTCACCGAGATCTCCCGCTCGACGGCGGGGTCGTAGTAATTGGAGCACTTGTACGCCACGTCGGCGATCTCGCTGACGACGCAGTAGCCGTGTGCGAACCCGACCGGGACGTAGACCATGCGGCCGCTGACGTCGTCGAGTTCGATCGCCTCCCACTGCCCGTACGTGGGCGAACCGCGCCGGATGTCGACGACGACGTCGACCACATGACCGCGGACGCACCGCACCAGCTTGGCCTGACCGGGCGGGAGCGCGAAATGCATTCCCCGCAGGACCCCGCGACCGGAGCGGGCGTGGTTGTCCTGCACCCAGTCCTCGCGGATACCGAGCTCCGCGAGCTTGTCCTCGCGAAAGCTCTCCAGGAAGAAGCCACGCTCGTCACCATGGACGGCCGGCTCGACCACCACGAGGCCGGGCAGGTGGGAATCGATCCGCCTCATACGAGCCCGATGGTGGAGGAGTCCCCCAGGACGAACCGGTACGCGCGGGGCTTCTCGTCCGAGCGGCCGATGGTGACGCCGCGCCCGATGAGGCTGCTCTCGATGCGCGCGTCGAGGTCGGTGACCGTGGAGCCCTCCAGCAGGATCGAGTGCTCGATCTCGGCGCGCACGACGGTGCAGTCGTGCGAAACGGCGCTGTAGGGACCGATGTAGGCGTCCTCAAGCACGGTGCCGGCACCGATGGCCGCTGGTCCGCGCACGGTGGAGCGGATGACGCGTGCGCCCTTCTCGATCACGACGCGACCCTCGACCGTGGACTCCTCGTCGACCTCGCCGTCGATGCGGGTCTCCTGGACGTCCAGGATGAGGCGATTGGCCTCGAGCATGTCGCCGACCTGGCCCGTGTCCTTCCACCAGCCGGTGACCTCGTGCGGTTCGACCCGGAGGCCGCGGTCCACCATGTGCTGGATGGCGTCGGTGATCTCGAGCTCGTTGCGCCATGAGGGCTTGATCGCCTTGGCAGAATCGAGGATGGCGGGGGTGAACATGTAGACGCCGACGAGGGCCAGATTGCTCTTCGGCTCCTTCGGCTTCTCCACCAGGCGGACGACATGTCCGTCGGCAAGTTCGGCCACGCCGTAGTGCTCCGGTTCGTCCACCGGCGTCACGAGGATCATCGCGTCGGGCTCGTTCGCCCGGAACTCGTCCACGAGGGCCGAGATGCCGTCGCGGAGCAGGTTGTCGCCCAGGTACATGACGAACGACGAGTCCCCGAGGAAGTCCTCCGCCGTCAGCACGGCGTGCGCGAGACCGAGCGGCGCCGACTGGGGGATGATCGTGATGTCGAGGCCGAGTTCCGAACCGTCTCCGACGGCCGCCTCGATCTCCTCACGCGTGTCGCCGACGATGATCCCCACCTCGCGGATGCCCGCATCCCGAAGGGCCTCGAGCCCGTAGAAGAGCACCGGCTTGTTGGCCACCGGCACGAGCTGCTTGGCACTGGTGTGTGTGATCGGCCGAAGGCGCGTGCCCGCCCCCCCGGAGAGCACAAGTCCTTTCAAATTCTCCATATGCCCGTCAGCCTACCGGTCCGCGAACGCTCCCCCGTCCGAGCGGGGTCGTGGCCGCGGACGACGTCATTTCTCCCGCTCTGACCGCTGCCCGGCACGGTTCGTCGTCCACCCGTGAGGTACGTCCGGGTGAGTCTCATCCGATGGGTCGATCCCGCTACGATCGACGGGAACGGGTCTCGCCCCTCGGTCACCCGGACGACACCACTCCCACGGGACGGTCGGACGCTCGATGAAGATCTGCTACCTCGACCTCGATGAGACGCTCCTCGGCCAGGGCGGCGGCATCCTGCGCGACGGCGTCGGCACCTTCACGGACGCATCCATCCGTGTCTTCGAGGCGCTCCACCGGGCGGACGCGCAGTCGGTGCTCGTCAGTGGCCGACGTCTTCCAGAGCTGGCGGCCATCGGTCGCATGCTCGGCGCCGACGGCGCGCTGGGCGAACTCGGCGCCTGTGACGCTGGCTATCCGTGCGAGCCGGGACAGACCGTGCACGAGGCGATCGCCGCCACCGGCGTCGTCGACACGCTCCTCGCCTGGGCGGACGGAGCCCTCGAGCGCTACGAGCCGTGGTGCAACGGACGATTCGGCAGCCACCTCCTCATCGGGACCGTCGGCGACGACGCCTGCGATCTGGTCACCACACTGTCGCGCGGCACCCTGCGCCTGGTCGACAACGGAGCCGCCGCCGCGGACGGGCGCCGCACCTTCCATCTGCTCCCGGCCGATGCGGGGAAGGGGCCGGCCGTGGCCCGCGACATCGCCCGGCGTGGTGCGCGTGCCGAGGACTGCCTGGCGATCGGGGACAGCCGCGCCGACCTGGAGCTCACGGAGGTCGTCGGGCTGATGGCCATCGTCCGCAACGGCGTGGACCACGACCCCTCCATCGAGGCGGACGCACCGTGGATCACCTCCGGGTCATACGGGGCGGGTGCCCTGGAGGCGGTGGAGCGCTGGCTGGAGGACGATCCGGCACTGGACCGGATCCGCCGCCGCTTCGACTCCTAGCCAGAGGGGTACTGACCGCCGGGAGACGGCGGCAGCGGTGCCCGTCCGTCGGCGACAACGGGACTGAGGTGCCAGGCACCCGGATCCCGTTCCCCGGTCCCGAACAGCGTCATTCGTTCGCAAATTGCGGCATTCCAGCGGTCATGGGGCTGAATCACGGGACCGGGGTGGGGCTGAATCACGGGACCGGGGTGCCTGGCACCTCAGTCCCGTTAATCCCTAG
>CAYOSM010000067.1:0-5953 GCA_964406645.1 uncultured Bifidobacteriaceae bacterium | reverse complement strand
GAGTCGGGGCCTATGCGCAGACCCTGACCGTGGTGCGCACCGACCTCCAGGCCGTGGCGCCCTTCTTCGTCGTCACGACGACCTGCGCCGACACCGGGATCCTCTGGCCCGGACGGGCGGTCCTCGGGATGACATAGGCACTGGTGAACGGAGCGACCGCATCGCGGCGAACGCGCTTGCCGGAGCCCCAGAAGTCGACGCGCGCCACCTTCCGGAAGTCGTTGGATGCCGACCGGCGAACCGCCGACGCGCGCAGGGTGAACCGGCCGCCGGGTGCCACGCACCTGGCGGGAACCCCGGCCACCCGGTAGACGGCGAGGGCCCCGGTGGAGGCGATCGTCCTCGTCGTGGCGGCCGGCTTCGTCACGACCGGTGACGGAGACACCGGAATCGGCGGGCGCGCATTGTCGGAGAATCCGTCCGGCGTCGCGGCCGTACCGCCGCCGACGTGGATGAAGCCCGAGACCTCACCGAGCCGGTAGGTCCGCCAGTCGAAGTCGCCACTGTAGTTGTCCTCCGACACCACGAACGTTCCCGCGGCGACGTCGACGGACTCGACATACGCGACGTGCCCACCGGTGTTGCCCATGGCCTCCTTGGTCCACCAGGCGATGTCACCGGGCTGCGGGATGTTCAGGTCCACCGCGTACCCCTTTGCCTGGGCCTGGGAACCCCAGTTCCTGGCATCGGCATTGCCGCGGACGGTGAACTCCGCGATTCCCCGCTGTGAGAGCCGGTACGCGACGTAGTTGGTGCAGTTGTGCCCTCCGTACGCCCCCCAGAACGACTGGGTGTACACGTTCTGGTATCCGGCGTTGCCCAGGCCCTTCGCGGTGCAGTCGACGAATCCGGCGCACTGCTTCGGGTACCACGCGATCGCGCGACCGGTGTCGGCGTGGACCACCATCCATCCCAGGAGCGTCGCCAGCAGCGCCGCAGCGAGAAGCAGCGCTCGAAGGGGAATCCGACGGTGGGCACGGGCTCGGGGCGAAATGGACGGATCGTCCGATCGCTCGAGCACGGAAACCCTCACCCGTCGCTGCACCGAATCTCCTCTCGAACGCTGTACGCAGGTCGTCATTGCCGGACCGCCCCATTTGGGGCATCGGCACACTCGTCCGCCACGTGGGACGCATGCACCACGAGGGAACTATCGGCATATGCGGGCAGATCTTCACGGGCGTAAACGGACCGCCGGGTGGCGGAGGCCCGTCAGGTCAGCGCGTAACGGGACTGAGGTGCCAGGCACCACGGTCCCGTTCCCCGGCCTTGAAGGGCACCGTTCGTCCGCTAATTGCGCATTTCTACCGGCCTCAGACGGTGATCAACGGGACTGAGGTGCCTGGCACCTGAGTCCCGTTCACCGGCACGCGTAAGCGGACCGCACGGCCTCCGCGGCCCCGCGACGACCTACGGGGCGAAGCGCAGAGCGGTCGCCATCGCCGCTGTCCGCGCAAGATCGCGCGGCGTCGCCGTCACCCAGTCCGCGGAGCGGTCACCCGACCCGATCGCGAAGGCGGCGTCGAAACCGGCCTCGCGGATCTGCCGCGGCCCGAGCCCCACCTGGCCGCAGAGGCAGACCACCGGAACGCCGCGGGCACGCGCCCGTGCGGCGAGCACGACCGGGGCCTTGCCGTCGAGCGACTGCGTGTCGAGTCGCCCCTCGCCGGTGATGCAGAGGTCCGCACCGTCGAGCACGGTGTCGACGTCCACCACGTCCAGGACGAGATCCGCACCGGACACGATCGTTGCCCCGAGAAGGGCGACCATGGTCGCCGCCACACCGCCCGCCGCTCCGGCGCCCGGCATGTCGCGCACGTCCGGGTACCCCTGACCCGCGATCACATCCGCCAGATGGCCGAGGCCGCGATCGAGCTCGGTCACCTGCTGCGGGGTCGCACCCTTCTGGGGTCCGAAGACGGCCGCCGCTCCGTTCGGGCCGCAGAGGGGATTGGTGACATCACCGGCGATCGTGATCTCGACATCGCGCACCCGCGCGTCGAGGCCGTCGAGGTCGATCCGCGCGACGCGGGCGAGATCAGCACCCGTCCCGGCGAGCTCGGTTCCATCGGCATCGAGGATCCGGCCACCAAGGGCGCGGACGATGCCGAGCCCGCCGTCCGTGGTCGCGCTTCCGCCGAGGGTGAGGATGAGACGCGCCGGATTGAAGTCGAGTGCGGCGCCGATCAACCGGCCGGTCCCGAAGGTGCTCGTCACCATCGGGTCCCGCTCGTCGTCCGTGAGCCGTTCGTATCCCGATGCCGCGGCCAGCTCGACGACCGCCGTCGGGGTCTCGCCCCGGAGAAGTCCGATCGACGCCGAGACCGGACGGCCCAGGGGATCGGTCACCTCGAACGCGCGGACCTGGCCGTCCGCGGCGATCAGGGCGTCACGCGTCCCCTCTCCGCCGTCCGCGATCGGCACGACGGCGATGTCGAAGTCCCGGCCGAGGCTGCGCACCCCGGTGGCGATGGCCCGAGCGGCCTCGGCCGCGGAGCACGCCCCCTTGAACGGGGCGGGCGCCACCACGATCCGGGTCACGACGGGGGCGCCTCGTCGACGCCGAGGAAGTCGAGCAGTTCGTCGTCGGTGAGCCCGGCGAGACGGATGGCGTCCTCGCCGATGAGCGTCGTCACCGGTGGATCCGGCGTCTCGAGGAGGTCCACGAGCTGCGCGGCCACCTGCTCGGGGGGAAGATCGACCCAGTCGCGCCACCGGCGGAGGCCGGCCACCGTCTGCGCCGCCATGTCCCCCCACTGCCCCTCACCCGGACTGAACGCCTCGGCGCGCTGAGCGGAGGCCGAGAAGCCCGTGGCGACCATGCCCGGCTCGACGCGCACGATCTCGACCCCGAAGCGCCGGACCTCGATCCGAAGGGTGTCGGCCATGGCGTCGAACGCCGCCTTGCTCGCCCGATAGCCACCGATGAACGGCGTGGACAGGTGGGCGCCGACGGACGACACGACGAGGATGCGCCCGCGGCGCACCTCACGCATCTTCGGCAGGACGGCCTGCGTCACGGCCAGCGCACCGAACACGTTGGTCTCGAACTGCGTGCGGAGCGCATCCATCTCGAGGCCCTCGATCGGGCCGAGATATGCATAGCCCGCGTTGCTGACGAGGGCGTCGAGCGCTCCGCCGGCGATCTCCTCGGCCGCGGCCACTGCGCTCGCCACCGTCCCGTGATCCGTGACGTCGAGCGGAACGACGGTAATCCCGGGGTCCCCGTAGTCGACCGCTGACGGGTCGCGTGCGCCCGCGACCACCTGCCAGCCGGCGGCGTGAAGCGCGTGCGCCGTCGCCATGCCGAGGCCACGGCTGGCCCCGGTCACGAGCACGGTTCTCCTGTCAGACGGATGCGTCATACCTCGGCCTGCTCCTCCACCGGTCCGCCCGCGGACACCGTCGCCCGGGGCAGTCGAACGGTGAAGACGCTACCGATCCCCGGCGCCGAGCGCACCTCGATGCTCCCGTCGTGGGCCTCCGCGAGTCCGCGGGCGATGGAGAGCCCGAGGCCGAGACCCTCGCCCTCCCGTGAGGGATCGGCCTGGTAGTAGCGATCGAAGATGAACTGCTGCGCCTCGATGGGGATCCCCACGCCGGTGTCCCGCACGGTGAGGAAGGCGGAGTCCTGCGAGTGGGAGACGCCGACGGTGACCTTGCCGCCGTCCTGGGTGTTCTTGAGGGCGTTGTCGAGGAGGATGAGGAGGATCTGCTCCACCCGGGCCGGGTCGGCCCGCACGAGCACGGACTCGTCGGGGAGCGAGGTCACGAGGTCGATGCCCGCCCGTTCGGCGAGCAGTTCGCGGGAGCTCGCCACCCCCTCGGCGATGTCGTCGAGGTCGACCAGCTCGCGATCGAGCGGCAGGGCGCCGGCGTCGATGCGCGCCAGCTCCAGCTGCTCGGCGATGAGACGCTCCAGTCGCGCCACCTCGACATTGGTGAGGCTGAGGAACTCCGCCCGCTGCTCGGGCGGGAGGTGATCGCTCTCCATGAGCTCCAGGAATCCCTTGACGGCCGTGAGCGGGGTCTTGAGCTCGTGCGAGACGTTGGCGATGAGATCGCGCCGCGCGCGGTCGAGGCCGCGCTCCT
Source organism: uncultured Bifidobacteriaceae bacterium (assembly GCA_964406645.1). GTDB lineage: Bacteria > Actinomycetota > Thermoleophilia > Miltoncostaeales > Miltoncostaeaceae > CALMEC01. The sequence continues at coordinate 1,861 of CAYOSM010000067.1, read as the reverse complement.
CCGTCACGTCGCGCAGGGTGATGACGGTCCCGGCCTCCTTGGAGAGGCGGGTGGCGGAGAGGAGTACGTGGCGACCGCCGCGAAGCTCGGCCTCGGCCATCTGCGGGGTTCCGGGCATGTCGACGGCCTCGGCGACGACGGTCTGGACGGCCTCGGGGAGATCGTCGAGGCGGAGCTCGGACACCTGCTCGGGCAGTCGCAGCAGCATCCGGGCGGAGTCGTTCGCCACGGTGACCTCGCCCTGGTCACTGACGGCGATCACGCCCTCGACGAGGGCGCCCACCAGCGCCCGGGCGCGGTCGCGGTCGGTGACGGTCTCGTCGACGAGCCCTTCCAGGCGCGCCGCCATCCGGTTGATGCTGCCCGCCAGGGAGGTGAGCTCCCGGGGAGAGCTCTCGGCGGCCCGCGCCGACAGCTCGCCGCGGGCGAGGGTCGCGGCCGTGCCTGCGAGGCGCCGGATGCGCGACCCGAAGAACCGTGCGAGGAGAACTCCGATGAGGCTCGCCATGGCGAGCACGACGATGATCGCGATCATCACGCGGCGCTGCACCGTCTCAAGCCTCGGCGGGGTGCCGTCGACCGCACGGGCGAGTTCGAGCACACCGTGCATCGTCTGGCCGTCCTCACTCACGACGACCGGGTACGCAGCCTGGATGACGAGATGATGGTTGATGCTCTGCCGCGTCGAGTACGCCCGGGCCGACTCGTTCTGCTGAGGGTCCTTCCAGTTCTGGCTGACGAGGAGCCCGGGTTGGCTGAGGCCGTCCGGGGGGAGGTAGCCCAGAGTGCGGTGTTCGCTGATGAGGCGCGTGTAGACGAGTACGCGCGAGATCGGAACGACGGTGAGCCGGGCGTCGCCCGGGGCACTCTCGGCCAGGATATCCACGGAGTCGTTCACGTCCCAGATCCGATCGCCCTGCCGGTTGAGGGATGCGACGGTCTCCGTCTGGACCCTCTCGGCCTCGGCGTCCCGGATCGACCGTTCCAGCGTCGGGAGCACCACGACCAGCACCGCGAGGCTGGCAAGGACGCCGACCGCGATGAACGCCGCGACGAGCCAGGTGGAAAGTCCGACCCGACGACGCCGCGGGGTTGTGGTCACGCCCCCGATCCGTCCTCCCCGCCGAAGGCGTATCCCACCCCGCGTACGGTCCGGATGAGCGTCGGGGCGGAGGCATCCTCCTCGATCTTCTGGCGCAGGTGGCGCACGTGCACGTCGACGCTGCGAAGGTCGCCGTAGAACGTGCCCTTCCAGAGGTGGTCCATGAGCTCCTGGCGGGTGAACACCCTGCGGGGCGACTTGGCCAGCTTGTGGAGGATCTCGAACTCCGACAGGGTCAGCGTGATCTCCTCGCCGTCCTTGGTGACCGACCGAGCGGCCGGATCGATGACGAGGTCCCCGACGCGCAGGGATTCCTCGACGTCGGTGTCCATGCGCCCCCGCCGCAGGTTCGCCTTGACCCGTGACACGAGCTCACGGGGCGAGAACGGTTTGGTGACGTAGTCGTCGGCACCGAGCTCGAGACCCAGGACCTTGTCGAGCTCCTCGCCACGCGCGGACAGCATGATGATGGGGACACTGTGCTCCGCGCGGATCTTCTGACAGACCTCGAGCCCGTCCATCCCCGGGAGCATCACGTCGAGCACGACGAGGTCCACCGGATCGCGATCGATGACGGCGAGCGCATCGTCTCCGCGCCCCACCGCCACGACGTCGAAACCGGCGTCCTTCAGGGCGAACTCGACGATCGTGCGGATGGACTGCTCGTCGTCGACCACAAGAATGCGCTGGGACATCCTGCAAGTGTAGAGGCCGCGCCGGACCGGGCGGGCGGTGGCAGGTGGGTGGCTAGGTTCGGCC
>CAYOSM010000066.1:0-12079 GCA_964406645.1 uncultured Bifidobacteriaceae bacterium | reverse complement strand
GCCTCCTTGGTAGCTTTTCGGCGGTGAGCGCCCCCGAACCCCTCTACGACGTCGGCATCGCGGGCGCCGGGCAACTGGCCCGAATGACCTGCCTGGCCGCGTGGCCCCTCCAGATCCGCGTCGCGGTCCTCGGCCGCCCCGGAGAGCCCGCCAGCGGGATCGCCCACGGGCTGGTCGAGGGCGACTGGAACGATCCGGACGCCGTGCGCCGCCTCGGCGAGGTCTCGCGGGTCGTCACGCTCGAGAACGAGTTCGTCTCCGCCGACGCACTGGCCGCGGTCGAGGCCGCCGGAACGCCGGTCCGGCCGGGCGCCGAGGCGGTCCGCATCGTGCAGGACAAGGCGCTGCAGAAGGAGATGCTGCGACGGCACGGACTTCCCGTGCCGCGCTTCCTGGTCGCGGAGACGGCCGGCGATCTCGCCGCGATCGGCCGCGACCTGGGCTTCCCGCTGATGCTGAAGGCCCGCACCCTGGGCTACGACGGGTACGGCAACGCCACCTGCCGGACGCTCGCCGAGGCGGAGGAGGCGTTCCCGCGACTCGACCGGGGGATCGGCGTCCTCGTGGAGGAGTTCGTGCCGTTCCGGCGTGAGCTCGCCGTCATGGTCGCGCGCCGCCCAGGCGGGCAGGTCGTGCCCTACCCCATCGCCGAGACCCGCCAGCAGGACCACGTGTGCCACGAGGTCGTCGTCCCCGCCCCCATCGACCCCCGGGTCGCCGAGATCGCCGAGGACACGGGGGTGGCCGCGGTACGTGCCGCCGAGGCGATCGGCGTGATGGGCGTCGAGATGTTCGAGGCCGAGGACGGGACCATCACGATCAACGAGCTGGCACCCCGCCCCCACAACACGGGCCACTACTCCATCGAGGCCTGTGAGACGTCGCAGTTCGAGAACCACCTTCGCGGCGTGCTCGACCTGCCGCTGGGCTCGGTCGCACTCCGCAAGCCGGTCGCGGTCATGGTCAACCTGCTGGGCACACGCGAGGGACCGTCGGATCCCAACGTGGCGGATGCGCTGACGGTGCCAGGCACGCACCTCCACCTCTACGACAAGGCGCAGAACCGCGTCCGACGTAAGATGGGTCACGTCACCGCGCTCGGGACCACCATCGAGGACGCGCTCATGCGCGCTCGCAAGGCCGCATCGGAGGTCGCACTGTGAGTCAGGCACTCGTCGGAATCGTCATGGGGAGCGACAGCGACCTGAGGGTGATGGGCGCCGCCAAGGAGATCCTCGACACGCTCGGGGTGCCCAACGAGATCCACGTGGTGTCGGCCCACCGCATGCCGCACCAGATGATCGCCTACGGCACGCAGGCCGCGAGCAAGGGGCTCCGGGTGATCATCGCGGGGGCCGGAGGAGCCGCCCACCTGCCGGGGATGCTGGCCGCCACGACCATCCTCCCGGTGATCGGCGTGCCCGTCCGCGCGACCGCCCTGGACGGCATGGATTCGCTGCTCTCGATCGTCCAGATGCCGCGCGGCGTCCCGGTCGCCACCGTCGCCATCGACAATGCCCAGAATGCAGGGCTTCTGGCGGCACAGATCCTCGCGACGACGGACGAGGAGCTCGCCGCCCGACTGCAGGAGCACCGCAACGAGATCCGCCGGATCGCGGAGAGCGCCGACGCGGGGCTCGAGGCCCGTCTGCGCGAGCTCGGCTCGTAACCCGGAGAATCCCCGTCTAGCAGGGGTTTTCGCCACATGGCGAAGCCCGTGGATGCGCCTTTAGCCATATGGCACATCCGTCCGATCCGGGGGCTCCTGTACAACTTTCCCTACGCAAGGACCCACGGGTTTTCACACACCCGATCGCAGGCAGCCATCCGGCTCCCCTACCGAGGGGGAACGCCGGTGAAGGAGGAATGACCGAATGCCACCCAAACGTCAGCCGAACGTGCACGCCGCACGCTGGAGCCCCAACGGTTCCGGCGTCGACACGGTTGATCTGACCGCGCCCGAGGCGACGATCTACGGCGACGACGTCTTCGGACCCGCCGCACAGCGCCGGCACCTGTCCAAGGACATGTACAAGGCACTCCAGCGCACCATCCAGCGCGGGGAGCGGCTCGACCCCTCCATCGCCAACTCCGTCGCCCAGGCAATGCAGGAATGGGCGATGGGCAAGGGCGCGACGCACTACACCCACTGGTTCCAGCCGCTCACCGGGTCGACGGCGGAGAAGCACGACTCCTTCTTCAACCCCGTCGGCGACGGAACCGCGATCGCGGAGTTCAGCGGCAAGGAGCTGATCCAGGGCGAGCCGGACGCATCCAGCTTCCCCACCGGCGGCATCCGGGCCACGTTCGAGGCGCGCGGCTACACGGCATGGGACCCCACCAGCCCCGCGTTCATCCTGCGCAACCCGAACGGTGCCTACCTCTGTATCCCGACCGCGTTCGCGTCGTGGACCGGAGAGGCCCTCGACAACAAGATCCCGCTCCTGCGCTCAATCGACGCGCTCGCCACCGCGGCGCTCCGCGCGCTCCGGCTCTTCGGCGACACGGAGACGCAGCGCGTCTTCACCACGATCGGCCCGGAGCAGGAGTACTTCCTCGTCGACGAGCAGTACTTCTACGAGCGGCCCGACCTCATCACCACCGGGCGCACCCTCTTCGGCGCCAAGCCCCCGCGCGGCCACGAGATGGACGACCACTACTTCGGGTCCATCCCCGAGCGCGTCCTGGCCTACATGCTCGAGGTCGAGGACACCCTGGCCCGCCTCGGCGTGCCGATCAAGACACGTCACAACGAGGTCGCCCCGAACCAGTACGAGGTCGCACCCGTCTACGAGGGCACGAACGTCGGCTCGGACCACCAGCAGCTGTGCATGCAGGTGCTGCAGAACATCGCACCCCGCTACGGGCTGGTCTGCCTGCTCCACGAGAAGCCGTTCGCCGGCGTCAACGGATCCGGCAAGCACAACAACTGGTCCGTCGGCACCGACACCGGGATGAACCTCCTGGACCCGGGCGACGAGCCGTTCGAGAACGAGCTCTTCCTCTTCTTCGCGACGGCGGTCATCCAGGCCGTCAACAAGCACCAGGGCCTCCTGCGCGCCACCGTGGCGAGCGCCGGCCAGGACCACCGGCTGGGAGCCAACGAGGCCCCGCCGGCCATCATCTCCATCTTCCTCGGATCCGAGCTTGAGGGCGTGTTCGACAAGCTGGCCGGAGGAAAGGGCGGCGCGACGACCCCCGAGTCCGTGCTGGGCCTCGGCACACCCGTGCTCCCCCACCTCGCACTGGACTCCGGCGACCGCAACCGGACCAGCCCGTTCGCCTTCACCGGCAACAAGTTCGAGTTCCGGGCCCTCGGCGCCAACCAGTCGACAAGCCTCCCCAACACCGTCCTCAACACGATCGTGGCCGAGGCCATCGACGACCTGGTCGAGAAGATCGAGAAGGCGACGGACGGCGGCAAGCACGTCAGCGAGGTGCTCGCCGGCGTCCTCGGCAAGGCGTACAAGTCCAACCGGAAGATCGTCTTCGGCGGCGACGGATACAGCGAGGAGTGGCACGCGGAGGCGGAGAAGCGCGGCCTGAAGAACCTGCGCACCACCCCCGATGCACTGCCCGAGCTGATCTCCAAGTCGTCCATCCAGGTCTTCTCCCGTTACGGGGTGCTGAACACGCGGGAGATCGAAGCCCGCTACGACGTCTACGTCGAGCAGTACACGATGACGATCAACATCGAGGCGGAGACCGCGGCGTCGATCGCGCGGACGATGATCCTCCCCGCCGCGGTGCGTCACCTGGCCGAGCTGAAGGCAGCCGGAATCAAGGAACTCGTCACGGAGACGGAGGGCCTGATCTCCGAGCTGATCCCGGCCGTCAAGGAGCTCGAGCGCGCCAACATCGAGCACCCGCCGGACCTCCCGCTGATCAACCACGCCGAGTACATGCGCGACACCGTGCTGCCGGCGATGGACGCGGTCCGGGAGGTCTCCGACCGACTCGAGAAGATCGTGGCGGACGACCTCTGGCCGCTCCCGAAGTACAGCGAGATTTTGTTCATCAAGTAACCCCCACCGCCGCGGCACGGGTCCCCCCTTTCACCGTCCGCTGCATCCCCGGAGATACGGCCCCCATCGACCCACGGTGGAGGGCCGTTTCTCATTTCGGAGCGGTGGCTGTCCGTCGCGTGACCCCACCACTCCAAGGGTCAGCGGAGGGCGGTCACCAGTCGCGTTCGCTCGACCGGCGTGCCCGGGTGCGCCCGATGTACATGCCGATGGCGAAGACGGCGACGGCGACGATCGCGCCGAGGACCGCGATCGGCGCGATCGTCGACCACATGAATGCGGCGACGACCAGACACACGACGAGGACGAATGCGAGCAGCCCGGCCAGGACGAGCTTCATAGGACGATCCTGACAGACGCCGATCGGGGCTGGGTCACGTGAGGCTCCAGCACACCACGTGTCCAGAGGCGACGACCGGATTCGAACCGGTGAATAACGGTTTTGCAGACCGCCGCGTTAGCCAGCTTCGCCACGTCGCCTTGGGCACGCCCGGTATTTCGGGGCGGGAGAGCGGATGAAGGGACTCGAACCCTCGACCTTCTGCATGGCAAGCAGACGCTCTAGCCAACTGAGCTACATCCGCGAAGCCGCAGGAGTATACCGCACCGCAGGTCGCAGGTCGGACCCACGGTCACACGTGTTTCCGTGCCGACCGTCGGGCGCGACAGGGACCACCGGGTGGCGTTCCCTCGACGATTTCCCAAGGACGGCGATGCCGGTTCCGCCCCGCCCGGTGACCGGTCAGCGGCCTCCGGCGTCGGCGTCGGCGTCGGCGAGGAAACGGTCGATGACGGCGAGCGACGCCTCCGACTCCGGGTGAAGCGCGGCCTTCCGCCAGAACCCGTGCGCGACGTCCGGGTGGTGATCGATCGTGGCGTCGCCCCCGGCGGCGGCGATGCGACGCGCGAGTTCCTCGTTCTCCGGGCACAGGTAGTCGAGGCCGGCCGTCACGACGAGGGTCGGCGGGAGGGTCCCGAGGTCCGGGGAGTCGATGGGCGAGACCTCCGGATCGGACGGATCGTGATCGCCGATGTACCGGTCCCAGTACCACCGGGCGCTCGCGACGGCGGCCCGGCGCTCCGCCGTGTCCGTCGCCACGTACCTCAGCCGGGGATCGACGAAGGGATACACGAGGACGAGCGCCGTGAAGGTCCCGGGGTGGCGAAGCGCCAGTGACAGAGCGAGCTTCGCCCCGGCGCTGTCACCGATGGGCGCGATCCGGTCCGTCGGCAGACCGTATGCGGGGCCCTCGGCGACGAGCCACGTGAGCGCACGCTCCATGTCGTCCATGGCGGCGGGATGGTGGTGCTCCGGGGCGCGCCGGTAGTGGACGGCGACGACCGCCCATCCCGTCCGGTTCGCCAGCCGGCGCATGTGGGCGTCGTGCGTATCGAGATCACCGAACACGAATCCCCCGCCGTGGGCGAAGGTCATCGTCCCGACGGGTGCCGCCGACGGTGCGTAGACGCGACAGGTGGTGCCGGCGGCATCGATGTCGGTCACCGATGCGACGTCCTCACGCTCGTCGCGGGCCGCCTCCTCCGCCATCACCGCCCGGATGCGGTCGACGTCGGGCGGCCGGTGGCTCGTCTCGCTCATGCCGGCATCATGCTCCGGCGACGCCGACCGCGCCCCCTACGGCTCCCGAAGGGGATCGTTGATCCGCGGATCGGGCCCGTACCGGTTCGGTCCGGTGATACCCGGTGTCACCAGCCAGACGATCATGACGATCACGCCGACGATCGGGACGAGCCACCCGACGAGTTGCCACCAGCCGCTTCGACCGGTGTCCTGCAGTCGGCGCGCGGTGACCGCGAGCGTCGGGACGAGGACGACGAGGAAATACACGAGTTGCAGCACGCCGATCTCGTAGAAGGTCTCCTCCACGAAGACGAGTCCCCCGCCCGGTCGATGATCGAGCAGAGGAGCGACACGACCATGCTCCACAGGATGAAGAGCCAGTACTCCTGACGGTATGCGCGACCGGAGAAGGTCGCGTACCTGCGGAATGCCCGGATGTACCACTGCACGCGCGCGTCCTCTCTCGGTATCGGGCGACATCGTACGGCACCCGACGGGTGAGGGACCGGTCCGATCGACCCGTCCGGCCGGGCATATCGGGCCGTCCCGACGGCGGGTGGAGAGCGCTACCGAGGAGGCTCGTCGCCCCGGGCCCACCACGGATCGGTCGTCTCGTCCAGCGACGTGACGGGAATGCCCACCGCCTCGGCGTTCATCGCGACCCACTCCCGCAGGCACTCGGCCTCCACGGCGCCATGGGCGGCACTGACGAGCGCCATGCCACCGGCCCGATCGGCGTCGTGGTACTTCAGGTCGCCGGTGACGTAGACGTCGGCACCCACGTCGCGTGCCTCATCGATGAACGAGCCCCCGCTGCCGGTGCAGATCGCCACGCGCTCGATGCGCCGTCCCGGCTCGCCGACCACCCCGACCACCGAACGGGCACCGAAGGCGCTCTCCACGCGGCCGACGAGCGTCTCAAGGCTGCCCTCCGTACGACCGATGCGCCCCAGTCCGACGAGGGCGTGGGGCTCGCCCGCGCCGAGGGGGCGGGTCTCGGTGAGGCCGAGCAGCGCGGCCATGATGTCGTTGAGTCCGCCCGCCGCGGCATCGAGATTCGTGTGGGCGGCGATGACCGCGATACCGGCGCGCGCGGCGCGAAGGACGGCCCGCCCGACGGGATCGGCATCCGTCACGGACGCCACCGACGGGAAGATCACCGGGTGATGCGTCAGAACGACATCACACCCGGTTCGCTCCGCGTGATCGAGGACGTGGTCACGAAGGTCGAGTGCCGCCAGCATGCGACGGGCCGGCGCGGTGCGCTCACCGACCAGAAGGCCGACGTTGTCCCATTCCTCTGCGAGGCGGAAGGGGGCGAGCTGGTCGAGGCGGTCCAGGACATCGCGGACCGTGAGGGTGGAACCGGAGGCGGGAGAGCTCATCCCTGAAGCGTATTCTCCTGGACCGCGCGATCGGCGAGATGCGCGGGCATCGCCTCGTACTTGAGGAACTCCATGCTGTAGTCGCCCCGTCCGGCGGTCATCGCGCGCAGATCCGGGGCGTACGTGAGCATCTCCGCCATCGGCACCTCGGCCCGGACCACCTGGTTCTGTCCCCGCGATTCCATGCCGAGCGGCCGGCCGCGGCGGCCGGAGAGGTCGCCCATGACGTCGCCGACAGCCTCGTCGGGCACGGTGACCGAGACCTCCATGATCGGTTCGAGGACGACGGACCCGGCGCTCGCGAGCGCCTCCTTCATGGCGAGCGCCCCGGCGATGCGGAACGCCATCTCCGACGAGTCGACGGAGTGGTGCTTGCCGTCGAACACGGTGACCCGCACGTCGACGACGGGGAAGCCGCCGACGGCACCGGTGGCGAGGGCGTCCTGCACGCCCTTCTCGACCGCCGGGATGAACTGACGCGGGATGGCGCCGCCCACGACGGCGTCGACGAACTCGAAACCGGTCCCCGGTGAGAGCGGCTCGACCCGGATGTGGCAGTCGCCGAACTGGCCGTGCCCCCCGCTCTGCTTCTTGTGCTTGCCGTGGGCCTCGACCGAGCGGGTGACGGTCTCGTGGTACGGGACATGCGGTCGGTGCAGGTCGACCTCCACACCGAAACGCCGTGCCATGCGGTCGAGCACGGCCTCGACGTGCATCTGCGAGAGCCCTCCCACGATCAGGTCGCCGGTCTCCTCGTCGCGGTGCACGTCGAGCGATGGATCCTCCTCCTGGAGCCGCCGGAGCGCCACGACGACCTTGTCGTCCTCACCCTGCTTGCGCGGGGTGATCCAGAACGTCATGACCGGGGCCGGCACATCGATCGGCCGCAGCACGACCCGTGCGTCGCCGGTGGTGAGGACGTCGCCGGTGGTCACGTCCTTCAGCTTGGCGACCGCCCCGATGCCGCCCGGGCCGAGCTCGTTGACCGCCTCGTGTTCCTTGCCCTGCAGCCGCATGAGCGTGCCGATCCGCTCCCGGTTCCCGGTGCGGGTGTCCGTGATCATCGTGTCGGAGGCGAGCGTGCCCGAGATGACGCGGAAGGCGTTGACCTTGCCGCTGAACTGGTCGGCGATGGTCTTGAAGACGTAGACGACCGCGGGCCCGTCGTCGCTCAGCTCGATGTTCACCTCCTCGCCGGAGTCGACATCGACGCCGGTCCACGCCCCGAGTTCAGGAGGTGAGGGCAGCTCGTCGACGACGGCGTCGAGGATCCGGTCGGCGCCGAACCCGGCCTTCCCGCCCGCGGCGCAGAGGACCGGGAAGATCCGCCGGTCGAGGATGCCGGCGTGGATCGCGTGGACGAGTTCGTCGTGGGTGATGGGTTCGCCCGCCAGGTACTTCTCGATCAGGACGTCGTCCGCCTCGGCCACGATGTCCATGAGCTCCTCGCGCGCGGCCTGCGCGCGCTCCCGGTACTCCTCGGGGATCTCCCCCACCGTTCCGTTCGGCCCGTCGGAGTACATGGTGGCGTTCATGTCGATGAGGTCGATCACGCCCGTCAGATCGGTTCCGGTCCCGATGGGGATCTCCACCGGGATGCATCCGGGGGACATCTCCCGCAGGGCGGCGAGGACGGTGTCCATGTCGGCGCGCTCGCGATCGAGCATGTTGACCACGACGGCGCGTGCCAGACCGGCCTCCTCGCATCTCTCCCAGAGGCGCTCGGTCATGACCTCGACGCCCTCCTGGGCGTTCACGACCATGAGGGCGCAGTCGGAGGCACGGATCGCGGTGAGGGCGTCGGCCAGAAAGGAGGACTCACCCGGGCTGTCGATGAGGTTGACGTCGACGCCGCGCCACGAGAGATGGCACAGGGATGACGTCATGCTCATCCCGCGGCGGGCCTCCTCCTCATCGAAGTCCGCGACGGTGGTGCCGTCGGCCACGTTCCCCAGCCGACCGGTCGCTCCCGCGGCGAACAGCATGGCTTCCACAAGGCTCGTCTTTCCGGCGCCGCGGTGGCCGAGGACGGCGACGTTGCGGATCGAAGTCGGGTCGATATGAGCCATTGGCGTGCCTTTCGCGACGTGAACCCTGGCGCGATGTTACCCCTGGCACGGTAACGGGAAACATCGGGACGTCATTCGTGAGACGGTGGGCTCTCCGCCCATCCTGAGAGGCCGCGAGACGGCCATCCGCGCCCGAGAGCGTGGACGCCGCCGATGACGATCCCTCGTGGCGGAGACGCCGGTTGCGTGGCCCCACTTCCTGCGACCGGTGCGGCCACAGGACCGCAACGGACGGCCGCGACGGGACCTAGTCCTCGCTGAGCTTGCCTCGGAGGCGGAGGACCGCCTTCGTGTGGAGCTGGCTCACGCGGCTCTCGGTGACGCCGAGGACCTCGCCGATCTCGCGGAGGGTCAGACCTTCGTAGTAGTACAGGGAGACGACGATCTTCTCGCGCTCCGGCAGGCCGGCGATGGCGTCCGCCAGGGTGATGCGCGTCTCGGTCTCGCCCATGGCGGCGGCGGGATCGCTCGATGCGCTGTCACCGATCGTGTCGATGAGCGCGATGGTCTCGTTGCCGCTCGAGCCGCTCCACACCTCGTCGAGGGCCACGAGCGACGAATTGGCGATCTGGGTGAGGCTGTCCTGGAACTCGCGGACCGTGACCCCGAGGGCCTTCGCCATCTCCTCGTCCGTGGGTGCGCGGTGGAGCTTGTGCTCCAGGGCCACCGAGGTGCGCTCGATCTCGCGTGCCCGCGCACGGACGGACCGGGGGACCCAGTCCATGGAGCGAAGCTCGTCGATGATGGAGCCCTTGATGCGCGTGACGGCGTAGGTCTCGAACTTGATCCGGCGCTTGAGGTCGAAGCGCTCGACGGCGTTGATGAGTCCCAGAAGGCCGTAGGAGATGAGATCGGCCTCGTCCACGTGCGACGGGAGAGCGGCGCTCATACGGCCGGCCACGTACTTGACGAGCGGCGCGTAGTTGAGGATCAGCTGGTCACGTGCGTTCTGGTCCGAGTACTCCTTGAATCGTCTCCAAAGAGACTGGACGTCGCGGTCGGAGAGCTTCGCTCCGGCTGAGGTGTCGATCCCCATCGGGGCGTACTTTACTCACCGGTCGGACGCGTCGTGATCTTCGGGGGCCTCATTGGGGGCGATGATGGCCGCGTCGATGCCGCTCAGGAGCCCGATCGCCAGGCTGAATCCGCCGCGGGCGGCCTGGGTGGCGTCTCCGTTCTCGAGCGCCACGGTGACGCCGATCGCCCCGGCGAACCAGATGAACGCACGTCCGAAGCGCCCCATGTAGGCCTGGCCGAGTCCGGCGATGAGGACGCTCAGCACCACTGCCTTGGTCCGCACGGGCCATCTCCGGATCCACCGGATCATCGGGCGTCCACCCGCACTCCCTGCGTGGCCCACTCGACGGGCCCCGGGAACGCGTCCCGTGCCGCCCGCAGGGTGGCGTCGCGATCGTGCTCCGGATAGCAGTGGGTGAGCAGGAGTCGTCCGACGGCGGCGGCCGTCGCCACGGATCCGGCCTCGCCGCCCGTCATATGCCCCGACTCCCGGCGCTGCGCGACACCGTCGCCGCATTCGGCGATGAGGATGTCGCTCCCCTGCGCCAGCTCGGCCAGTTCGTCGTTCCGGCGGCAGTCGGCGCCGTAGGTGATGGAGTGGCCGTCGTGGTCGATCCGCACGGCGAACGTGGGAGGGGTGTGCGGCACCTCCCGGAACGTCAGGCGCACGTCCGCCACCTGCGCCTCCGCCGACGGCGGTTCGAGGACCTCGAACGCGAACCCGTCGTCCCACCCGTCCTCACCGGCGAATCCGGCGAGCAGATCGCGCAGCCGAGGAGGGCCGATGACGCGGAGGCGGCGACCGGCGCCGGGTCCCCAGACCATGTGGATCCGGAGGGCGAAGAGGTCGACGCAGTGGTCGGCGTGGAGGTGGCTGATGACGACGGCGTCGACGGCATGGGGATCGACGTGCCGCTGCAGGGCGTTGAGAGTGCCGGCACCGAGGTCAAGGACGATGCGGGTCTCGCCCGCGCCGACGAGATATGAGCTCTGGTTCTCCCCGGGCAGGGCGTACGCGCCGCCGACGCCGATGGGCACGACCCACAGGTCACCCACCCACGACACCGTTCTCCGAGCCGGTCAGATCCATGGGCGAAGTCTAGATGGGCGATTCAGCGGAATCACCCATCTATGGAGCCCGAGTCCGGCGTGGTATACACCGTCACCATGTGGAGGCGACTGGTCATCCTGGGGTGCGCGGCCATGCTCGGCGTAGCGGGGTGCGGTGGATCCGGTGAGTCCGATCTCACGGAAGGCCGCACGCCGGATGAGATCCTCGTCGGCGCCCAGGGGGCCGCGGCGGCCGAGACCATGTTCCAGTTCGCGGTCGACGGTTCCACGAAGGGAACGCTCACCCCCGGTGACCGGACGCCGTCGGTGGTCATCCGCGCCCTCGCGGGCGGCATCACGGCCGAGGGGCAGGGCACGGTCAACGACGACGACGCCACGGTCGACTTCGACGCATCCATGACCGGGCTCCCCTCGCTCCAGGGCAACGTCACCAAGGTCGATGGGAAGCTCTTCGTCGGAGTCCTCGGGACCGACTACCGCGTGGACCTCCCCGAGGAGCAGGTGCGGATGGCCCGTCCGGCGCTCATCCCGTCCGGCCTCCTGACATGGATCACGTCCCCCACCGTCGAGGGGCGCGAGACGATCGACGGCGTCGAAACGGTCCGCATGACCGGTGAGGTCGACCTGGACGTCGTCGCCCGGGACACGCTCAACGCCCTCGCCCGCGTCGACTCGTCCGAGATCGGCGAGGACGACGTCCGCCGCTCCATCCCGCAGGTGCGTCGCGCGCTCACCGAGCGTTCGGTCCAGATGTGGATCGGGACGTCGGACCTCCTGCCGCGCCGGATCGTCGTCCGGCTGGCGTTCCTGGGGAAGGTGACGGCGTTCCCGGAGCTAAGGCGGGGTGAGCTCCGGTTCGACGCGCGGTTCTCCAACTACGGGGAGTCGGTGACGATCTCCGAGCCGCAGACCGACCGGGTGCTCAACCTG
>CAYOSM010000065.1:1321-12195 GCA_964406645.1 uncultured Bifidobacteriaceae bacterium | reverse complement strand
CGACGGCGGCGAGTGGACACGCATCCCGGAAGCGAGGACGAATGACCACATCGACCAAAGAGCGTGAGTTCGAGATGCAGACCGGCCCCCTTCGCACCGAGCTCCTCGCGCACTGCTACCGCATGCTGGGCTCCGCCCAGGAGGCGGAGGACCAGGTCCAGGAGACGTACCTGCGGGCGTGGCGCGCCTACCACAACTTCGAGGGGCGCTCGTCGATCCGGACCTGGATGTACCGCATCGCCACCAACGCCTGCCTGAACGCGCTCGGGAGCAGCGCTCGCCGCCAGCTTCCCACGGGCCTCGGCCAGGGTCCGTCCGATCCGTCCGGCGCGCTCTCGAGCCGCCCCGAGGTCCCCTGGCTGGAGCCCCTCCCGGAGGCCATGGTCGGCGGCGCGCAGCCCGATCCCGCCCCGGAGGAGGCCGTCGCCACCCGCGGCGACGTGCGGCTGGCGCTCATCGCCGCCCTGCAGGAGCTGCCGCCCCGCCAGCGCGCCGTCCTCGTCCTCCGCGACGTCCTGGGGTTCTCCGCCGAGGAGACCGGTGACGTCCTCGACTCCACCACGGCCTCGGTGAACAGCGCGCTCCAGCGGGCGAGGGCCCGCATGGAGGAGCGCGGTCAGACGGAACGCGCGCGGCTCGCGAGCGAGCTCGGCCCGCACGAGCGGGAGCTCCTCCAGGCCTACGCGGACGCGTTCGAGCGCTACGACATCGACGGGCTGGTGGACCTCCTGGCGACCGACGCCACGTGGGAGATGCCGCCCTTCGACGGCTGGTACGAGGGCGCGGACGCCATCATGGAGCTCATCCGCACGCAGTGCCCGGCATCCGGACCGGGCGACATGCGGATGGTCCCCGCCACCGCCAACGGGCAGCCGGCGTTCGCCCTGTACATGCGCGACCCGGACGGAGTGCACCGCGCGTTCCAGTTCGCCGTGCTCGACGTGGTCGACGGTCGCGTCCGGCACGTCACGGCGTTCTTCGACCGCCGCGTCATCGCCTCGGCCGGACTTCCGAACGAGCTCCCCTCGACATGAGCACTCCGACGGCGCCGACGGGATCGGCACGATGCGCCCGGGACTCGTGCGCCCGTTACCGAATCTTGGCCCGCCCATAGCGCTCCGAGGGGCGTTCGACCCGTGATGCCGACATGGTCGGCGAGTAAGGTGTCCGAAAGACGCGGTGATGGGACGCCGTCGACGTACGCCGCCGATCCGGACGGCGCCGACCGTCCGCCACGCCGCTGTCGACGAAACGATCCTACGCTGGAGGCCAAGTGGCACTA
The DNA here is from genome assembly GCA_964406645.1 of uncultured Bifidobacteriaceae bacterium. Taxonomy (GTDB): domain Bacteria; phylum Actinomycetota; class Thermoleophilia; order Miltoncostaeales; family Miltoncostaeaceae; genus CALMEC01. The sequence goes on along the minus strand of CAYOSM010000065.1, from coordinate 10,913 downwards.
CCGTCCGATGTCGAGATTGCACCTGCCGAGGGCAAGTTGGGCGTCCTTTTGCCGGGGATGGGCGCGGTCGGCACGACCGTCATCGCCGGCGTCCTCGCGATTCGTCGCGGGCTCGCACAACCGATCGGAAGCCTCACCCAGATGGGGACGATCCGGGTCGGCAAGCGGACCGACGACGACGTCCGTCCCATCAAGGACTACCTACCGCTGGCCGATCTCGACGACATCGTCTTCGGCGGCTGGGATGTGGTCGCGGACAACGCGTACGAGGCCGCCAGCAACGCCGGTGTGCTCGAGCCCGCGATGCTCGCGGAGCTGAAGGACGAACTCGAGGCCATCGCCCCGATGACCGCGGTCTTCGAGCAGGAGTACGTCCGCAACCTCCACGGCGACAACGTCAAGCCGGCCGCCTCCAAGATGGAGTGGGCCGAGGCCCTCATCCAGGACATCGAGCGGTTCAAGGAGGCCAATGGCTGCGACCGCATCGTCGGCGTGTGGTGCGGTTCCACCGAGATCTACAAGCAGCCGACGGCCGTCCACCAGACGCTCGAGGCGTTCGAGCAGGGTCTTCGGGACAGCGACCCGGACATCGCCCCCAGCCAGATCTACGCCTACGCGTTCCTCAAGCTGGGCATCCCGTTCGCCAACGGCGCGCCGAACCTCACGTTCGACTTCCCGGCGATGATGGAGCTCGCCCGCCAGAACAAGGTCGCGGTCACCGGCAAGGACTTCAAGACCGGCCAGACCCTCATGAAGACGATCCTGGCACCGGGCCTCAAGGCCCGCATGCTCGGCGTCCACGGCTGGTACTCCACCAACATCCTCGGCAACCGCGACGGTGAGGTGCTGGACGACCCGGACTCCTTCAAGACGAAGGAGGTCTCCAAGCTCGGCGTCCTCGACACCATCTTCGAGCCGTCGCGCAACCCGGAACTCTACGGCGACATCCACCACGTCGTGCGCATCAACTACTACCCGCCCCGTGGTGACAACAAGGAGGGGTGGGACAACATCGACATCTTCGGGTGGCTCGGCTACCCGATGCAGATCAAGATCGACTTCCTGTGCCGCGACTCGATCCTCGCCGCGCCGATCGTCCTCGACCTCGCGCTCCTCATGGACCTGGCCTCACGCGCCGGCATGAGCGGCGTGCAGGAGTGGCTCTCCTTCTACTGGAAGAGCCCGCAGGCGGTGCAGGAGGACGTGTACCCGGAGCACGACCTGTTCATCCAGCTCACCAAGCTGAAGAACACGATGCGGCACCTGATGGGCGACGCCCCCATCACGCACCTGGGCGCCGAGTACTACGACGAGTAGGCCGCCCGCGCGGTGGATCCGGTGACTTCCCGTGGGGGCCTTTGAGGCCCCCACGGTCATTTCGGAGCGGGGATCGCTTCGACAGACGACCAGACGTCAAGCCTGGTGTCTGGCACTTAACTTGCATCAGGCGTCAGGCGATCCGCTCGTCGTCCCGCACGTGCGTCACGAGGACAGGCCGGAGGCCGGACAGCGCCGAGTGCGTCGCGGCGTTTGGGCTCGGACGGTTGCATGCAAGCTTGGTGTCAGTCGATTAACTTGCACGGGTCCGCCGACCGGGAGCCGGAGTCCGGACAGGCGTGGGACGGCGCCGAGTGAATCACCCTTCGAACGCGCCACCGGCCGATCCCTCTGGCCTCCGCGGTCCGGGGACGCTCACAATGCGGGCGTCAGTCCTCCAGCTCGTCGAGCATCCAGTCGTCGCCCGATCCGTTGCCCGACGGGGTACCGAGTCCGCCGGTTCCACGGGAGAGTTCGTCCACCTGGACCATCTCGACGGCCTCCTCCACGAGCGCGAGGATGGTCGACATCCACACCGGGTCCTCCGCCGGATCGTCCGGCAGCGGTCCGCGTGCCATCGCCGACAACGCCGTGCCGGCCGTCGTCGACGATCCATCGGTGATCCAGGCGAGTTCGCTCCGCGCCCACTCGCGCATCTCGTCGTCGCCGGTCGACCGCGCGAGCTCGCGGCGCGATGCGTCGCTCTCCCCGTCGCGGACGAACTGGGAGATCTCGTCCTCGTAGTCCTCGACGTCGAGATCGAGCAGGTCGGAGACGACGTCCCCCACCGCGCGTGCGACGTCGTCGCCCGCCGAATCGTCCGAGAGGCGCTGATCCAGGACCACCAGACGCTCGTCGCTGCGAGCGATCACGGCCGCGAGCTGCCGGACGGCATCCTCGATGAGCGCGCGGGAGAGGGGGTTGTCCGGGTCCTCGGACTCCGTGAGGGCGATCGCGTCGCCCAGGAGCGCATCCTCGTCGCCGCCGGCGCGCGCACGACGGAACGCGGCGCCCATGGCACCGCGAAGCGCCGGCCAGTGCAGCTCGGCCGCCGCCGCGCCCATCTCGCCGTACGGGGCGTCCTCGCCCCCGGCGATGGCACGGGCAAGGGCCCGGGCGTCCTCTCCGAGAATGCCGCGGGGATACCCGATCCCGGTGCGGGTGAGAAGCGTCGTGAAGCGGTCGGTGTCACTCATGGCATCGGCTCCGTCGCGGTCAATCAGTCGACGTTAGCGCCCCAGGGGTCCGCACCGACGCCATCGGGGCGCTCGCCGTCCGGATCGACGACGGCGTGCTCGATCGATCCGAGCCCGTCGATCGCGATGCGGACCGTGTCGCCACCGGCGAGGAACCGCTGCGGCCTGCGCGCCACCCCCACGCCGGCCGGGGTTCCCGTCGCAATGACGTCACCGGCGTCGAGCGTGACGGATTCCGACGCGAAGGCGATGAGCTCCGCCACGGAGAAGTGCATCTCGGCCGTCGACGCCTCCTGCATCAGCTCGCCCGAGACCCAGGTGCGGATACGCAGGTCCTGGGGGTCGCCGACCTCGTCGGCGGTGGTGATCCACGGGCCCCACGGACCGAAGGTGTCGGCGCCCTTCGCACGCACCCACTGCGGCTCGATCGTCTGGATGTCGCGGGCGCTCACGTCGTTCATGATCGCGTAGCCGAACACCGCCGACAGAGCGTCCTCCACGGTGACATCGCGGCACGGGCGGCCGATGACCACGGCGAGTTCGCCCTCGAAGTCGACCATCGTGGAATAGCGCGGCAGGCGGACCGGGCCGCCGGGCCCGGTGACGGACGTCGTGAGCTTGCCGAAGAGGATGGGCCGCTCGGGCACCTTCTTGCCGGTCTCCGCCGCATGATCCGGATAGTTGAGGCCGATCCCGATGATCTTCCCCGGACGATACGGCGCCAGGATCGTCACACCGGCCAGCGGGACCGGGTCCCCCGAGGGGGTGACCTCCGCGCCGCGGATGACCTCGAGGAGGGACGTCGCCGTGATCGGCTGGACGAATCCGTTCCGTTCGACTCCCACGGTGGCCCCGTGGGCTCCGAGGTAGGTGAGAATCCGCATCGGTCGGTATTCTAGTGCTGCTCTCGACTGCGAGCGACCCGTTCATCCCGCACCACCGCCGCTCGCTCTCGTCGGGGTGCCCTCACCAGGCGGTCCCCATCTCCGACCCCACCGATACCTCACCGCCGCCGACCGTGCGCGACCGCATCTCCGGCGGGGCGCGCGGCATCGCCGGGCCGGTCATCCGAGGGCTCGTCCGCATCGGCGCCACCCCGAACACGGTCACGACGATCGGGTTCCTCCTCGTCGCCACCTCGGTGCCGTTCATCATCCGCGAGCAGTGGCTGTGGGCGTTCTTCTTCTTCACGATCGGTTCGATCAGCGACCTGCTCGACGGCTCGATCGCGCGGCTGACGGGGAAGTCCTCGCGCTTCGGGGCGTTCCTCGACTCGACCCTGGACCGTTTCGCGGAGGGCATCGTCCTCGGCGCCGTGGGCATCTCGTTCGGTCGCAACGAGCAATGGTGGGCTCTCGCGGCGGCGTTCACCGCCCTGACCGCGTCGTTCCTGATCTCCTACACCCGCGCACGCGCGGAGGGACTCGGCATCGACTCCAACAAGGGCGGGCTCATGAGCCGCCCGGAGCGCCTCTTCCTCCTGGGGGCCGGGTTCTTCTTCCAGTACTGGATCGACAACGCCCTGGCGGTCGTCGTCTCGATCCTCGCGGTGCTCTCGCTCATCACGGTCATCCAGCGCGTCTTCCACGTCTGGTCGGTCCTGAAGGAGGACGGCGCACCCGACTGAGATGACCCCCGGGGATCGGTGATCGCGGTAGTCTCGGGATGCGCCCTGCGGACCCCGTGCGGCGCATCCCGACATGACCGACTCCCGCACCCTCGCCATCGTTTCACCCCTCGCCTGGCCACCGTCGGACGAGGTCACATGGCGCATCGCGGCGGAGGCACGTGCACTCGCGGCGCGCGGCCACCGGGTGAGCATCCTCGCACCGGCACGTGGGTCCGATCTCCTGTCCCAGGGCCGGCGCATCCTGGCGGCCGTCCGCTCAGGTGACGTGGACGCCGCCCTCGGCGCCCCCGGCGAGGTCCGCATCGTCCCCCTCGGGCGTGCCACGCTTCCCACCGGGGCGTATCGGCGCGTCGGCGGGCCCATCGACATCTCGACCGCGCTCGAGGACGTCCTCTCGCGCGTCCCGTTCGACGTGGTCCACGTTCACGAACCGCTGTCGCCGACACCCGCGCTCAGCGCTCTGCGCAACGCCCGCGGGGTGACCGCCGCCACGCTCCATCGCGTGGAGCCGGTCGCCGGGGTGGCGTTCCTGCGCCCCATCGTCCAGCGCCCGATGAACCGGGTCGACGTCTGGGTCGCGGCCACCGAGCCCGCGCGCCGGACCGTCGCCGAGCTCTTCGACCGGGACGCCATGGTGATCACGCCCGGCGTCGACACCGGCCTGTTCACGCCCGCGGCCGAGCCGGCCTCACCGCCCCCGATCGTCGTGGTGTCCCGCGAGCCGGATCGCGAGGGCGTCCGATTCGGCCTCTCCGTGGTCCGCGCCGCCGACACCGCCGGTGCGGGCAACGTCACCGTCCTCGCGCCGGGACATGTTCCGCGGCGGACGACGGCCGCCATCCCCAAGGCGCTGCGAAACACCGTCGAGGTGGTCGCGGACACGGGATCCGAATCCCGAGCCCGGGTCTTCCAGCGTGGCGGAATCGCCCTCTTCACGACGATCGACGATCTGGCCGGCTCCGCGGCGGTGGAGGCGATGGCCGCCGGCATGACGGTCATCGCCCCGCGATCACTGGAGGCCGACGGGCTCATCACCCACGGTGAAACCGGAATCGTCCTCACGCCGTTCTCACGCGACGAGTGGGCGAAGGTGCTCACCGAGCTCATCGCCTCGGATGAGCGGAGGACGGCCATCGCCGACGCGGCCGCGGCACACGCCGCGCACCACAGCTGGGACGACGTCGCCGCCACCCTCGAACGCGCCTATGACGAGGCCGCCCGGAGCAATCCGCCGGCGAACCACTCCCCGCGGCGGGTCATCGCCGACCTCCGTGTGCACGCCTCGCGCTCCCTGCCTCCGCGCGATCTCGTGGCGGCGTGCATCGCACGCGGCGTGGATGCGGTGGCCGTGATCAGCGACGGTGACCTCAGCCTCGCGGAGGAGGCGGCCCGGATCTCCCCGGAGGAGGTCACGGTCATCGCGGGCCAGCAGGTGCACACCGCGGACGGGGACATCGTCGCGCTCTTCCTGTCGGATGCCGTCGCGCACGGCGAGCCGCTGGCCGCCACCGTCGACGCCGTGGAGACTCAGGGTGGCGTGGTCATGATCCCGCATCCGGTCTGGGGTGTCGGTCCCTCGGCCGCCGCCGTGCGCACGCTCGGAGCGCGCGTGGGCTGCGTCGAGGCGCTGTCGGGACCGGCGTCCGTCATGCGGTCCACCATCGGCATCGAGGACGCGCGGCTCATGCAGTCGTTCGGCCTGCGCATCACCGCCGGCAGCGGGGCGACCCGCGCCGACCAGATCGGGGCGTCGCACCTGCGGATGGCCCCCTTCGCGGATGCCGCCGGTTTCCTCGCGGCGCTCGAGACGGCCGAACCGGTTCAGCAGCGTCGCGGCATCCGTCCGACGGCCCAACGGGTGCGACGCAGGGCCGCCGACGACAACACCTGAAACGCGTTTCATGCAGGAGTCACCATGGGGATGGAGGAATAGGGGTCGCCAATGACCTCAGAGCCATCCGGAAATGAGCCCACCCGCGGGCCCCGTCCCACAGTGAGTCAGGGCCCCGGTCCGTCGCAGATCTCCGACGCGTATCTGCGCCGGTCGATCGCGGAGATCGAGGACCTGAACCGCCGCGTCCTGGAGTGCCCGGGCTGTCGTCCCGCCGATGAGCTCCCGGTGCTCGCGTCGGGTTCGCCCCAGGCCGACATCATGCTCATCAAGTGGTCGGCCTCCCTGGCCGAACGCCAGGAGGGCGTCGCCTTCTTCGGTCGCGCCGGCAGCGCGCTCCTCAAGAGCGTCGAGCGTCTCGGCATCGACCCGGTCACGATCTACGGCACCCTCGTCGCGAAGTGCCCCCATTCGGTCGACGGCGTGCGCGCCGAGTGGCTGGCCGAGGAGATCGCGATCGTGATCCCCAAGATCCTCGTCATCATGGGCGACGACACCCGCGAGGCCGTGAACGCACTCGACTACCCGCTCTCACAGACTGTCGAGGCCACCCAGGGTGAGATCCAGTCGTGGACGCCGACCATCGACGCACTGGTCGTCCCGGACATCGACGAGTCGCTGGACGAGCAGCGTGCCAAGCGCGATTTCTGGGCGGCCTTCCGCGCGCTCGGGACGTGGCACGAGGAGCAGCCTCCCTACTGAGGCGGGGTCCGACGGGTGACGCCGCCCCCGGCCGACGGTTCGCTCCTCGCGGGTGGCGTCTCCGCCGACCGCGTCACGGCCGGCCGGACGTCCTCCCGCGCGGGGGATCCGCCGTCGTCACGTCCGCCGGGGCGAACCGCAGGCCGACCACCGCACCGACGATCATCGCGATGAACACCATCCGTGCGGGCGAGGCGGATTCATCGCCGGCGACGATGGCCCATCCGACCGTCAGCGCCGCGCCGAGGCCCGTCCACACGGCATAGGCCGTCCCGACCGGGATCATCCGCATGGCGTGCGCCAGACCGATCATGCTCAGGATCGCGGCGAGCACGAAGACGACGGCGGGGACGGGCTGACGCAGTCCGTCGGAGGCCCCGAGGGCCGTGGCCCACGTCGCCTCGAGCACGGCGCTGAGCAGGAGCACGGCCCATGCCATCACGCCACGCTCCCGCGCCCGTCGGCGTCCGCCGGACGGGTGTCCCGAAACGTCCTGAACACGGCGCGCGACACGGACATCAGCCGACCGCCTTCAGGCCGACGACTCCCGCGACGAGGACGACGAGCAGCGCGCAGCGCACGACGCTCATGCGCTCCCGTCCCCTGACCATCGCCCAGACGACGGTGAGAGTGGCGCCGATCCCGACCCAGACGGCGTAGGCCGTCCCCGTGGGGAGGCCGGTCATCGCGACGGCGAGTCCGGCCATGCTGAGGATCGCCGCCACTCCGAAGAGGACGGTCGGCCCCGGTCGCCGCAACCCGTCCGATGCCGAGAGCGACGTGGCCCAGACGGCCTCGAGTGCTCCGGCGACGATGAGGATGGCCCACGACATGACACGCTCCAGTGGCAGTCGTGTCCATGCGGGTACTGCTCCCTCGTCCGCGAACCCGTCGGGGTCCCGCGAAGAAGTCTAGACGGTCGGTTCCCTGGCGGCTTGCGTCACGCCTGGTGTCCGACGCCGGGCGTGAAGGACGCGGTCCCGTTCACCGGATGCGCGCACGAGATCATCGCCCGCACCGGTGCGGGGCAGCACGCATTCACGCCGCGGCACGACGACCGGCGGACCGCCGTCAGCGATCGGTCGCGGGAGTCCCCTCGAACGACGGATCCCGGGTGAAGCGTGCGACCGCCTCGATGTGCGGGGTCTGGGGGAACATGTCCACCGGCTGGACCCATTCGAGGCGGTAGCCGCCGTCGACGAACCGCCGCGCGTTGTCGGCGAAGGTCGCGGGCTGGCACGAGATGTAGACCAGCACGGGCGGCGCGAGTTCGAGGATCCGCCGGACGGCCCCGCCGGAGAGACCACCGCGCGGGGGGTCCACGATCGCGACGTCCGGGGCCGGGAACTCACCCCGCCGCTCACGGAGCACCACGCGCACGTCACCCGCGACCGCCCGATAGCGGGTGAAGCCGTTGGCCTGGGCGTTGGCCTCGGCGTCGCGGACGGCGTCCTCCACGATCTCGATGGCGAGGACCTCTCCCGCCTTCGGGGCCAGCACGAGCCCGACGCTGCCGGCGCCCGCGTACAGGTCGTAGAGGACCTCGTTGCCGGTGAGGCCGGCGGCCTCGGCGGCACGCCGGTAGAGGGTCTCCGCCATGCGGGTGTTCGTCTGGAAGAAGGCCCCGGCGGACAGCCGCAGTCGCACGCCGAGGATGATCTCCTCGATGGAGTCCTGTCCCCACACGACGCGTGACGGGAGTCCGCCGGTGACCTCGGCCACGCCGTCGTTGACCGAGTGGACGATGCCGACGAGTTCGGGATGGATCTCCGGGAGGATCCCGGCCAGGAGGTCGACCGCCTCGTCCGCTCCGGGCGCGGTCACGATGTTCACGAGCGCCTGGCCGGTGTTGATCCCGACGCGCACGACGACGTGGCGGAGGACACCGGTCTGGGTGCGCTGATCGTAGGGCGGGATCCCGGCGTCGAGCGCCCACCGGCGTACCGACTCACGGACGGTGTCGCCGAGCGGGGTGACGATGTGGCACCGGTCGATGTCGACGATGCTGTCCCAGCGCCCGCGCTCATGGAACCCGAGGGCGAGGCCGCCGCCCTCGGCGGGGCCGGCCGAGTACTCGACCTTGTTGCGGTAGCCGTAGATCTCGACGGCCGGATCGGTGGGCCGCACGTCGATGTCCGTGAGGTGCCCGATGCGCGCGAGGTGCTCGACGATCTGCTCGCGCTTGGCCTGGAGCACACGTTCCGGCGTGACGTGCTGCAGCCGGCAGCCGCCGCAGCGCGGGACGAGGTCGCAGAGCGGCTCGATGCGGTCCGGACCGGGTGAGAGGACCTCCTCCAGCCGTGCCTCACCGAAACGCCGCCGCGCCTTGCGCAGCCGCACCCGCGCACGATCACCCGGTGCGGTGTCGTCGCAGAACACCACGAACCCGTCCGACCGCGCGACGCCCTGGCCGCCGAAGGCGAGGTCGTCGACGGTCACCTCGAGCACGTCGTCACGTCGTGGGCGGTCCTTCTTCTGCACGACCGGTGAGTCTAGTGCCCTGTTCGTCGACGGGACGCCGAGGAGCCGGAGACGGCGATGTTTTTCGGGGTCCGAACGGGAGCGCGCAAGCTTGGTGTCAGGCACTTAACTTGCACCGCCGCGTTCTCCCGCCGACGCCGAAGCGCACGGACCGCGCGATGCGATCCGCCCCGAGGCACCGGACGCCAGCCCGAGGGAGACACACCCGCCGAGCAGGAAAGCCCATCCACGTTCAGCGGGCCGTGCAAGTTAAGTGCCTGACACCAAGCTTGCACCGGCGGTGCCCGTCGGCTCCGCCAAGCGGACGCGCGAGGTCAGCCGACGGGGATGGCCTCGCCGGTGCCCGGGTCCGCCGGGGGCTCCTCCGGGTGCGCG
>CAYOSM010000065.1:0-1221 GCA_964406645.1 uncultured Bifidobacteriaceae bacterium | reverse complement strand
GACGGGGATGGCCTCGCCGGTGCCCGGGTCCGCCGGGGGCTCCTCCGGGTGCGCGTCGATGAGAACCGCGCCGGATGCGAGCGGCGCCTGCCCCTGTGAGGAGGCGGCCTCGCTGTAGGCCTTCGGGACCTCGGTGCCCCGCTGCCATGCCTGGAGGAACGGATACGGGTTGATCGCGTCGCCGTCGCCGGGGTGGATCTCGAAGTGGAGGTGGGGCGGCGTCGTGATCGCCTGCCCCGTGTTGCCCACGTACGCGATGATCTCTCCGGCCGAGACGCGGACCCCGTCCTTCACGTGGGACGCATAGCCCGAGAGGTGCGCGTAGTAGTAGGTGTTGCCGAGGTCGTCCCGCAACCAGAGGCGGTTGCCGCCGAGCGAGTTGACCCCCACCTTGGAGAGCTCACCGTCCGCGACGGCGAGAACCGGGGTGCCCGTCGGCGCGAAGATGTCGTTGCCGTGGTGGGTGCCCGTCCCGGCACGCGGCGCGCCGTAGTCGTTGGTGAACGAGGCCACCGAACCGAAGACGGGGAACACGTAGCGACCGGTCGCCGCGGACTGTCCGCCGGTCCCGGGAGCCGGTGCCGCGACCTGCGGCACGGAGACCACGGGCGGCAGAGTGGCCGACTGTGGCGGCGCGGTTTCGGTGGTCGCCGTGTTCGCCGGCAGAGGCGTCTGCCCGAAGGCGAGTCCGGGAAGTGCCGCGAGGCCGGCGACGACGATCGGCAGAAGTCGATGCATGCGACGCACTCAGCCATTGTGGACGTTCTCCCCTGCCCGGGGCAAGGGACGAGGGCCTGAAACGGGCCGTGGAATGTCGGGTATACCGCAACAAATATTTCAGTTGTTCGCGATTAGCTGGGCTAACGTGGCTCGTTCCTGTGCTGCGACCCCACTTCCGCGGGTCGACACGTACCCCGGACGGAAGGCACGCTTGGCACGCCGAACCCGAATCTCCATGCTCCTCACCGGCTCCGCCGTCGCTGCGCTCTCACTCGGCGCGGGCGGATCATCCCAGGGAGCGCCGACAATCACCGAGCTCCGCTCGGAGGTCGCCCGCATCCAGGCGGAGGTCGCCTCCATCGACGACCAGGTCGGACTCGCGGCGGAGGCCTACAACGGCGCCGTCTACAACCTGGGACAGGTGAACACGCGGATCACGGAGAACCGGGCGGCCCTCAAGCGGGCCACGGTGCGCCTGCATCAGACGCAGGGCGCGCTCGC
>CAYOSM010000064.1:4924-12228 GCA_964406645.1 uncultured Bifidobacteriaceae bacterium | reverse complement strand
GTCGTCCGCAGGTCCGCGTCCGACTCGAGGCGCCGCACGGCGTTCGCGTACTCGTCCGCTGACCGGTAGACGAGACCGCCGCCACTTCGACGGGTCTGGCCGGCGATCACGCTGGAATGCCCGGTGCCGATGGTGGGACATCCGTCGCGCCACGCCTCGGCCAGCACGAGCGAGTAGCTCTCGTTTCGGGACGGCATGGCCAGTGCCACGGCGTGGGAGAGGAGCGCCGTGCGCATCTCGTCGCTCACGCGTCCCAGCGTCACCGCCCACTCGGGAAGGTCGGGCGGGGGGTCGCCCGGCCCGGCGAACACCAGGCGGGCCCTTCCACCGCGACGACGGTAGTGGGCGTGGTGATGCGCCAGTTCGCCGACGCCCTTCCCCGGGTCCATCCGCCCGACATAGAGCACGTATGGGCCGTCGATCGGACGTTCCACGCCGATGTCGGCAGACTCCCCGTCCGTCGCGGGTCTCGCCGGGAGGGCGGCACCGACGATCTCGGACGGGCGGTCACCGAGCGTGAAGTAGTCGTCGACGAGCATCCGCTCCTCGGGGGTGAGGAATGCGAAGGCCGACACCAGGTTCATGACGCCTCGCGTGAGGCCGAATCGGAGCTGCGCCTCGTTGTGCGCCGTCGGCACCAGGATGCTCCGGCCGCGCGTGAGCGGCGCTGCGAGCTGGCTGGTGGCGTAGAGATAGGTCCAGAGGGCCACCGGCCCCGTCGTGGTGGCGACCTCGGCCAGCAGCGACCGGCTGATCGGGCCCTGCGCCAGTGCCCATTCCCGCTCGATCGCAGGCGTGCCGCCGCCGAGGGAGATCTCCGAGGTGAGCGTCGCCGCCCGGGCCGGATCCGCGGGAGAGGCATCGTGTCGGGAGATGGTCACCCCGTCCTCTGCAGAGGCGCCCTGCGCGTCCACGGGGCTCCAGTGCAGGTACTCTCGCGCGGTCGTCGTTATGACATGAACAGCGTGGCCCCGCTCCACGAGTGCCCGGGCCGTCGACCGGCAGAGGCCCTCCGCGCCACCGATGACGTGGGGGCCGTACCGCTGGACCACGAAGGTCACCCTCACTGCCGTCTACTCCCCAGGGGCTTCGCGACGCCCCTCGAGCGCGGCGATCCGGGCCTCGAGTTCCGCGATCCTCTTGTGCGTGGCATGACGGTCATGTTCCAGCTGCCCGACGAGCTCGAGGAGTGACGGCGCGATGACCCGGATCAGCCCTCGGCGCGTGCGGGTGACGAGCCGGCCGGCGGCACCGGGCCGAAGCGAGGACGGCGGCGCGCCCAGCGACAGTGGCACGAGCGGCGGATCTCCGGCCGCATCCTGGATCTCCGTGATCAGCGCATCCGGATCGGGTGACGTGTCGCGGGCACCCATCAGAACGCGCCCCGCCGGAACAGGACGGCCGGGATCGTCCGGAAGAGGATGCCGAGATCGAGCCACACCGACCAACGCTCGATGTACGAGAAGTCGAGTCGCACGAGCTCGTCGAACGAGAGGTCCGACCGGCCGCTGACCTGCCACAGCCCGGTCATCCCGGGGAGCACGAGGTAGCGGCGCTTGTGGACCTCGTCGAGAAGGTCGAAGTCACGCTCGGGAAGGGGGCGGGGGCCGACCAGCGACATCTCGCCGCGGAGCACGTTGAACAGCTGGGTGAGTTCGTCGATCGAGAACCGTCGCAGCACCCGGCCCACGCGCGTGACCCGTGGGTCGGCCTTGATCTTGAAGAGCGCACCGTCCGCCTCGTTCTGGCCTTCGAGGTCCGCCTGCTTCTGTTCCGCGTCGATCGACATGGTGCGGAGCTTGAGGCAGTCGAAGCGGGTCTCGTCGACGCCGACACGGCGGCTGCGGAAGATGACCGGCCCGCCGTCCTCGATCTTGATCGCCAGCGCGGCGATGAGGAGGATCGGCGAGACGAGGAGAAGGATGATCGAGCCGACGATCACGTCGAACGCGCGCTTGATGAAGAAGGCGCTTCCCGAGAGCACCGGCGGGTGCACCGCGAAGAGGGGCAGACCGGGCGCGGCCACCGCTCTCAGGGAATGGGAGAGCAGTTCGGTCGCGGTGGGTGCCATCCGGACCTCCACACCGTTGACGCGGCAGTACTCCAGGAGTTCGAGGAGCGGTGCGTCGGCGCCCATCGATCCGGCGAGGATGACCTCGTCGACCTCGCCCGAGCCGATCACGCGACGCAGACCCGGCGAGATCTCGCCGTTCCCGTTGCCGGTGAACTCGTACTGGCCGACGACACGGTACGGGATGCTCTCGTGGGCCTGGGAGCGTTCGAGGCTGCTCGAGATCTCCTTGGTGAGTCCGGGCGTACCCGCGAGCACAACCCGTCGCTCCGCGCGCAGGATGTCGAAGATGAGCGACGTCAGGCTGGCGTGGCTCGCGCGGAGGGCGACGCAGGCGGCGCTCACCATGACGAAGGCCGCGATGAGGTTGTAGTACGAGGTGAACCGGTTGCCGTCGGCCATGATGATCGCGGCGACGATGACCGTCGACACCGCGACGCTGCCCACGATGGAGCTGGCGCGTCCTCGGCGATCACGCTCGTGGTAGAGCCGTGCACGGGCGAAGACCAGCACCAGGGTGACCGACGCGATGGGGAGGACCCGGCGCTCCTCCAGCCAGATCGCCCCGAAGTCGACCGGCTGGCCCTCCAGGATGACCCGGCTGGCAAAGGCGGCGAGAAGGCCGAGTGTGAGGGCGCTGAGGTCGAGGGCCACGAGGGTCGCCACCGACAGCGAGCGCCGCAGGAACGCGCGCAGGAGGTGGACCCCCTGGAAGGAGCGGAAGCGCGCATCGCGCCGCACGTGCTCGCGGCCGGGCAGGCTACCCACGTGCCGTGACCTTCACCGGGGGGCTCGTGCGCACGACACGCGCGCCGACCCGTGTGGTGCCGCGCCACAGCGCGCGCACCTCGGCGCGTCCCGTGACCCGGATGACATAGGTGCCGTCGGCCGCCGTGGTGACGACGCGCCTGGTGATCCACCGGCTGCCGAGGCGCTCCTGGATGGTCACGCGTGTGCGACCCGTCGTCGTGCGGACCTGCCCGTAGACCGTCGCGCCCCGTGCCCAGAACGGCATCGCGTAGGCCTGCAGCCCGGGCTTCGCGGCACCGTTCTGCGCGTAGAGGCCCGACTTCCATCCCGTGTGATCCTGGAGCAGGTAGTAGATGGCCATCGTGACCCGCCGGTCGGTCTTCGTGCGCCAGTATGCGTCGGAGATGTTCGCGGCCTGACCCTTCGGGCTCACCACGAGCTTGTACTCGGGAACGGGAGCGGTCGAGAAACCGTACTCGGTGAGCCACAGCTTCCGGCCGCGCAGATATGTGGCGTCGACCGCCGTGATCATGTGCTTCAGATTGTAGAGGTCGGCGTACGCACGACCGGGCGGGGTGGGAACGTTGGTGCGCGCCCGGACCGGGTACGGGTGATGCGACACCACGTCCATCGGGGGTCGCAGGTCCGAGCGGTTCAGCGCACGCACGAACGCCATCGGCACGACGCGCGTGGGGTCGAGGCCGCCCGCGTTGCCCGCCGGGGCGGTGACGAGTCCGGCCACCTGGGACCGCGCGTCCACGCTCTTGATCCCCTGGTAGAAGGCCCGCTGGAGGCCGGCATAGATCTCCGGTGACACGGCGACCGGAAGACCGTTGACCCGCCGGTACTGGGGCTGGAGGAACATCGGGATGTTCGGCTCGTTCCAGCCCTCCCACCGGCGCACGCCGAGCGGCGCGTACCGGCGGGCGGCCGCCTGGGCGAACCTCCCGAGGTCTCCCGGATCGCGCGGTGCGAAGCTCGCCGTCCCGTACGACAGGTCGCCATAGGCGAAGAGACTCGTGTCCACCGCCCATGACGGGGTGCCCCAGACGGTGAAGAGGACCTCCATCCGCGACCGGCGCGCCGCGGCGACGACCCGGTCGTAGGTCGACCAGTCGTAGGCCGGATCGTCCGGGTTCGTTGCATCCGCCGGCTGCCGGGTCGAGACGGCGTCCCATCGCAGGTCGACGCGGATGATCCGGGCGCCCGCGTTCGCCATCATCCGGATCCGGGTGAGCGGGTCGCCCTGGATCACGCGATCGTCCTGGATCCCGGAGAGGGGTGAGGTACCCGGCGCGAGTGCCCGCACCGTCGCCGCCTGGGCGCTTCCCACCGTCACCATGAGTGCCACCGCGCCCAGCACCAACGCGGCGATGTGGCGTCGCAGGCGTCGACGATGGAGAGCGGAGACGATGGTCATCTGGGGTCGGCCCTCCCGACGGATCGCGGTCGCCCAGCGCATCGACGGTGTGATGGATCACACCGTTCACAGCGATGAATGGGCCGGTGTCGCGGGGCTTCCGAGGATTCTACGTGTGGTGTCCCCGACCGGGACTCCGTCGATGGTCGTCTGCGCGACGGCCTCGCTCTCATCCGCGGCGAGTCCGAGTGCCAGACGTAACCGTACGTCCACGGCTGCCAGCCACTCACCGGGACGGTCGACGTGGACCAGGACGCCTCCGGTGTCCGAGTCGAGCCGGTCGATCGCGTTCGCGACCAGCAGGCGGACGTCATCTCCCTCCGACTCGCCGTCGCGGATGGGACACCAGCTCACGCCGAATCCGAAGAGGGCCGCATCGATCAGCCCGTGGCGTGACCGCATGCCGGAGACGATGTGGCGTATTCCCTCACCCCACCACCACTCGAAGTCGCTCTGCCGGCGCGCGATGCGGTGAGATCTGCCGCCGCCGCCGGGACGCTCGGCGATGGCGAGCCGATCGTCGATCAGCCATGCGTGCGTGGGAGGGGTGGTGCTCATGGATGCGCTCCTCTCGGTGAAGTCATGTTCCAGGTGGATGTGTCCTGGTCAGAGTTCCCGTCCCCGCCCTTCTCGTGGCGCGATCGGTGTGTCGACTTCGTGCCACTTCGCGGCACCGGCGCCTCGTGGGCGTATAGGTGATTCCACCTATTGCCGTGCTCCGGTCCGGTGGGTACCGTCGCGCCATGTCTCGGCTCTCCGTTCTCCGCCGCGCCGTCACGGGCGCCCTTCTCGTCGGTGTCGTCGCGGTGCTTCCCGCGTCCGCCGGTGCCGCACCCACCGCCATGGCCCAGTACCCGGTCTCCGTGAAGGTGGACATCACCGTCACCCAGCGGGCCATCTGGAACGGCATCAAGCCGGGCTGTTACGCACCTCAGGAGAACGTCGACATGACGTACACCTGGCGGATCCGCACCCACCCGAACGGCGCGAAGTCCGCGAAGCTCGTCAAGCCGGTGAAGGTCATCCTGGTCGGCGCCGGTACCGCCATCCAGAACGGCACCTACGGCGTGCCGACGTTCTTCGGCGCCGCCGGCGGCTTCGTCCAGTCGGGCCGCTCCGGGCAGTGGGACCTCGAGGTCAACTATCCGCCCTCGGGATGCGGCACCGATCCGCCGCCGGCGGTTCCCCGTGAGGTCGTCTCACCCGGATGCAACCGCATCCTCGGGCGCGCAGCCGTTGCCTTGCAGCCGGCCCAGGAACCGGGACGAAATGGCGATGGCAGCGTGATCATCACCCGGGTCCACGGCCCCAAGCTCACGTCTCTCGGCGCTCCCATCAAACCTGGGTGCTTCCGCACACTTCACGACGTGGACTTCGCCACGCTGGAGTCGGCGTTCTCGATCAAGCCGCGCACCACCACCGTGCAGCTCCCCCTTCCGGGCCTGCACCGGCGGCTTGCCATCCTTGCGACGGTGCGCAGCCCGAAGCCCGTCGTCTACCCGGTGCGCTTCTCGGGTGACTGCTGGAACGTCAGGGTGCGCCCCAACGTGGGCCTGGTCCGGAGCTTCCGTCCCATCCAGACCGCTCCGCACTTCGTGATCGGCAACCCGGAGCGGGAGGGCGTCGCCTGCATGCTCTCCGGGCAAGGGACCGTCACCATCACCCGCACCGGGCCACAGAAGGTCACGCAGATCCCGACGAGGATCCCGGTCGGATTCCGGTGACAGGTCGCCCCGCACGAAGGTGCGGGGCTCACACATCAGCCCTCTTTCAGGAAGGCCTCGTGCTCGCGTAGCCACTCCGGGGCGGGGACGGATTCGCGGGTCTGGCGGTTGACGCAGACGTGGGTCAGTTCGCCGCGCGCGACCTCCTCGCCGGCGCGCTCGAAGATGTGACGGCTCTTGAAGGAGGCGCGTCCGAATCCGCCGACGGTCGTCGTCACCGCGATGACGTCGTCGAGGTGAATCCGCTTCCCGATGTCGAGTGACACGTTGACGATGGGGATGCCGGGCCCGTGCTCCAGAACCCACAGGAACGGGTGGCCGATCGCGGCCAGCCATTCGCTGAGACCACGGTCCATGAATCGCACGAGGGTTGTGAAGTGGATCTGCGCGACGTCGACCTCGCTCATGACGATGAGGCGCTCGACGCGGTGGATGTAGGGGGTCGTCATGGAGCGGATCCTAGCCACCGCCATCTGAATTACCGGAAATAGCGCACAACTCCCCGTTCGGAGGGGGGTGGTTTTGGTCGTCCCAGAGGTTGTAAGGGCGTGGTCACCTTTTCGTGGTGGCCTGGAGGTACTTCAACCGAGGCTCCTACGAAATCTAGACTTTTGAGGAGTTGTACAAGTTTTTAGAGTCTTGTGGACTCTGTTTGCACTATGACGACGCACCTGCCACCTCACCGCACCACCGACGACGTGACCGACATCGCCCGACGTCGCGCCGTCGTCGGTGCGATGGGTCGGGCACCCTCGCTGATTCGTTATGCACTGCGGTACTCGATCTCCCTGGCGGACGCGGAGGATGCGTATCAACGCGCCATGGAACTCGCGCTCACCAAAGCGCCTCACGTGGATGACGAAGAGTTCATGGCGTGGCTGTACACCGTGGTTCGCAATGAGGCGATTCGGATCCGCGGTGGCTATCGGTACGAACAGCCGCACGGAGACGATCTCATCGACATGGTCGGATCCACCGACTCGCGTGGCGACACCGGTCCCGATGCCACCTATGCATGGAAGGAGCGGTACCGAACCGTTCAGGACGCCCTGTCCGGACTCACCCAGTCGCAACGCACCTGTCTGATGCTTCGGAGCGCGGGAGCCAGTCACCCGGAGATCGAGGAGATCACGGGCTTCTCAGCTCGCAAGATCGAACGGTCGATCCTCGAGGGACGGCGGCGTCTCCGAGAGTTCGAGCTCCGTGTCGACACCGGTGCCGAGTGCCCACCCATGTCGGCGCTCATGATGCGGGTGCTTGATGCGGAGGCCACACCGGACGAACGCCAGCGACTCTCGCTCCACGTCCGTCACTGCGGTGGATGCCGCGCGGAGTTTCG
>CAYOSM010000064.1:0-4824 GCA_964406645.1 uncultured Bifidobacteriaceae bacterium | reverse complement strand
GCCAGCGACTCTCGCTCCACGTCCGTCACTGCGGTGGATGCCGCGCGGAGTTTCGTGGCCGCCGGGAACAGGCACGCATCCTCTCCTCGTTCGTCCCCGGAATGCTGTTGGCTCCTGCGACCCTCACGCCGTCCGCATCCGACCCGTCGGCCGCTCTCGGCTGGTGGGAGCAGATCACGCAGGGCACCCAGTTCCGTGTCGGGCAGGCGACCCAGGTCTGGCTGGACCTCCCGGCGCTCATGGCGACGAAACTCGGAGCCGGCGCTGTTGCCGTAGCCGTCGCCGGTGCCATCGGTACCCCGATGGTGGTCGATGCCGTCCGCACGGATGCCCCGGCTCCTCAAGTGAGGGCGGTGAGCGTCAGCGCGACTCCGGTAACCCCCGCACCGACCGTGGCTCGAGAGACCCTCACGGCCGGCGCGCGAGTCGTGGATTCCGGCACGAAGGTCAGCGCGACGCGGAAGGTCACTGCCGCGAAGAAGAAGCGGCAGGCCTCCGCCGGCGCAACCAAAGCCGCCGGCGCCACGACCCAGCGGCGGACGTCGTCGACAGGGTCGGGCTCCACCGCATCGGCGCCACCCACCAGACGTGCGGCCTCGTCCTCGGGCTCAAGTGGTGGTTCGGCGGAGATGGAGTTCAGCCCATGACCGCCCGCGCTGGCATCGCCCCGGCGGATGAGTTCGGTGGGCGAGACACGCATTTCCAATGGAATGACACTAAGCGACATGGTGCGCGACCCGGAGGTCACTGATGCTCAGATGCGATGGACTGATCGGTCGGCGTCGAATGCAGCTGGTGGCAGGTGGCGTCGCCGCCGGACTCATGGCCGTCGGTGCCGGTTCGGCGATGGCCGGCCCGCAGGCGACCCTTGGGGCGCAGACGTGGAGCACGGTGACCAGTGTCTCGGGGCCGTTCCAGACGTACAACGGTGATCCCAACACGGTCTTTGTCGCCAGCGGCGCCACCCTCGCAGTCGGCAGCCACTACCAGACGCGGTGGTGCACCCCGTATGGGGGGTCGCAAATAACGGCAGCGACCATTCGACGCGTTCGGTTCAACGGGCTCGCCGCCATGAACATGCGCCTCCAGGACAGCGGCGGCAACGACATCGCCACGCGCGACATCGGTGGGATGAGTGACGACGGGGTCTATGAAGACGGCGCGTTGTTCCAGGCGCCGGGAGAGTGCGTCTACGGTGGTGTCTATCAGCGCTCCTCGCAGGCCATGGCCAACGGTCCGCTTCTTCTCCACAACGAGCTCTACAGCGTCACGATCGAGGATATCCAGGGGCCGGAGGTCTCCGGGGTGACGACCTCTGATTGGGTGGTCGGAGACACGGCTCCGATCAGCTGGGCGTCCTCCGACAACGGGCTCTTCCGCGGTGCGACGGGGGCTCGCGTCGAGGGTGGCGGCACCGTGGATCTCGGCGATCCCGGTGATGGACAGCACGGGACCCAGGTGCCGGTCGGTGCGCTGCCAGACGGGATCGGCAAGAGGATCTGTGCGTACCGGACCGGTTCCGGTTGGGCGACCGTCGAGCGGTGCACGGCGTTCAATCTCGATCGTGTTCCGCCAACCGCACCGACCATCGCCCTCTCACCGGACACCGGTGGACAGTGGACCAATCAGAGCGTCACAGTGACGATTGGCGGCGCCACAGATGCGGGTGCGGGCGTAGTCGGCTATCAGCGCAATGAAAGCGGTGCCGGCTGGATCGCCACTCCCACCACGTTCACCCGGACCGAGAACACCGACGTCACCCTCCAGGCACGGGCCATAGACGGCGTGGGTCGTGGCGGGAACGTCTCGGACGCGAAAGCCGTGAGGATCGACAAGACCCCGCCGGTGGTCCAGATGAAGGTCGACGAGATCCGGCCGGGTGTCGTCCGGGTCTCCAAAGAGGGAACGGGTGACGCTCTGTCCGGTCTTAGGAGGATCGAGGTCCGGCTCCACAACGCGCAGGGACCGGTGGTTGCGGACACGGACGCCGAGCTTCAGAACATCGGCGATGCCGGTACTCCGGCATACAAGGCGGGGAAGGCGCGTCTCGTGCTCATCGCCTATGACAACGCGGGCAACACTGCCACGGCGACGTCCGATCCATTCGACTTCGGAACGAAAGAAGCTGGTGATGGGAGCACTGGGACCTCTTCAATAGTGGTGTACGGCAGCACAGGACACGCACGCACCTTCCAGACAACTGATCTGAGGATCGTCAAGCAACGCACCCGTCGCCAGGTGGACGGTCGCATCGTTCCGGTGGTTCGCCGCGACTACAACGGACAGGTGATCCTTACCGGCATCCTTCGAGCTCCGGACGGAACGACGATGGCGAATGAGGGCATTGAACTGCGTGACAGTGCGGGTCGACACGTCCAGGGAAGGCGGACCGATATCCGAGGGGCGTTTCGGTTCGTCGTGAAAGCCGGGATCGGGAACCGATGGACGGTGAATCTCGTCGGACAGCAGACAGTGCGGCAGGCGGTTGCGTGGTTCGAGGTGAGGCCCCGGGTGAACGTGTCAATGCGGATCACTCAAACGAGCGGGCAGAACCGTCTGGTCGTCGCAGGTCGGCTGGTTCCGAACGTGGGGTCGCATGGCAAGTCCATCCAGCTCCAGTGGGCTGACGAGAAGGGGCGCTGGCGGCCGGCGGTGAACGCCCGTGTGGGAAGGAATGGTGCGATCCGACTCGTCTACCAGTTCCGCAAGCCGGGTGGTTATGCGATCAGGTTCCGGGTTGCCGCTCTCGCGGACAATGGATGGCCGTTCATGGCGGGCACCAGCGCAGTCCATCGGCTCCTCATCCGGTAGGAACCGTGAGGCCTTTCCGGCACATCAGAGGCGTACTCGTGCGGGGGGCGGCGAGTGGCGATTTCCGCCGTCGTCGCCTCAATCCGTGGTTCCTTGTCGCCGTGACGTCCGCCACCTTCGCGATCGCGGCCCCAATGGCCGTCGCGGAACCCATATCGACACCACAGGCCATCGGCCTCAATGCATCCTGGATGCAGTACCTCCCGGCGCCCGCGGCGAACCCGGTGATCTGCATCATCGATGGCGGCGTGAATCTTACCGCCGACACTCAACCGATCACCCTCTACCGCGGCACGGTTCTTGACAGCGGCGCCGTCGATGACATCGCCCTGGGCGACGGTCATGGAACGCCCATCGCATCTCTGATCTCCGCACCACGAAACGGTGTGGGCACGGTCGGTCTGTGGCCACACGCACGCGTGGTGAGTGTCCGTGCCACTGACACCGTGTCGAGCTTCACCTGGGCCAACTACGGTTTCGCAGCAGGACAGTGTCTTCGCATCCCGGGTGTCGTCGCAGTGAATCTCAGTCTTGGCGGGCCCCAGGGGCCTAGCCAACCACACTACGAGAGCTTCCTGACACGGATACAGACGCTTCAGTTGGCCGGTATCAGCCTGGTGGCGTCGACCGGAAACGACGGCGGGGCCCCTAACTACCCAGCTGCTATTCCTGGTGTTGTCGCGGTTGCTGCGAATGACGGCGGAGGAGCGCTCTGCTCGTTCTCTTCACGTCAGCCGGGTGTCCTGTCGGCGCCGGGGTGTCCCGCTTTCGCCTCAAATGCCGCAGGAACAGGCGTTAGTGCGTGGGGAACAAGTTTTGCGAGTCCGCTGGCGGCGACAGTCATCGCATCGATCCGGGCATACCGTCCTGATCTGACCCGTCAGCAGGTTGAGGACATCGTCACCCAGAGCGCTCGCGTCCAGCCGGATGGCTCACGTGCCCTCGATGCGGAGGCGGCGTACCGAGCCGCCGATCTTGCGGGCTTGGTCACTCGGGCGAAGGCATTCGAAGCGGTGTCAGCAGGTGGTTCCATGACGGGAATTGCGGCACCGTCAGCGGCCATCACGCCGACTGGCATTCCACGTCTACTTTGGGTGAAGGTGCGGAAGAATGACGTCATCATCCGCCTGATGAAGCCGTTGCCGCATACCCGCGTTCTGGTGCTCGGTCGACGAGCAAGGCTCCTCAATCCGACGACGATCCGTGCGCTTCGCACCCGGAACACTTGGAAGCTCAGCCTCATTCTTATGGACCGAGCGACGGGCCGGCGCGGCAGGTCACGCGCCGTTCTCATTCGGCGTACGACTGCTGCGGTCCGCGCACCTGGAGCAATAAAGGCAAGATTCCTCCGATGAGGCGTCTATCGGCATCCTTCTGGGTTGTACTGGCCGCTGCAGGTGCATTGGGCCTTGGACCCAGCCTGGCCGGTGCAGGGACGTACACAGTGGATGCATGCGGAACCCCAACTGCGCCTGGTGCGATTAACCGCTCATGGACGATTACGGCAACCTCTCCAGTTGTTGTTGACCAGATATGTCCGGCCACTTCGGCTGCAAGCGGGATGTACGCGTCTGCTCCCGTCGACGTCGGGACTACGCCGGGGGGTGCCCGAGGCGAGGTTCGGTTTACGGCGCCCGCGAATACGGTCATCACCGCCGCAAGCTTGAACCGAGGCCTCTGGGTTGGCCTCGATCAGGATTGGCGTGCATATATAGCGAGTAGCAACCGAGACCTCGAGGTCTGTCGTTCGACTTCAGGGCTTCCCGTTTGCAGAATCGGGAGCGCTGGCACGCCGACGAACCCCAGTCGACGCGAATTTGTAGATCTCGACGCGGCTTGGCTCGCTGTCGGCGTCTACTGCACCCCGAATCCCCTGGGTGCATGTACGAACGACGCAATCAACCCCATCGCCCTCGCGGCCGTTCACCAGGCATCGGTGACCCTCGAAGACCTTCACACGCCGACGTACAGTGGCAGCCCGTCCGGCCCGCTCATGACCACCACCTCGTGGCA
>CAYOSM010000063.1:0-12328 GCA_964406645.1 uncultured Bifidobacteriaceae bacterium | reverse complement strand
GCGGCCTGTCCGCTCCAGGTCGACACGCGGTCGGCCACGCCGCGGGCCACAGAGTCACGGCGCAGGTCCGCCAGAGCGCGTCCCTGGCGCGGGTAGCCGAGGTTCGGCGCGCCGGCGGCCTCCAGCTCTTCCAGGAGCGTGTTGGGAAGGCCCCGCGCGGGGCGACCACTGAAGTTGGTGATGATGCGGGCGTCCGTGTCCCTGGCGGAGGCGAGGCGCGCACGATACGCCGCGTTGGCGCCGCTCTCGGCGGCGAACAGGAACCGCGTGCCGAACTGCGCGGCCTGTGCACCCAGGGCGAGGGCCGCAACGAGGCCACGACCGTCCATGATGCCGCCGGTCGCGATGACCGGGACGTCGACGGCGTCCACCACCTGCGGGACGAGGGCCATGGTCCCCACCATGACGGGATGCTCGGGATCGGGCACCGCGAAGTTCGATCGGTGGCCTCCCGCCTCGCCGCCCTGGGCGACGATGGCGTCCGCACCGGATGCCGCCGCCGTCCTGGCGTCGTCGACCGTCGCGACCATCGCGATGAGGGGCAGACCCGCGTCACGGGTGATCGGAGCCACGGGGGCGGGATCGCCGAGCCCGGTGGTGATGACGGTGACTCCCTCCTCGATCGCCATCGCCACGAGATCGAGCGGCTTCGCCGTCGTCGGTGGCGGTTCGGGGTTCTCCGGTAGGCCGAGTCGCCTGCGGATGGGTGCTAAGGCCTCCCGGTGCTCGTCGTCGGAGACGTTCGGCGGCGTGGGCTCGGGCAGCAGGACGTTGATCCCGATCGGTGCTCGGGTGAGCGACATGGCCGCCCGGAGCGCCTGGCGGGCGGCGTCCAGCGTCATACCGGAGAGCCCGAAGGTGCCGAGGCCACCGGCCTCGCTGACGGCGGCGACGAGCTCGGGGGTCGTCGGCCCGCCCGCCATCCCCGCGAGGAGGATGGGATGCCGGATGCCGAGGAGGTCGCAGAGCGGTGTGTGGAGTGCCATGTCTGAACGCTAGTCGGCGGACGGTTCCACGGCCGGCGAAGTGTGATCAGGGGTGGATGAGGGCGGCCGGCCAGCGCGCCATCGGGATGTGCGACGTGCTGGTGCCTGACACTTTGTCGTCGCTCGCCGGAGGCGGCATCATGGAATTATGGCTGTGTGCAGGGATTCTGCGGATACGAGGTGAAGTGCGACGGCCTGGCGCCTGACACCAGGCCGTCGCAGGGGCACCGAAGACGTGTTCGCCGCGATCGTCCATGCGGCGGTGTACGAGCACGGCGTCGCCGGCCGGCGACGTGTGATCAGGGACGGACGAGCGCGGCGGGGAGGCGCACCACGTGGATGCGGCCGGTTCCGGCGAAGACGCGCCACATGCCGATCCAGGCGCGGCGACCGTCGGTGGCCGTGGTCACGGCGACCTCACGGTTGGAGCGGGCGATGGTGAAGGTCCGGCCTCCGGAGAGCCGCCGGGCGCGTACCCAGTAGTCCTCGGCGTCGTTCTCGATCCACACCAGGACGCCGGCCGCGAGGGACGGCGACTTCACCTGCCAGCGGCGGCGGGTGGTGAACAGGTTCTGCACCGGTCCACCGGTCACGCGGCGCATGAGGATCCGGCTGTTCAGACCGGACGCCTGGTGCCAGACGATCGCCTGCCCGGAGATGGACGCGCGTCCGAGATCGATGCTGCGGCCCACCCGGGTGATCACGCGAACGGTGCCCGTGCGGAGATCGCGGAGGACGAGGCGCGACCCGTTCCGCAGGAGCTCGACGTAGGCGAGCCGGTCGCCGGACAGCGCGGGATGGACGAGCTGACCGCCGACGGACGCGATCACCTGTCCGGTGCGCCAATCCCGGACCTCGATGCCCTGGACCGTCACCACGGCGATCGATCCTCCGGAGAGTGCGGGCTCCCGGACGTCGGAGATGACCACGCGGGGTGAATCCGGCGGAACGATGCGCACGCTGGGCACACCGCCCTCGGCGTACCAGGTGAACGCGGAGGTGTCGTCGGAGACGGTCGGATCCGCGCCGCCCACCGGGGTCGGAAGTCCTGTCTGAGCGTCCGCGATCGCCGGGATGAGGGCGAGGGCGAGGAGCGCGAGGACGATCGCGTTGGCGGAGCGCAGAGCCGTCTGCCCCCTCCGCGAGAGCAGGTCGAACGCGCTGACCGGGCTCGCCGCCATCACGCCCCGCGTCAGTCCGAACACGCCGAGGGCGATCGCCCCGATCATGGGATCGCCGACCGCGAGGGCCGTGATGACGACGGCCCAGTAGGTCGCGACCAACTGGTAGGTGCCGAATCCGACACCCAGGATCACGCCGTAGCCCGAGGTCCAGAGGGGGAGGGGAAGGGTGCGGCGCCATGCCTCGGGCACCTGCCGGCGGATGACCGGGATGGGGAAGCGGAGCACTCCGGCCTCGCGAAGCGCTGAGGCGCCGATGAGGGCGGCGGCGATGACGAGCGCCGGACGGCCGCCGGGCAGGACCGACCCGATCCATCCCGCCAGGGCCCCGACGCCGGCGGCGACGGTGATCGCGGTGACGGTGAAGATCACGAGGCCGATCCACTGCGAACGGCGGCTGCCGCACCCGTCGGGGGTGAAGGTCTCGGCCATCGCGTAGGTGCAGGGCGACCAGGCGGTGGAGATGCCGGCGATGAGCGCGGCTGCGACGACGATGGCGGTCAGCATGGCATCCCCGTGTCGTAGTAGACGACGCAGAAGACCTTGCGCTTCCCGCGGCAGTACCCCGTGACGGACTGGTCCCCGTTGATGCGCCTCGGGCTGACCGAGCAGCAGTCCCACAGCTTGCGGATCTGACCGTCGCAGCAGCGGTACCAGGACCCCTGCAGAACGGCGTCGTTCAGGCGGAAACGGCGCCGGACCGTGTCCTCGCAGAGACGGCTGCGCGGAGCGGACGCGAGTGGCGCCCCGTTCGCATCGAGAAGACGATTACCGCTCTCATCAACGGGCTGCCCCCGGCCGTTCACCAGGCGGCCGCGGTCGTCCACCGGTCGGCCGTCCCTCGGGCGAAGTGGGCGCCCCGCGCGATCGACCCGCGGCAGACGGAACGGACCGCGACACGAGCCGGTGGTCCAGTAGTGGCCGCAGAATCCGAACCAGTCGCCGTGCGTGGGCTCCGTCCCGGCAACCCGCGTCGCACCCTCCGCGCTGGGGCGCCGGGTCGCGAGGCCCATGAGGGCGGCGCCGAGGACACCGATGAACGATCGACGGGTCGTGGACCCCGCCAGGCGTCGCGCGGCGCGGTCGGCGAGGTCAGGCGGCTGCTGCGTCACGCTCCGCGCCGGCGTCGATCAGCCACTGGATCTGCTCCAGCGTGTTCACGAGTCCCTTGGAGCGCACGATCCCGTCCACCAGGTAGACGACGTACGGCGTGCCGGGGACGCCCCATTCCTCGAACACCTCCGGCTCGTCGTCCTCACGGATCCAGCGGACCGGGATGCCCTCCCGGTCGATGGCGCGGAGGCCGGGGAGAACGTTGATGCACACACGGCAGTTGAGCGAGACGAAGGCCACGATCTCCTGCCCCATGCGGGTCAGGTCGACGAGCATCGGCGCGATCTCACCGACGTCGGGGCCCTCCTCGATGAGCTCGAGCGCGGTCTGGGGAGAGATCCGCATGGAGAGGACTCCCACCTGACGGTAGAGGGCGACGACGGCCAGGCTGAGGCCGACGACGAGGACGCCGAGCACGGCGAGGATCGCGGACTGGACGGTCTCGGGCCGCGGGTCGACCGAGCCGCCGATTCCCGTGGCGAGGGCGACGCCGAGTGCGCCGATGACGGCGGCGCGCACCGCGAGGAAGAGCGTTCCTGACTGACGGGTCCCCCCGAAGCAGCCGCAGCTGGCGCTCCGGCGTCCCTGGATGCGGGCGCGGATCATGGCGGCCACGAAGACGCCGCTCACGACGGCGGCGGCGATCCCGGCGCCGACGGGCGCCTGTCCGGATGCCAGCCAGATCGCGATGCCCAGCTCGGTCGTGGCGATCACGCCGGCGACCGGGCCGCGCAGGCCCTGGGAGACCCCGTGCTGCCCAAGCGTGAAGGTGAAACGCCGGAAGGTGACCAGCTTTGCGATGCCCGCCCACGCGAAGAGGGTCGCGAGGAGAAGGCGCAGTGCGTCGTCCATGGCGGAGGAGTTCGCCGTTCGGGCGCGTGACCCTGCCCCATGCGGACCACCGGACCCATCCGTCCCAGGGGGGCGCCCGGGCCATCTAGGATCATCCGATGCCCGCTCGCCGTCTCGCCGCACTCGGATGCGTCCTCCTCACCGTGGCGGGGCTCGTGGCGGGTTGCGGAGGCGGCGCGAGCACGCCCACGCGGACCGCCGTCCTCGACGAGTCGGCGGCGACCACCGAGACCGGTGCCGGCACGACCTCGACGGAGGGGGTGCAGACGACATCGGTCACCGTCACGACCCCCACGGCGACGGCGTCCACCGTCGTGCATCAGACGCAGGAGTTCACGCCCATCCCGGTGTCTGCGACCGGGACCGTGCGGGTGCCCATCCTCATGTACCACCGGGTGGCGGATCCCGCGCCCATCAAGTCGGAGGGGGAGCGCCGGCTCAACGTGTCCCCGCAGGACTTCGCGAAGCAGATGGACTGGCTCGCCGCGAACGGGTACCGCACGATCACGCAATCACAGCTCTATGACGCGCTTGCCACGGGAGCGGCCCTGCCGAAGAGGCCGGTGCTCCTGACCTTCGACGACGGCTACATCGACATCTCCAAGACGGTGCTCCCGATCCTCAGGAAGCGGAAGATGGTGGCGACCGCCTATGTCATCACCGACCGGGTGACCGGATCGGATCGCGCGTTCATGAAATTCAAGGCCCTCCGGCGGATCGAGGCCGGGGGCATCGAGGTCGGGTCGCACACCGTGAGCCATTCGGATCTGACGTCGCTCTCGGAGAGCGGTCTGCGCAACGAGCTCGCCGGCTCGCGCCGGGTCCTCGAGAAGGGGCTCGGTCACCCGGTGCAGTGGCTCTGCTATCCGGCGGGTCGCTTCGACTCGCGCGTGGAGGCCATGGCGCGTGAGACGGGGTACGTCACGGCCGTGACCACCGAGCCAGGGGTGAGCCACAGCGCGTCACGGCCCTACGCGCTGTCACGGGTGCGGATCAGCGACAGCACGGGTGTGTCGGGATTACGGGCGGCGCTGGCGGGCTGACCGCGAACGCCGGGTGAGGTCGCGCGGCACCTCTGTGGCTCAGGCCATGCGCAGGGGGATGGCACGTGAGGTGTTCTCACGCGCCGCCGCGCCGATGACGGCGAACCAGGCTCCCTGGGGATCGGCGGCGACGGCGATCTGCCGCCCGTCAGGGGCGTCGGCCGGGCCGTGCATGACGTTGCCGCCGGTGAGGCCGATACGTCGCAGCGTCTCGGGGAGATCGTCGACGCCGAAGTAGGTGAGCCAGACGGACGTCGGGGCGTTCGGTGCGATCGCCATGACGGTGCCGATCGCGTCGTCTCCGGCGTGGATCGTCTGAGCCGTGCCGACGTGCTCCACGTCGTGGGCGTCCCCCGTGGTCCATTCGAAGACGGCCTCGTAGAAGGCGAGGGCCGAGGACGTGTCGTTGCTCATGAGCTCGTGCCAGTTGCGCCGGGCGTGCTGAACGGCGTCCTCCACCTGGCTCGCGTCCATCTGCGTCACGCCGAACACGGCACCGCCCGGGTCGCTCGCGATCGCGAAGACACCGATGCCCGGGGCCTCGGAGGGCGGACGCAGGATGTCGCCGCCCGCGGCGGTGATGGCCGCGGCCGTCGCCGCGCAGTCGTCGGTGGCGAAGTGGGGGATCCAGCTGGGCGGCGGTTCACCGGTCTGGTTGTGGGCCAGCATCAGGCCCGCTACGGCGACGCCCCTCGAGATGGCGAGCGTGTACGGGATCTCGGTCACCCGGGAGCCCGTGACGGTCCAGTCCAGGGCACCGCCGTAGAAGGTCCCGGCGGCCACCAGATCCGACGTGCCCAGCTCGTATCGGCACGGTCGTCCGGTCACCGGCGCGCTCACTCGATCGTTCTCCCCATTCGGTTCACCCATCCGGTCATGTTCGCAGAGAGCACCGTCGCCGCACCCGATCGGGATTCCCGTGTGGACTCGGAGCGCCGAGAGCCAATGGATCGCTTCTCCGTCCCGCCGAGGGAGAATCGCGGAGGACGGCGAAACACGTCATCAAACGATTCGGAGGGACCCGGACGATGATGACGAGGCCGGCGCTCGGCGGTGCCGAGATCCAGCAGGGCAAGGTGCTGAACACCGAG
Organism: uncultured Bifidobacteriaceae bacterium; assembly: GCA_964406645.1. GTDB lineage: Bacteria > Actinomycetota > Thermoleophilia > Miltoncostaeales > Miltoncostaeaceae > CALMEC01. Next base: position 6,062 of record CAYOSM010000063.1, on the reverse strand, counting down.
CATTGGGCGTTCAACTTCCTCGTGCGGCGCGGTGCCGTCCGTGAGCTCTACGACGGGCTCGACATCTCCGTGGTGAGCTATCGCCTGGAGCCGGTCGGCTCGTTCGAGGTCGAACTCGACTGGGTCGACGGGCTGGCCACTCTTCTCTTGTGCGACGACCCCGCCGAATGGCCGGGTGCCGGGATCATGAGCCGCGATGGACGCCCCGTGCGCCGCACCTTCACGCGGGCCCTGGACATGGCGGAGATCCCGATGACCGATCTGCGTCGCCGCTGTCGTGACGTGCCCGCGGAATGGGGGACCGCCCGCATGGTGTGCCTGCTGGAGGCCACGGCCCGGACCCTGCGTGAGCATGTCGACGAGATCGTGGATTCCTGGTCGGCCATCTTCCCGTCGACCTCGATGGCCCTGCTTCGCGCCTGAGCCCGTCACGTCCGGTGCCGGACACCGGACGTGACGAGGCGTCTCTCATATGGCGGCGGGAGCGGGCCGGCTCCCACGATCCCAGCGTCAGCTGAGGGCGTCCACCACGTGGTCGATGCACTGGGTGAGGCGCTCGACGTCCTCCGGATCGACGGCCGGGAACATCGCGATCCGCAGCTGGTTGCGGCCCAGCTTCCGGTATGCGTCGGTATCGAGGATGCCGTTGGCGCGGAGCACGTTGCTCACTGTCGGCGCGTCGATGGCATCGTCGATGTCGATGGTGCCGACCACGGGGCTCCGCTTGGCGGGATCGGCCACGTACGGCGTGGCGAAGTCGGATGCCTCCGCCCACTCGTAGAGCGCGGTGGACGACCGGTCGGCGCGGCCGGCGGCGAACTCCAGGCCACCGTGCGCGTTCATCCAGTCGAGCTGCTCGGCGAGCAGGACGAGCGTGGCGATGGCCGGCGTGTTGTACGTCTGGTCCTTCCGCGAGTTGTCGAGCGCGGTGCCGAGGTGGAGTCCGGCGGGGATCCAGCGGTCCGTCGCGGCGATCGACTCGATGCGCTCCACGCCGGCGGGTGAACAGGCGGCCAGCCAGAGGCCACCGTCGGACGCGAAGCACTTCTGCGGGCTGAAGTAGTAGACGTCGAACTGCGACGGGTCGACGCGGATGCCGCCGGCACCTGACGTCGCATCGACGAGAACGAGCCCGTCCGCACCCTCGGGGCGCCGGATGGGCATCGCCACTCCGGTGGATGTCTCGTTGTGGGTGAGGGCGTATGCGTCGACGTCGGGGTTGGCGACGGCCTCGGGGTGGTCGCCGGGCTCGGTGGTGATGACCTCCGGGTCCTCGAGGTGCGGGGCCTCCTTCGCGGCCTTCGCGAACTTGGAGGAGAACTCGCCGAAGCTCAGATGCTGGCTGCGGCGCTCGATGAGCCCGAAGGTGGCGGCGTCCCAGAAGATGGTGGCCCCGCCGTTGCCGAGCAGCACCTCATACCCGTCGGGAAGCGAAAGAAGCGATGAGACACCCTCGCGTACCCGTCCCACCAGGGATTTGACCGGCTTCTGGCGATGGCTGGTGCCCATCAGCGTGGGAGCGACCGATGCCAGTGCGGTGACGGCCTCCTGCCGGACCTTGGACGGACCGCAGCCGAAGCGGCCGTCAGAGGGAAGCAGGGAAGTGGGGATACGGATGTCGGGTGTCTGTGTCGTCATATGCCCGCACTATGCCAGTCGCGCACGCACGATCCCCGTCCATACCCCGTCCTCATCCGAGAGCGACACCAGCTCGTGACCGCTGTCGTGACACCATGCGGGGAGATCGACTTCGATGAGCGGATCGTCCGCCAGAAGCCGGAACTCCTCACCCTCCTCGGCGCTCATGATGCGCTTCCGCAGCAGGCGGAGCGGGACGGGACACCAGGTCCCCAGGGCATCGACGGTCGTCACCCCGCGACCCCCATCGCGCGGAGTGTCCGCACGGCGTCGGCGAACCGCTCGATCGCGGTGTCGATCTCCTCATCGGTGGTGGTCGCGGCGAGGGTCAGGAGCACGGCCGAGTGCACCCATGGGTCATCGAGGCCGATGGCCTCCAGAACGGGTGAGCTCTTGCCGGCACCGGTGCACGCCGACCCCGGTGAGGCCGCGACGCCCCGGACGGCGAGCATGAGGGTGAGCGCCTCACTGTCGGCACCGGCCACCGACACCTGCACGTGCCCCGGCAACCGCTCGTCGAGCGGCGGCCCGTTGAGCCGGACCCCGTCGATGGTGAGAAGGCCCGACGCCAGGCGCTCCGCCCTCTCCCGCAGCGTGCGCACCCTCTTGTATCGCATCACCTGTGCGATCTCCGCCGCCACGCCGAATCCGGCGACGGCCGGTACGTCGAGGGATCCTCCGCGCTTGCCGTGCTCCTGGGCTCCTCCCTCGATGAGCGGGTGGATCCGCGCCTGCGGACCGACCCAGAGGGCGCCGATCCACGGGGGGCCGCCGATTGATGCGCACCCGACGGTGACCAGATCGGCTCCCAGGGTCGCGACGTCGATGTCCAGCAGCCCGGCGGTGAGCGCCGCGTCGACGTGCACGGTGGGGTGCGCGTCGCCGGCGCGGGCCGCCGCGACCAGGGGCGGCAGGTCGGCGATCGTCCCGATCTCGGCCTGGGCGTGCGTCACGCAGACGAGGACGGTCTCGGGACGGAGCGCGGCGCGCAGGTCGTCCGCCGCGATGGCGCCCAGTCCGTCGACGGGCAGGAGGGTCAGTGATCCGCTGCGGCGGGTCGAGGAGCGGCAGGCGGACAGTGTCGCCGGGTGCTCCATCATGCTTGCGACGATGTGATCGCCGCGGCCGGCGAGTGCGCTCATGGTTCCCTTGACCGCGAGGTTCCGGGATTCTACGTCGCCGGAGGTGAAGACGATCTCGTCGGGTGACGCGCCGATGAGGGCGGCCACCGAGGCGCGTGCGGACGCGACCCGGTCCGCCGGTGCGCGGCCCCAATCATGGAGGGCCTCCGGATCTCCGGGCTCGCCGAGCGCCGCGGCCATGGCCTCCCGAACCTCGGGGAGGATGTCCGGTCCGGCCTGATGATCCAGGTATGCGCGGAGGGCGTCATCTACCATGCCCCCGATTGTAAGGATGAAAACGGGAGGGCTTCAGTGGGAGTTCCATTGCGCGCATGGATGTGTTCGGCAGCGGTTGCGACATCTCTTCTCGTCGTCGCGGGGTGCGGCGGCGGCTCGGAGACAACGGGTGCGGACACCGGATCCGTGACGACGGCCACGACGGCCACCGACTCCACCACGGGCGCGGACACCACCGCCCAGGCGGCTCCGACCGACAGCTGTCTGCCCGCCGACAAGCAGCCCGACCCGGGTACGAAGGCGTCCTACAGCGCACCGGAGGACGTTCTCGCGGCCGGTCCCGCGACGATCGTCATGGAGACCTCCTGCGGCGTCATCAACATCGAGCTCGACCGTGAGGCCGGCGGCCCGATCCCCAATTCGATCGCCTTCCTCGCGGCGAAGGGGTTCTACGACGGTCTTACCTTCCACCGTGTGGTCCCCGACTTCGTGCTGCAGGGAGGAGATCCGGACGGTACGGGCGGCGGCGGCCCGGGCTACGAGGTCGTGGGCGCGGTTCCCGAGGGCTACCAGTACAAGGTCGGTGATGTCGCGATGGCGAAGACGACCACGGCGCCCGCCGGATCGAGCGGCTCGCAGTTCTTCGTCGTGAGCTCCGAGAACGGGGCCGCAAGCCTCTCCCAGATGCCGGACTACGGCATCCTTGGGCACGCCACGGATGCCGTGTCGAAAGCCACCATCCAGCGGATCGCGGACCTCGCCGTCACCGACGGGAAGCCGAGCCAGCCGGTGTGGATCATCTCCGCGAGGGTCGAGCAGTAGGGAAGAACCGCGGCACGGCGCCGCTGCGCCTCCAGGTCGTCTGCGTGGGAGCCGTCCGTGCTCCCCACGCGGACGCGGCGGCGGAGTACGAGCGGCGGATCGCCGATCGCGTCGCCTTCCGTGTCGATGAGGTTGCGGCGGAGCCGCTTCAGCACGGTGACGACCAGGTCCATCGTCGCGAGGGCGCGCGCATCGAGGAACGCATCGTCGACGGTGCATGGATCGTCGCCCTCAGTCCCGAAGGACGGGCCCCGCGTTCGAGCGAGGACCTGTCCCGGTGGCTCGTGGCACGCCTGGAGGTGCCCCGCCCGACGACGTTTCTGATCGGTGGAGCGGCCGGCCTTCCGCCCGACCTCATGGACCGCGCCGACGAGCGCCTGTCGCTTGGGCCCCTGACGCTGCCGCACCAGCTGGCCCGGGTGGTGCTGGCGGAACAGCTCTACCGGGCGCTCGCCATCGCCGCCGGGCACCCGTACCACCACTGACCGCCGGTCAGGTGGTGGGGGTGAGACCACGCAGGACGAGCGTGGACCGCTCCGAGAAGGTGGCCGGTCCGCTCAGGGTGAAGTCCCGGTCGATGCGGGCGGGCAGATGCTGCGGGGTGAACCATGTGGTCTCGACCCAGCGGCCGGTGAGGCTGCCGGTGATCTCAAGCGTCATGGTGACGGGCGCGACCGTCACCGGCCGGCCACCGATGCGGATGGACCGGTCGCGTCCGCGTCGGGCACCGCCCACGAGGTGCATGGAGATGTCGACGGGCGCGCCGGTGAGGGTGAGATCACAGGCGAGCGGCACGTCTCCGGGGCGGTTCGGGAGAAGGATCGCGGGGTTACACGTCATGGTCGACGTCACGGTGAAACTGCTGACGTCCTGGTGCTTGATCTGCTCGTCGATGCGCAGTGCGCCGTCGTCGGTGACGCAGTAGCGGGTGTCCTCGGTGTGCTGCGCGAAGTAGTTGACCGTTAGGGTGAAGCAGCGATCGGCGGAGGCGACCACGATCCCGGTGACCGTGGCGGGGATCGGCCGGACCTGGGTGGGAAGAGGCCCGATACCGATGCGCTCGTCACCCGTGCCGGAATACGTGTAGACACCGGCTTCGGGGATCGCGGGACCCTCGTCGGCGGTCCCCGTGGTCTGCTCGCGGAACTCCTCCACGGCCTGGTCCTCCGAGACCGGTGTGATGCTCCGCGGCCAGACGATCCAGGCGGCGACACCCGCGATCGCGAGCAGGAGCACGAGGGCGGCGATCAGGATGCGGCGACGGATGCTCATCGGACGTGACGGTTGCGTCGGTGTCCGGGAGGCCGCCGGCGGGAGCCGGGCATCGGGTGACGCGGCCACCGACGTCGGCGCCTCGGCGGACCGGATCGACGCCATCGCTCGGGTGTCGTCACGGTGACGCTCACCGCCGTGCCGGGGCCCTGTCGGTGGTCATGGGGACAGCCTACGCAGCGCCGTCGCCGGGGGATCGTGATAGGAAGTTCCCATGGACCATGGACAGCTTCCCGCCGGGGTCGTGCTCACACGCAGCACCCGGGAGTTCGACGCCGAGACCGTTCCCGATGGTCTGCGCCGCGCCCACCGGATCGGGGCGGGATCATGGGGGCTGCTCCGCCTTCTTGAAGGCACGCTTCGCTTCGTCTGGGAGGACCCGGGCCGGGGAGCGGTCGAGCTGACGGCGGGTGACACGCTGGTCATCGAACCGGAGGTCCCTCATCACGCGGAGCCCGCCATCGATGCGCGCTTCCTGATCGAGTTCCATCGCCATCCGGAGGGCGTCGCCGGCGACGACCGCAGCGCGAAGGAACGGATGATCGCCGGTGACCTCTACCGTGCCGACGATCCCGAGCTCCACGCCGACGCGCTCCGGGCACGACGTCTGGAGGCCGCGTACAACGGGAGCGCGCCGGAGGACGAGGACGGCAGGCGCGCCATCCTCGAGGACCTCCTCGGTGGCGTGGGTGAGGGGACGGTCATCCGTCCACCGTTCCTGTGCGACTACGGGACGTACATCCGCATCGGGGCCCGCTGCTTCGCGAACTTCGGTCTCGTCGCGCTCGACGTCGCCGGCATCACCATCGGTGACGACGTGCAGATCGGCCCGAACGTGCAGCTCCTGACGCCGACGCACCCGATCGACCCGGTGCTGCGGCGCGCGGGCTGGGAGGCGGCCGAGCCCATCACGATCGGCGACAACGTCTGGCTCGGCGGCGGGGTGATCGTGCTTCCCGGCGTCACCATCGG
>CAYOSM010000062.1:0-12359 GCA_964406645.1 uncultured Bifidobacteriaceae bacterium | reverse complement strand
TCAGGGGCGGTGAACGGGACTCAGGTGCCAGGCACCCGAGTCCCGTTATCGAGGATCACGGAGGGCTCGTGGCGCTTCTTTGCAGGGTGTTTGCAATTACGACACAGAAATCACGGGATCGGGGTGCCTGGCACCTGAGTCCCGTTGGACGGAACCGCAGAGCCGCCGATCCCACGATCGGCGTGACGTCTAACCCGGTGGAACGGTGCGTGCGGAACCGGTCGGCGCCACCAGCGGGGCATCCACCCCGCTACGCTCGGGCCGTGACGGACCCCCTGCACGATCTCGCACACGACCTCGAGGCCATCGCCGCGCCCTACGCCGGCACCGCCGACCCCCTGACCGGCATCCGGGCCGTCGAGACCGAACCCGGCGTGCGGCGGTATCTCTGTGTCCGGGCGGACGGAGGGGTCCTCTGCCTCGACCCGTCCGGTGAACCGGTCCCCGATCCGGAGGAGCGCCATCGCGTAGCCGTCGCCGTCCTCCTCATCGAGTGGGTGGAGGAGGCGATCGACGGCGAGGAGTGCCGCATGGTCGCGACGCTCTCACAGAGGCTGGGTGATTCGGACCTCGACGCGGGGATGCGGCGGAGCGTCTCGGATCTCGGTGAGGCCGCAGCCGCGCTGGCCGACTGGCGACTCGATCCCATGCGGCCCCTGGCGAGGATCGCGGATCTCGACACCGTCGCCACGCTCCAATCCGAGGCCCACGTCGCCCACGGCGCCTACCTCACCGCGACCGAGCCCCTCGTCGCGGTGCAGGACACGCTGGACGGCACGCTGGTCGCGCTCCTGCGCGATCTGGAGAACGCCTGCGGGCGCGCGGGCATCGCGGGCTCACTCGCCGGCGCGCTCGGACAGGCGATGGACGAGATCGACGAGGGCGCGTCCGAGCTTCTCGGCGAGGAGCCGGCCCGGCGGCGCTCCCGGGGCTGATCCGCGGGGGATCCCCACCGGGGTGAGACGGGTGATGCGTGAGGACGGACGGGACGCGGGATCACCGCATCACCGGCTCACTCCTCGTCGTCGGGACCCTCGTTCAGGAAGTCGATGAGATCGTCGACGGTGAAGCGCCCGCCCTGCATGGCGGCCACGAGGCCGTAGACGGTGGGGGAGTGCGCGCGGTCGAGCACGTGGGCACGCATCGCCTCGGTCGCCTGATCGTCGAGTTCCTGGATCCGGCGGGCCGCGGCGCCCACGATCTCGATGCCCTGGCCGCGCACGACGACGAGGTTGTTCTCGGCGAGGCGCCGGGTGACCTCGGCCACCTCGTCGGGCTCGGCCTCGAGCACCATCGCCATGGCGGAGATCCCCATCGGCTTACCGGCCTTCATCAACTGCCGGAGGACGAGGTACGAGCCGCTCGTGAGCCCCGCCTCGCCGATGGTCTGATCGAGGACGCCCGCGAGCTCGGTGAGGAGGGCGATGTCGTCGGGTGAGCGGTACATCTCTTACGGGCCGTAGCGGTGCGCGGGGGCCGGGCGGAGCGAGTCGTACGTCTCGCCGGCCCAGATCCGTCCGGTGATGCCCAGCCCGTCGACGATCCTGAGTGCGGACTCGACGACGCCGGCGGCGGCGCCGCGACCGGTGGTGTTGGCGACCGTGATCTCGAAGTCGTGGTCCTCGATCTCGCGGATGGGGCGTGCGTTGGCACGGGCCAGGACGACGCGTGCGTCGGCGAGCCGGTGGGGGTCGTCAACGGTCATGCGGCACTCGAAGAAGGCCCAGTCGGGGGGCTGTTCCTCGAGGATGATGCGGAACTCGTCTGCGAACGCCATGCCCGCCAACGGTATCAGCCGACCTTCGCCGGACGCCGCTCTCACGGGGGCTGCACGCCCCCTGGAGAGGCGGAGAACGTCCGGGAGGTCGTGGCCGGGCACGGTCTGCGAGCGACCCGGATCCGGGGACGATGCGCCCACCGCCCCGGGCACTGTCCGGCCACCGGGCTTGATACCTTTTGCGCATGGTCGACACACTTCTCTCACGCGCCGCCGACGGTGAACGTCTCACGTCGGAGGAGGCGGTCCGTCTGTACAAGGAAGCGCCGCTCGAAGATCTGGGCGCAGCCGCCGACGCCGTCGCCCGCCGCCGTCACGGCAACCACGTGACCTACAACGTCAACGCGCACCTCAACCCCACGAACATCTGTGTCGTCGGGTGTGGCTTCTGCGCGTTCGCCGTGTGGACGGAGAAGGACGAGCGGGCCTACGCCTACAGCGTGGACGATCTCGTCACGCGCGCCACCCAGTACGCGGATCTCGGCATCACCGAGCTCCACATCGTCGGCGGCATGACGAAGGAATACGACCTCGAGTACTACGAGGACCTCTTCCGCGATCTCAAGTCGGCGCTCCCGCACGTGTCGCTGACCGCGCTCACCGCGGTCGAGGTGGACTTCATCGCCCGGCTCTCCAAGGTCTCGTCCAAGGAGGCGCTGGAGCGCACCATGGCTGCGGGGCACGACACGATGCCCGGTGGAGGTGCCGAGGTCTTCAGCAAGCGCGTGCGCAAGATCATCGCCGACCGCAAGGTGCCGTCGGAGACCTGGCTCCAGGTCCACCGCGAGGCCCACGAGCTTGGCCTCCGCACCAATTCGACGCTCCTCTTCGGCCACTTCGAGACGCCGGAGGAGCAGGTCGAGCACCTGCAGGCACTCCGCGACCTCCAGGACGAGACGAACGGCTTCCAGGCCTTCATCCCGCTCCCGTTCCTGCCGGGCAACACCGAGTTCGCCTACCTGCCGGGACCGTCACGCGAGGAGAAGCTCCGCACGATCGCGATCGGCCGCCTCTTCCTGGACAACTTCCCCCACATCAAGGGGCACTGGGTGATGCTGGGCGAGGAGATCACCTCCGAGGCGCTGTCCTACGGACTCGACGACCTGTCGGGCACGCTCACCGAGGAGCGGATCGCGCACGCCACCACGGTGCAGACCCCCCTCGGTCTGACGCAGGACCGCATCCGCCAGCTGGTGGAGGACGGTGGCAAGATCCCGCTCGAGCGCAACACGCTCTACGGTCAGGTCGACCGGGAAGAGCTCGCGACCGCCTGATCTTCCGGCCGTGCAGGTCGGGGGCCTGTGGCTCCCCGACTGTGGTGAACGGCCAGTCCGGGTGGAGAAGCCCGTGCCGCGCTAGTTGAAGGTGCGTCGGCGGGTGCCGCGGATGCACAGCCAAACCGTCAGGGCGCACCAGAGGAGCGTCCACGCGACCGTCGTCCACGCGGCGGGGAAGAGGGGCACCGGGATGTTGTCGATCTCGAACTGCGGCGCGGCCGGTCCCCCGTTGCCCCGATTGTGCATGTCCACCAGCATGGGCGAGTGGACGGCGCGGGGAAGGATGTTGTAGGCGATGTGCACACCGGAGGTCGCCGAACCGAGCCGGCCGAGGTCCGCCGCCGCCTCCAGGTTGACGACCGCCTGCACGAGGACGTAGCTGGAGAGGCCGGCGGCACCGGCCACGATCGGGCCGAAGACGGTGCTCACCGCGCACGCCACGAGCATGGTGAAGAGGAGGGTGACGAGCATCGCGAGACCGTGGACGATCAGCGGCCGGTCCAGCCCGCGTCCGAGCGCCAGGGAGGCGATCTGCGATGCGGCGATCCAGATGCCGATGGCGATGAGAAGCGCCACGATGCGTGACGTGACGCGACCCAGGGCGATGTGGGCCCGTCGCGCGCCGGAGGCCGCGAGGAGGCCGAGATTGCCGGAATGGATGGCACCCCAGAACGCCGTCGCCCCGAGGGCGAGCGCGAGGGAGATGCCGGCGAGCAGGTAGACGGAGGCGACGTCGGCCCGGAACGTGTCGGCCTGGACGCGTCCCTCCTCACCCCACGCCCGTGTGAGGGCGAACAGGATGCCGAGGATGCCGACGCCGATGATGCCGGAGTACCACCAGCGGCGGACGACCACGACGAGGTCGGCCTTCGCGAGAAGGAGGATCGGGTTCATGCGTCGCCGTCCGTGACGTCGTCGATCGACGTGGCGTCGGAGGCCTCGCCGGGCTCCCCGGCGTCGGCTGTGTCCGTCTCGTCGGGGTCGTCCTCGTCCGGGTCTGTCTCCTCATCGACGCCGATGAGCTCGATGACGCGGCCGAAGAGATCCGGCAGTCCGCCCGGCTCGTGGCTGGCGCCGACGACGATGCCACCGCGGGCGCGGGTCCGGTCGATGGCCGCGACCGTCTCCGGGAACTCCCACGGGTCGTCCAGCACGAGCACGTCGGGGTCGCCCGCGATCGCGCATGCCAGGGCGAGCCGGTTGGTCTCCTCGACGCCGAGGTCGCGGGCTTTGTACCGCTCGGTCGGGATGCCGGCGCCGTCGAGCGCCGCAGAGACCACGGACTCGTCGCGGCGTCCGAATCGGAGCGTGACCACGGTCGTCACGATCTCATGGGGGGTGAGCGTCTCCCGGTAGGCGCGTCCCTGGGGCGCGTAGCCGATGCGGGGCGCGTTCCTCAGATCACCGGGGTGGCTGCCGAGGACCTCGATGTGGCCGCTTGCGACGACGAGGCCGAGGAGCGCCCGCAGGACGGACGTCTTGCCGGACCCGTGACCGCCGGTGAAGAGGAGGCCGTCGCCGGCGTCGAGTGCGAAGGAGATCCCCGAGACGGCAGGCTCCGCCCCGCGCTGATAGACGACCTCCAGGTCCTCGGCGACGATGGAGGTCGGACGTTCGTCGAGCGGGCTCAATCGGCTCCGACCGCTGTCGTGCGCAGGCGCCGCGATCGGCGCGCGAGCTCTGGGGACACCATGGGACGACGACGAGCGGTCACTCAGCCGCCCCGGATGATCGCGAGGACCTCGTCGCGGCGCCGCTCCATATCGGCCTCCGACACGAGGGACTCGAGGTTGAGCCGGACGAGCGGCTCCGTGTTGGACGACCGGACGTTGAAGTGCCAGTCGTCGTAGGCGACCGAGAGCCCGTCAACCTCCGTCTGGCTGCCGTCGGCATAGCGCTCGCGCAGCTCCGCGAAGACGGAGGCGGGGTCGTCCACGGTCGAGTTGATCTCGCCGGAGATGTGGTAGCGCTCGCGGAAACCGGCGATCAGCTCCGACAGGGACTTGCCGCTCTGGGAGAGGAGCTCCAGCACGAGGAGCGCGGGCACCAGGCCCGTGTCCGCGTAGGAGAAGTCCTTGAAGTAGTAGTGCCCGCTGACCTCGCCGGCGAAGATCGCGTCGATCTCACGCATCCGCTGCTTGATGAAGGCGTGCCCGACCCGGTACTCGTCGGGGGTGCCGCCGGCGGCGCGGATCGCGTCGCGGACGGCCCAGGACGCGCGAAGGTCGTACACGATCGGCGCGGGGCCGCGGCGGCGCAGGAGATGGTCGGCGAGCAGCGCCGTGAGGAAGTCGCCGGGGACGAACTCGCCCTGATCGTCGATGAAGAAGCACCGGTCCGCGTCGCCATCCCAGGCGATGCCGAGGTCGGCTCCGTCCTCGCGGACCCGCTCGATGATGAACCGGCGGTTCTCCTCGAGGAGGGGGTTCGGCTCGTGGTTGGGGAACCGGCCGTCGAGCTCGAGGTAGTAGGGCACGGCGTCGATGCCGTCGAGGCGCTCGATGACCGCCGGCAGGTAGCGCCCGGCCATGCCGTTGGCACCGTCCATCACGACCCGCAGGCCGCGGATGGCGGTGGGGTCGACGAACTCCATGCACGCGTCGACGAATCGGGTGAGGAGGGTCGGATCGTCCGAACGCACGCCCGGAGTGGCCGCGCCGAGCGGATCGTCGCTCATCGCCCTGCGGCCCACCTCACCGATGCCCGTGTCCCCGGAGAGCGGAACCGCGCCGCGGCGGACGAGCTTCGCGCCCGTGTACTGCGGCGGATTGTGGCTGGCGGTGATCGCCGCGCCGGCGTCGTAGTCGCCGTCGGAGACCGCGAAGTAGACCATCTCGGTAGCCGTGAGCCCCAGATCGCAGACGTCGGCGCCGGCGGCCAGCGCTCCGCGACAGAAGGCCTGCGCCATCGCCGGTGACGAGAGACGGCAGTCGTGCCCGACGGCGATGCGGCCGGCCTCGGTCAGGTCGACGAAGGCCCGCCCGACCCGCTCCATGCCGTCCTCGTCGATCTCGTCCCCGTAGAGGCCGCGGATGTCGTACGCCTTGAAGACGTCAGCGGAGAGCGTCATGCGGGGAATCCTTCCCGGAGCAGTTCGTAGGTCTCGTCAAGGTGCTGCGGCATGACCCGCGTGTCGCCGATGGCGGGCATGAAGTTGGTGTCGCCGACCCACCGGGGGACGATGTGGAGGTGCAGATGCTCCTCGATGCCCGCGCCCGCGGCGCTGCCCTGATTCATGCCGAGGTTGAAACCGTGGGGATGCATCCGCTCCTGGAGGACGGTCTGGGCCTCCTGCGTCAGGTCCATCATCTCGGCGGTCGCGTCGGACGGGAGGTCCGTGAGCCGGGGCACGTGCCGGTACGGCACCACCATGAGGTGACCGTTGTTGTACGGATAGAGGTTCATGATGACGTAGGCCGTGCGACCGCGGCGCAGGATATACGGGTCCGCGTCGCTCTCCGATTGCGGCGCGGCGCAGAAGACGCACTCGGGACGGTCCGCGGGATCCCTGGTGACGTAGCTCATCCGCCAGGGCGCCCACATGACGTCATGATCCATGCGCCTGCGCTCCCCGGAGCCGCTCGGATGTGGTCGTGCCGGACATCGGGGGACACGCTACCGACCGTGGCGGGAAACGGTCCGCCGGGGGATGTCAGAGCCAGCGCCGCCGGTGGAAGAACCACACGAGCCCGCCGACGAAGCCCACCATCACGCCGCCGACGAAGAGATTCGCCCACCAGTGATGGGCGAAGGGGAGCTGATCGGTGTTCATGCCGTAGAACCCGGTCACGAGGGTGAGCGGCAGCATGATCCCGGACAGGAGCGTCAGGACGCGGATCATGTCGTTCTGGCGGGTGCGGATGACGGCCTCGTTGGTGTCGTCGAGGGCCTCGACGACCTCCTTGAAGTTCTCGAGTTCGTCCCAGATGCGCTCGTTCTTGTCGACGATGTCGTCGAAGTAGAGCTCGAGGTCGTGTGGGGCGTAGCGCTGGGTGGTGCGTTCCAGCCCGTGCAGGGTGGGACGCTGCGGCTTGATGATCTTGCGGAAGTTGATGATCTCCTGCTTGGTGTTGGAGATGTCCCGCACGACCTCGGTGCTGCGATCCTCGAAGATCTGGTCCTCGATCCATTCGAGCTTGTGACCGATCTTCCCGAGGATGGGGAAGCAGTAGTCGAACATCCGGTCGACCAGCTCGTAGATGAGGTGACCGGAGCCCTTCGTCATGTGCTTCTCACGCTCGTCCGGATACCCCTGGAGCTGTGACCAGAAGGCGGAGAGCGGCTTGAGGGGCTCCTTCGGAAGCGTGATCAGCAGATCGCTCGACACGAAGAGGTCGAGTTCGGCCCCCTGCATCCTCTGGGTGCGCTTGTCGAAGCGCGGGAAGTGGAGGACGATGAACAGGTAGTCGGCGTACTCGTCGATCTTCGACCGCTGCTGACGGCGCGAGAGGACGTCCTCGATGTCGAGCTCGTGGAAGTCGAACGTGCTGGCGAGCCACTGGGCGTCGACAGCAGTGGGACTCTCGATATTGAGCCAGGTCAGCCCGTTGTGCTCGAGCCGCTGGACGTCGGGCGTCGTCCGCTCGGGAGGACGTTCGTTACTGGGCGCCTCGAGGCGCGACCGGCGGATTTTGGGAAGGCTCGCCATCGTCACCTTGGATTCGTGGCACGCCGTTCGCGGAGAGAGTGACGCTCATCCGACACAGGATAGCCGACCCATGCGGGGGGATTCCACCACGCCGCACCCTGTAACCACCCTGCAACGCGCGCACTCAGTCGATGAGTCCCGCCCGGTACGCGTAGCGCGTCGCCTCGGTGCGGTTGCTCACGCCGAGCTTGCGGTAGATGTTGGACAGGTGGAACTTCACGGTCTGCTCGGTGACGAACAGCCTGTTCGCGATGTCGAGGTTCGACAGCCCCTCGGTCACGAGACGGAGGATGCTGAGCTCGCGGTTCGTCAGGTTGGCGCTGATCGGCGGCGCCTCCTGACGCTCGCCGTCGTCGTGCGCACGGCCGGGATCCGATCCCGGGGGCACCCCGCGCAGGTGGACCGAGCCCTCGACGACCTGGCGGATGGTGGAGGGCAGGTCCAGCGGGTTGATCGACTTGACCACGTAGCCGTCGGCCCCGCGCCGGAGCGCCTGGTCGACGTGGTCGGCGTCGTCGAACATGGACAGGATGATGACCTTGAGCGTCGGGTGGAGTTCCCGGATCCTCGTGAGCGTCTCGAGCCCGTCGCCGTTCGGCATGCGCAGGTCGAGGAGGACGACGTCAGGCTGGCACTCGGGGATGATCCGGAGCATGTCGGCGCCGTTCATCGCCTCGCCGACGACCGTGATGTCGGGAGCGGTCTCCAGCGCACGCTTGATTCCGTCCAGCATGAGGCGGTGATCGTCGGCGATCGCCACACGCATGGTGGATTGGCTCATGGGGTCCTCCGCAGGTCCGACCAAGAGTGTATCGGCACCATGGGGGTCATTCCTCACCCCTGCGGCCGTGGCGGCGGACGGCGCCGACGATGGTCGCGGCCGATGCACCCTTGACCAGGTACTCCGAGGCCCCGCTCTCGAGTCCCGCGGCGATCTCCTGGCTCTTGCTTCCCACGGACAGGAGGACGACGGGGAGATCGGGGTGGAGTTCCTTCATGCGGGTCGTCGCGGCGATCCCGTCCAGCTCCGGCATCGAGACGTCCATCAGGACCAGATCCGGCTGAGCGGTCGCCACCTGTTCGAGGGCCTGGCCGCCGGTCGCCGCCTCGCCCACGACGACGATGTCGGGTTCGCGATCAAGGAGGCGTCGGAGGACGCTTCGGAACGGGGCGTTGTCGTCGACGACGACGACGCGGACGGGGGGAGGGATGTCGGCGGCGCCGGTCACCGGCATGCCGCGACGGTGCGGACCGGACCGGGTCCGGGGCCTGTTGGGCGAGCGGGAGACATCGTCCCGCGACTCTAGTGCCCCGTGCCGGAAATTACCCGGCGGTCGTCGGACACGGGACACGAGAGGCTGCGCGTCCGATGTGGTGATCCGTTCGCAGGGTGACCGACTAAGATGTCCCCTCTATGGCCGCATCCGAATACGACCCGGACGGAGTCGCCGCGCTTCTCGCGATCACGACGCCCGGGGAGGATCCGGGTGACATCGCCGCGGAGCTCCGGCGACTCCTCGGCTCCATTGTGAGCGCGCTCCAGGGGCGGACGGCCGTCCTGCAGGCGGTGGACCAGCGTGAAGGGCGCTTCACGATCATCGACTCCGTCAACTTCACCGGAGACCCGGCCGGTCTGGAGGCCGCTCCCGTGGGAGAGGGCATCGCCGGCCAGGCCCACACGGCCGGCCTCGAGATGGACGTCGACGCCGGGGCCCTTCCGCCCGCGTTCCGCGACGCCGGGCTGCGGCATGCCGTCGCGCTCCCGGTACGGACGCCGGAGCGCTCCCACGGCGTCATCTGGGTGGCGGGTCCGGACACGCTCTCGACGGACCCCCTGCAGCGGCACATCGCCCGCGTGGGTGCCGAGCGCGTCGCCTCGCTCTTCGAACAGCTCCGCCTCACCGAGACCCTCGAGCGCGCCATGGCGCAGATCCTCGAGGGAGACGAGCGCATGCTCGGACGGATCGGCCTCGACATCCATGACGGCCCCACCCAGCAGCTCTCGGTGGCGCTTCTCGAGGTGCAGCTCCTGGAGGCGGAGGCCGACGACATGGAGAGGGACGGCCATGTGATGCCGGAGCGCCTCCGCAGCGGCCTGTCACGGATCTACGAGACCCTCGGCGGCGCCCTGCAGGAGATGCGCGAGCTCATCGGTCATCTCCGCCCGGCCCAGTTCGAGAACAACTCGCTGCCGGACGTGCTCCGGACCGGGGTGCGGTCCTTCGAGTCGCAGGCCGGGGTCAGCGTGGACTTCGCCGAGGACGGCGAGTTCCCGGACAGTCGCGTGTCCCTCTCGCAGAAGATCACCTTCTACCGGATCATGCAGGAGGCGCTCACCAACGCCGGGCGCCACGGCGGGGCCACGCAGATCAGCATCCGCCTGCGGGAGGAGCCGGTGGGGATCACGCTCCAGGTGATCGACAACGGCGCCGGCTTCGATCCGTCCGCCGTGCAGCGCCCCAATCCGAGCAACCCGCAGGCCCGGTACGGGCTCTACGGGATGAGCGACCGGGCCCAGCTTCTCGGCGGTGCGCTGACCGTGGAGAGCACCCCCGGCCGGGGTGCGGTGATCACCGCCTTCCTTCCCCGGTGGAGGAGCAGCGACCGGGGACGGCTCGGGCAATACGGTGGCTGAGACCACGCGGATCAAGATCTGCGGGCTGACCGAGCCCGACGTGGCGGCCGCGTGCTCGGCGCTCGACGTCTGGGCGATCGGTCTCGTGTTCGCCTCGCCGTCGCCCCGGCACCTCGAGATCCCGCTCGCCACGGACGTCGCCGCGGCCATCCGTCCGGGTGTCGCGCGCGTGGGCGTCTTCGTCGATCCGACGATTGACGAGCTCGAGATCGCGGTGGAGCGGTGCGGGCTCACCCACGTCCAGCTGCACGGTGCGTCTGCGGACGTCGCCGCGATTCGACGGACGCTCTCCTGCGCGGTCATCACCGGGCACGCCGTGGACGGCCCCGCGGCGATCGACGCCGCGCAGCACAGCCCGGCGGATCTCGTCCTGCTGGACGCATCGGTGCGCGGTCGGCATGGGGGGACGGGGCAGGTGTTCGACTGGAGCCTCCTCGAAGGGGGCATCGGACGCGACTACCTCCTCGCCGGAGGACTGTCCCCGGACAACGTGGCCCGGGCGGTGCGCCATCTGGCACCCTGGGCGGTGGATGTCTCGACGGGGGTCGAGCGCTCACCCGGGCACAAGGACCTGGACCGGGTGCGCTCGTTCGTCGAGGCGGTACGCGGCGCGACGACGGAGGTGTCGGTGTGAGTGTGACGGAAACCCGATTTGGCGCATACGGCGGGCGCTTCGTGCCGGAGACGGTCATGGGCGCCCTCGACGAGCTCACCGAGGCACTGCGCGCCTACGACGAGGACGACACCTTCTGGGCCGAGTACACCCACCTCCTCACCACGTATGTGGGGCGCCCGACCCCGCTGACCCTCGCCGCCAAGCTAGGCGAGCTGTACGGCGTGGACCGGCTCTACCTCAAGCGCGAGGACCTGTGCCACACGGGTGCGCACAAGATCAACAACGCCCTGGGACAGGTCCTGCTCGCGAAGCGGATGGGCAAGGAGCGCATCATCGCCGAGACCGGCGCGGGCCAGCACGGCGTGGCCACGGCCACCGCGGCCGCGCTTCTCGGCTTCGGCTGCACCGTGTACATGGGCCGCACCGACATGGAGCGCCAGCGCCTCAACGTCGTCCGCATGCGGATGCTGGGTGCGGAGGTGCGACCGGTCGATTCGGGGAGCGCCACGCTCAAGGACGCCACGAGCGAGGCCATCCGCGACTGGGTGACCAACGTCCGCACGACGCACTACGTGATCGGGTCGGCGGTCGGTCCCGCGCCGTATCCGGAGCTCGTCGCGCGCTTCCAGCGGGTCATCGGCGACGAGACGCGCCTGCAGATCCAGGAGGTGGAGGGCCGCCTGCCGGGGACCGTGGTCGCGTGCATCGGCGGGGGCTCTAACTCGATCGGGATGTTCCGCGCGTTCCTCGCCGACCCGGACGTCGCGCTGATCGGCGTCGAGGCCGCGGGACACGGCCTGGACAGCGGCGCACACGGCGCCCCGCTCGCGGCGGGTCGTCCCGGTGTGCTGCACGGGTCCTACTCGTACCTCCTCCAGGACCAGGACGGGCAGGTGGTGGAGGCACACTCCATCTCGGCCGGCCTGGACTACCCGGGGGTCGGGCCGGAGCACGCGGCGCTCAAGGACTCGGGGCGTGTCCGCTACGTGTCCGCCACCGACCAGGAGGCGCTCGACGCGTTCCAGACATGCACCCGTCAGGAGGGGATCATCCCGGCTCTCGAGACATCGCACGCCCTGGCCGTGCTTCCGCGCCTGGCCGGCGAGATCAGCGGACCGGTGGTCGTGTGCTTCTCCGGTCGCGGAGACAAGGACGTCGACGCGGTCGCCGAGGCGGTGGGACTGTGAGTGTGGCGGGAGCGGAACGCATCCGCGAGGCGTTCGAGCGTTCGGCCGGTCCGGCGTTCATGCCGTACGTCCTCGCCGGGTATCCGGACGTCGACACGAGCGCGCGGTACGTCGCGGCCGTCGCACGTCACTGTGACCTGATCGAGCTCGGCATCCCATTCTCCGACCCCCTCGCCGACGGGCCGACCATCCAGGCCGCGGGGCAGGTGGCGCTGGACG
>CAYOSM010000061.1:0-12365 GCA_964406645.1 uncultured Bifidobacteriaceae bacterium | reverse complement strand
GTGGTTTGCGTGCACTGCGACCGCTGATCGAGCGAGTGTGTGACCACAAGGACCGGTGAGCCGGTCTCAGATGCCTCCCATGCCCGCGGTCACACGGACATCTGCGGCGACACGCCGGAGACAGCGGCCGAGACCGCCGGAGCATGCGCGCCGACTCGGACAGCCTGACTCACCGGCCGACCGTCAGCCGCGCGGCGCGGGCACGACCGCGGGTCTGACGATCGTCCCAGCTCGTTCTGGCCGTTCTGGTCGTAGCCTCGCGACGCACTAGTGTCCCGGACATGGGTGCCGCCACGGCAACGTCGCTTCGTCGCGCATGGTTCGTCGCCTGCGCCCTCGCCGTGACCGTCTGCGCCCATGCCGCGACGAGTAATGCCGTCCACCTCGCCGAGGGCGCACCCCTGCTGTGGGCCGGCGTGTTCGCCGCGACCTTCATCATCGGCGCGCGTGTGCCCGCCACCCATTTCCGCCCATGGAGCGGGCCACAGATCATCGCGCTGCTTGCCGGCACGCAGATCGCCGCCCACATGGTACTCGGAGCGGCACCGTGGCTGGTCGGCCTCACCACGGATCCAGGGCATCATCATCACCATGCTGCCCACGCGATGATCGACGCACGGTCACTCGTCGTCCACATGGTCGCGGCGACGATCATCGGGTGTCTCCTGCGGTCCGCGCAGCGATACCTCATACGATGGGCGCGGACCGTCGTGCGCCTGGTCCGGAACGCGTTCCAGCATGTGGTTCCGGGTTCGACGCCGGGCCGGCCCCCTCATGTCGAAGACGTGGTCCCCGCCGGGCTGCTCATCGGAGACGCCCTCCGGTCACGCGGACCGCCGGTCGTCCACGCGGCCTGATCGGACGACCCCGCATCTCCTGACGGACGTCCGATTCGGCCCGGCCCGACAACGGCCTGCGCCGACCGGACTTCCCGGTGGCGCCCGAAAACGGACATCCGAAAGGACCATCATGAAGAAGTTGCTCTCCGTGGGCGCGCTCGTCGCTGCGCTCACGATCACCGCTGTCGCGATCGCGTTCGGCGGCACGTCCGGGCAGACATCGGCGATTGCCGTGACACCGACCCGCACTCCGGCGGCGACGCCCGCGCACACACATGCCACGGCATCGAAGCGACAGCCCGTCACCATCCGCTTCACCGCGACCCGGGGCACCCGCGCCGTCGGCTGCGGGACCTCCCTCACCGGGCTCGGCACGACGAGGGCCACGACCCGCCTGCTGGACATGCGGTTCTACGTCAGCAACGTGCGGCTCGTACGGAGGAACGGCTCCAGCGTCAAGCTCCGGCTCAGCCGGAACGATCGGTGGAACCTCACCCGCGCCGCCCAGTCGGTCACGCTCATCGATCTGGAGAACGGCACGAAGGGCTGTGCCGGCGACGCCCGTATGAACGCGATCGTCCGGGGAACGGTCCCCAAGGGGACCTACACGGGTGTCACCTACACGCTGGGCGTGCCGCTGGCGCTCAATCACACCGATCCGACCAGGACCCCCGCTCCCCTCAACAGCATCGCCATGGGCTGGAGCTGGCAGGCGGGCCGCAAGTTCGCCAAGATCGAACTCGCGAAGCCGACCGCGAAGGGTGTCACCGGACCCGACTTCTACGTGCACCTGGGCAGCACCGGCTGTGAAGGTATCCCCGACGGGTCCAACGCGATGAGCTGCTCCGCGCCCAACCGGGCGAAGGTGCTGCTCCGGTCGTTCGACCCGGCAAGGCAGCGGATCGCACTCGACATCGCCGCCCTGACCGCGACGGTCGACATCACCCGCAACCGTGGCGGTGCGGCCGGATGCATGTCCGGTCCGACGGATCCGGAGTGCGGCGCCGTGTTCCGGGCCGCCGGCATCGGCTGGTCCCCGGACGGCCGGGGCACCGGACGCGTCGTCGGCGACGGGACCTCGCAGCGGCTCTTCCGGGTCGTGAGGTAGCGATGGCGCGCGTCGGCTGGCGACGTGCGGCGAACAGGGCGGCCACGGTCATCGTGGCCGCCGCGTTCGTCGCCGCCCTCCTCCACATCGCGGGCCTGCGGCTCCCCGCACTCGATCGCGCCGAGGCACACGACACCGGGACCTGGCACTGGGATCTCCGTGAGAAGGGACTTCCCGAACCACGCGTCCCCTCCGACAACCCGATGAGCACGGAGAAGACCGCCCTCGGGCGCCTTCTCTTCTACGACCCGCGCCTCTCGGGAAACGGGACCACGTCGTGCGGGAGCTGCCACATGCAGTCCCGGGCCTTCACCGATGGGCGGGCACAGGCCGTCGGCGCGACCGGACAGCGAACCGACCGCAGTGCCCCCACACTCACCAACGTCGCCTACAACCGGACGTTCGCCTGGGCCAATCCCACCCTTCGCACCCTGGAGCGGCAGATCCTCGTACCCCTGTTCAACGAGCACCCCATCGAGATGGGTGTGACCGACAAGAACTCGGCCGAGATCCTCGGCCGGCTTCGCACCGACGACCGCTACTCCCGGATGTTCGGGGCGGCCTTCCCCGACGGGACCGACCCCGTCACCTGGCCGAACATAACGAAGGCGATCACCTCCTTCGAGCGCACGCTGATCTCCGGCGACAGCACGTACGACCGTGCGCTCCGCGGCGAGGCGACGCTCAAACCCTCGGAGCAGCGTGGCATGGACCTCTTCTTCGGTGAGCGGGCCGAGTGCCACCACTGCCACAACGGGATCAACATGTCGGATCAGCAGCAGTGGGTCGGCAGCCTCGAGGAGCCGCTCCTCTTCCACAACACCGGTCTCTACAACGTCGACGGCACCGGCGCCTACCCCGAGCCCAACACGGGCGTCCACGAAGTCACGGGGAAGGCAGCCGACATGGGCGCCTTCCGTGCCCCGACGCTGCGCAACATCGCAAGGACGGCGCCGTACATGCACGACGGGTCGATCGCGACCCTGCGCCAGGTCGTCGACTTCTATGCCGACGGGGGCCGGAACATCACCTCGGGGGCCAACGCGGGCGACGGACGGACCAATCCCCACAAGGACGGCCTCATCGCGGGGAACGACCTCAGCGACTCCGAACGCGGTGACCTCGTTGCCTTCCTCAACACGCTCACCGACGAGGGCTTCCTCACAAACCCCGCGTTCAGCGATCCGTTCGCCGATTCGAGCCGGTCGAGGAATATCGTGATCGGCGGGGCCGTCGCGGCCCTTGTTTCTCTCGGCGGTGGCCTGCTCCTCGTCCGGCGCCGACGCCGGCGCACCCGATGATCTCCCCTCGCGCCGCCGGTCCGCCGGCGGCGCATCGGTCGCCACGTCAGATCAGGTCGCGTTCCTTCGCCACGGCGAGGGCCTGCACACGGTTGTGGGCGTCGAGTTTCCGGAAGAGCGACCGCGTGTGGCTCTTCACGGTGTTCGGCGACAGGCCGGCCTCGTCGGCGATCTCCTGGGTGGTGAGTCCCCGGGCGATGAGCTGCAGCATGTCCCCCTCGCGGACCGTGAGCGCCGTGTCGGCCGCCGCCCCCGTACCGCGCCGCGGAAGCGCCGCGCCGGCGATCCGGGGATCCATGACCCCCCGGCCGTGAACCACCTGCATCAGGGCCGCCAGGAGGTTCTGCTCGTTCGCATCCTTGAACAGGCATGCGGAGGCACCGGTCTTCAGGCAGCTCCGCACCGCCATCTCCTCCGGGTAGGCCGTCAGGATGACGATGTTCGTCTCGGGCTGACGCTCCTTGACACGCTCGCAGATGGTCGCGGCGGGGAGATCGGGAAGGCGGAGGTCCAGCAGCAGGATGTCCGGACGGAACTGCTCGCAGCGCACGATCGCCTCGGCTCCGGTGCTGGCCTCCCCCACCAGCTCGAAGAACCGGCTGCCGCCGAACACCAGGCGCATGCCCGCGATGACGATCGGGTGGTCGTCGGCCACCACGACGGAGTGCGGTCGGCGGCTCCGCGTCACAGCGGTACCTGTGTCCGCATCGTGGATCCCGCGTCCTCGTTGCGGGAGAAACGGATCTCGCCGCCGAACTTCCGGACCTCGTCACGGAGCATCCGGAGGCCCACACCGCCGAACGGCTCGGCCCGAGTAATCCCGATGCCGTCGTCCTGGATGACGAGCTCGACCCGCTCGGGCGCGTAGGCCAGGGTGACGATCACCTCGGCCGCCTCGGCGTGGCGTTCCACGTTGCGCAGCCCCTCCTGCAGGACCTGGACGACCAGGTCCTCCCGGGCGGCCTCGAGCTCCAGAGGCTCACCGAGGACGAGCAGGTGCGCCGCGACACCGGTGCGCGTGGTGAACGCGCCGAGATCCTCACGGAGCATCACGGCGAGGACGCCGGAGGGCCGGGACGGGCGCGAGAGGGTGTTGAGCGTCGCGCGGAAGGACGCGGCGGCCCCCGCCACCTGCTGTTCCAGGGAGGTCAGGTGGGTCATGAGGTCCGCCCCGCCGGTGGTCGCGCTTGCTCGCGCCGCCTTGGCGGTGATGCCGAGCCCGAACAGTCGCTGCCCGAAGTCGTCGTGCAGCGACCGGGCCAGACGCCGGCGTTCGCGCAGGATCGCCACCTCCTCGACACGCGCCCGGTCACGGGCCGCCGAGAGTGCCGCACCGGCGTACGTGCAGAGCCGCGTCAGCGCGGCGACGGTCCCGTCGCTGAACCCGCCTGCGCCGCGCTGCCCGACGTGGAGCACACCGCGGACCTCTCCGCCGAACGCCACCGGGATGGCGGTCAGGGCACTGATCCCCTCCTCCTTCGCCACGAGCTCCACGAGGGAGTCGTCGAACGGCGCGGCACCGTAGTCGTCGACGCCCTGGGGCTTTCCCGTCTCGAGGACCTGTCCCCCCACCCCCTCGCCCGGCGGGATCCGGAGTCCCGGAAGGCGCGATCCCCGGTTGCCGAGGACGGCCCGGAGCTCGAGCCGGTCCAGGCAGTGGATCTGCTCGCAGGGCTGGACGTGATCGCATCCGGCGACCCTCAGCGACATGGCCACCACGTCGACGGCCACCAGCCGGCTGACCTCGCTCACCGTCGACCATGCGATGCGGGAGACCACGAGTTCGCGGAAGAGCCGCTGGCCCGCGGCGTCCGCGCGCGCCATGAGGTTCAGGTCGGACGACCGGCTGATTGTCAGGGAGCCGTCGGTGGTCACGGGCCTTGCACTTTCCGAGACGATGCCCCTCGACTCTACCCCGCCCCGCCCATCGGTGCGCGCGTCTCACCCTTTCGGGTGAGATGACGGTGGCATTCCACGTCCGGGTCTCATAGGCTCGGGGAGTCCGGCGGACCCGGTCCGCCGTCATCAGCACCGGAGGTTGGATCACGATGGCCGAGACGATGCGCGCCGCCGTCTTCAAGGACGTCCGCGACATCCACATCGAGGAGGTCCCGGTGCCGCGCTGCGGCCCGACCGACGCGATCGTCAGAGTGACGACGACGTCCGTCTGCGGTACCGACTCCCACATCTGGCGCGGCGAGTACGCCGTCGCCCCCGGGCGGGTCGTCGGGCACGAGCCCGTCGGCGTCATCCACGAGGTCGGCGACGCCGTCCAGGGGTACGAGCCGGGCGACCGCGTCGTCGTCGGCGCCATCACCCCCTGCGGGGCCTGCTACTTCTGCCAGTCCGGGGACTTCTCGCAGTGCGCGGGATACGAGGACCAGTGGGGCCGGATCGGCGGCTGGCGGCTCGGCAACTCCGCCGACGGCGTCCAGGCGGAGTACTTCCGCGTGCCCTACGCGCAGGCGAACCTCGCACGTATCCCGGAGGGACTCTCCGACGAGAGCGTCCTCTTCGTCACCGACATCGCCACCACCGGCATCGCCGCCGTCGAGACCGCCGACGTGCAGCTCGGCGACTCCGTCGTCATCTTCGCGCAGGGACCCATCGGCCTCTGTGCCACGGCCGGTGCGCGTCTCCGCGGAGCCGGCCTCGTCATCGCGGTGGACGCCAACGAACGTCGCCTGGAGTTCGCCAAGGCCATGGGCGCCGACGTCGTCATCGACTACACGCAGGAGGACCCGGTCGCCAAGGTCAAGGCCCTCACGGAGGGGCGCGGAGCCGATGTCGCGATCGAGGCGCTCGGCATCCAGGAGACGTTCGAGAACTGCCTCAAGGCGGTCCGGCCGGCCGGGATGGTCTCGTCGCTCGGCGTCTACGGCGACAAGGTGACCGTGCCGCTCGAGGCCTTCATCTACGGGATCGGCGACATCGACATCCGCACCACGCTCTGCCCCGGCGGGAAGACCCGCCTCACCGCGCTCATGAACCTCGTCAAGACGGGACGCCTGGATCTGAAGCAGCTCATCACCCACCGCTACTCCCTCGACGACATCGAGGAGGTGTACCACCTGTTCTCCAACCAGGAGGACGGTGTCGTCAAGATCGCGATCACACCCTGAAGGTCTCCCATGCCCAGCTATGACATGCACTGCGCCGGATGCGGCGCCGAGTTCGAGCTCTTCCGGCAGCGGTTCCTCACCGACGCCGATCGGGTCTGCCCGGAGTGCGGCGGAGTCGCCGAGCAGCTGATGACCGGGTTCGTCAGCTCACGTCCCGCACGGGGCGACGGCTCTCCCACCATCCGCAACTACGCCGGGCACGGCGGCGGCTGCTCGTGCTGCAGCGGCGCGCACCCGTCGACACGCGCGGAGTGGACCTCGCCGAAGTAGCCGCGGCCCGCCGTTACTCGGCGCGCCACCGTGAGGGCCGGTGTGCGCTGCGGTGCTCCACCGGCCGCAAGCGCGGTTTCCCCAGTGATCCGCGGAGGGATGCGCTCCACCGCCGGGTCCCGTTCGACGGGCACCCGGCGTACCGGGGCAGATCGGACGAGGAGTGGGCATCCCTCCGTGGATCGAGGACGGATCGGGAGGCACACGCCCGCACGGGCGGCCGACGTGCGCGGATCCGTCCTCGACTTCGTGTGCGCTACGCCGTGATGACGACCTTGAGCGCCTCGTTCTCGGCGGCGTTGGCGAACGTGTCCCAGGCCTGATCGATCTCGGAGAGCTTGAACGTGTGCGTCCCCATCTTCTCGGACGGGATCCGGCCTGAGGCAACCATCTTGAGGAGCGTCGACGTGGACGTGGCATCCACGAGTCCCATGGCGATGTTGAGGTTCTGGATCCAGAGCGCCTCCATGGGGAACTCGACCGGAACGCCGTGCACACCCACGTTGGCCACGTGGCCGCGCGGACGGACCAGGGAGATCGCCATCTGCAGCGTCTCCGGGTAGCCGACCGCCTCGATCGCCACGTCGACGCCGAGTCCGTCGGTCATCGCCAGGACCTCGTCCCGGGTGTTCTCCCCGGCCAGGACCGTGTCGGTGGCGCCGAACTCCTTCGCCTTCTTCAGACGGAAGTCGTTCGTGTCGATCCCGATGACGCGGGAGGCGCCGTAGAGGCCGGTGGTCAGGATGGCCGCGAGGCCGACGGCGCCGGTGCCGACCACCGCGACCACGTCGCCGGGCTTGACCTGACCGGCGAGGACGCCGACCTCGTACCCGGTCGGGAGCGAGTCGGAGAGGAACACCGCCTGCTCGTCGGTGACCCCGTCGGGCACGAGGTGCAGGGAGAAGTCGGCGTGCGGGATCCGCACGTACTCGGCGAGGGTGCCGTCGATGCGATGACCGAGGATCCACCCGATGCCGGCGTCGTTGGACTGGCAGTGGTCCGGGAACCCGGCCTGACAGAACGTGCAGCGTCCGCACTTGGTGATGCAGGAGACGATGACGCGATCGCCCTTCTTGAAGTTCGTGACGCCCGAGCCGACATCGACGATCGTGCCGACGCCCTCATGACCGATGATGCGTCCCTGGTCCACCGACGCGACGTCGCCGTGGAGGATGTGCAGGTCGGTGCCGCAGATGGTCGTCGTCTCGATCTGGACGATGGCATCCGTCGGTTCGGTCACCTTGGGGTCGTCGACGCCCTCCCAGCTCTTGATACCGGGCCCTCCGTAGACAAGCGCCTTCACTGTCCCTCCTCTGATCGTGGTGCGAAGCACCTCGAACGTAAGGACGCCGGCGCCTCGCGACAACCGCAATCGACCGGAATCCGGAGAAGTTCACCCGTTCGGGTGATCGGTCACGCCGAGGGGTCGGGTTCTCCGATGCTCCCGTCGACGCGCATCGACTCCGCCTGCCCGCGGCGCCGCAATCGGGGCGAGGATTTCTTCGAGGGCTCCACCCGTTGGGAGTCAGCCGCCGCGTCTCGCGCAGACCGCCGTCGCGTCGATGTCGGGACGTCGATGCACGCTCGGCACGAGCCCGGCAGCAGCGAAGACGGCCGACACACCGTCGATCTGGGACGGGGCCACCTCGACCACCACGATCCCGCTCTCCGTCAGCCAGTCCGGGGCTTCGGAGCCGATGCGCCGGATCAGCGCGAGCCCGTCCACTCCCCCGTCGAGCGCCGGCGCCCGCTCGTGGTCTCGGGCCTCCGCCGGCATGAACGCGATCTCGCCGGTGGGCACGTAGGGCGCGTTGGCGACGATGACGTCCACTCCGCCGCGAAGCGCCGGGGGCAGCGGCCGGAACAGGTCGCCCACGTACGCCGTCGCCCGGTCCGCGATCATCAGGTCCTCGAAGAGGCGCCGAGCGCATCCGACGGCGGCCTCGTCGATGTCGACGGCGTGGATCCGGGCGCGCTGCCGCCGGACGGCCACGGCCGCGCCGATCGCACCCGCCCCGCAGCATATGTCGGCGACCACCGCATCGGGCCGGTCGTGCGCGGAGGCCAGATCGACAAGGAGCTCCGTGCGACGACGTGGGACGAACACACCGTGCGTCACCGGGACGCGAAGCCCGGCGAACGCGGTCCACCCGACGACGTACTCCAGCGGTTCGCCGGAGACGCGCCGCCGCACCATCGCCTCCCGGGATCCGGGGTCCGCCGCCGATGCCAGGATGACGTCCGCCTCGTCCTCGGCGAAGACGCATCCGGAGGCCCGAAGGCGTGCGGCGATCGCGGCTCGTTCAACCGTGTCGCCCGGCGGATCACCCATGCGCCGCCCGAGCACCGGGGGCGGTGGGCCGTGCACACCCGCCGGCGTCGGCGGTGCGAGACGTCGGTATCGCCGGTCGCCTACCCTCCATCGGCGGCGTCGGAGACCACCTTCGCGAGGATCGGGACCTCACTCCGGTCGAGGTCCTTGGTCGCGGTGAGGAGCGTCACCGTTCCGGCCGCGAGAAGGGTGCGCAGTCGCCGGACGGCGTCCTGCGCGGTGCCCGTCGCGAGCTCCGCCTCGTAACGGGTGCGGAACTCGTCGTAGCGCTCCGGGACATGCCCGTACCACCGCCGGAGCTCGGTGGACGGCGCCGCGTCGCGCATCCATTCGCCGATCCGCGGATCGTCCTTCCTCAGCCCGCGCGGCCAGAGGCGGTCGACGAGGACCCGATGGCCGTCCTCCGGTGACACCGCGTCGTAGACCCGGCCCGTACGCAGCGCTGAATGCGTCATTCCGTCCTTCCCTGGGATCGGCACACCCCAGAGGTCGCCTGTATTTCGTCCACCGTACTCCGGTGACGCTTCTCGGGCGTCGGTACGCCCGGAGATCCGCGTCCCGGATGACGCCTGCAACGAGGACACGGGGCACCGATCGAGGCGGTGTCCCCATCCCGGCGGGCAGGCCGGGATGGGGTCCCGGCCGGATGATCGTCATCCCGACATCCTCCGGACGCGGCTGTAGATTCCCCGTGCGCATCACCGCGCGCCACAGGCATGTGGACGAACTTCATCCCGAGAGGAACACCATGCGATTCCGAAAGATCCTCGCCCCGGTCGCGGTGGTCGTGGCCGTGGGAGCGGTCGCCGCCGGGTGCGGCGAGTCGCAGGAGACCGCCGAGCGCGCGCTCTGCGCGGATATCTCGTCGCTGCGCGCCAGCATGCAGAACCTCGCCCAGACGGCGCCGCTCACCAGCCCGGAACAGTTCCGTGAGGCCCGTGAGAACGTCCGCGAGTCGTGGCGACAGGTCCAGGATTCCGCCGCGAACGCCGGCGCGGACCACTTCGACGAGATGTCCGACGCCTGGAACAAGATCGGCGACACCCTCGACGACATCGATGACGCCGCGGGCCTGCGGGATGCGCGCTCCAAGCTCCTCACGAGCGTCACCGAATTCGACCGGGCGAAGCAGGACCTGGTCGACTCCCTCAATTGTTCCGACACGGACCAGTAAGAGAAGGGACGACTGAAATGACGACATCTGCTCCCA
Organism: uncultured Bifidobacteriaceae bacterium; assembly: GCA_964406645.1. Taxonomy (GTDB): domain Bacteria; phylum Actinomycetota; class Thermoleophilia; order Miltoncostaeales; family Miltoncostaeaceae; genus CALMEC01. The sequence continues at coordinate 2,183 of CAYOSM010000061.1, read as the reverse complement.
CCACCCCCGATGCCCTCGAGACCGAGACGTCGGAGCGCAACTGGGGACTCGTCCTCGGCGGCGGGATCGCGCTGGTCCTGATCAGCATGTTCATGTTCGCGTTCCCCGCCGCGACCAGTGTGGCCATCACCATGATCCTCGGCTGGGTCATCTTCGCCGCCGGAGTCGTGGGGATCTTCACCGGGTTCGCGCATCGCAAGGACGGCGGTCTGTGGATCAGCCTGATCCTCGGAGTCCTCGCGGTGATCGCCGGCCTCCTCCTCGCGTTCCGGCCGCTCTCGGGCACCGTCACCCTCGCCACGCTCTTCGTGATCTGGCTCATCGCCGACGGACTGATCGGCACCATCGCGAGCCTCGTGCAGCGCGGTCCGGACTGGGGATGGTGGCTCGCATCCAGCCTGATCAGCCTCGTCCTCGGCATCGTGCTCTTCGGGACCCTGCCGGTCGGCTCGTTCTGGGTCCTCGGCACCTTCGCGGCGATCACCCTCCTCTTCCGGGGGCTCATCATGATCGTCGTCTCGTTCGAGATACGTCGACGGGCACAGACCGCCTGACCGAAGATGTACCCACCGGGACGTCGTCTCCTCACGCCACCGTCGTGAGGAGACGCCCCCGTGGTGACGATTCCGCGGGCGGACCCGACGTCGGCGTGGTGCCACCGCCCCCTGTGACGGGCCGGCACAGCGGATAGGGTGATCCGATGGAACTCGGCCCCGATCTCACCCTCATCGTCGGCACCCTGGTATCCGGCGTGTTCTGGCTCGCCAGCGTCCTGGGCTAGTCAGCCGATCGACGCGGCTTCCGGCGATCCGCCGCCGCCCGCCGCGGGCGGCATCCGTTTCGACGGGAGCCCGATCCGCAACATGACGTCGTCCGCCGCGAGCTGAGACACGCGCGGGTCGCCCGTACCCGGCAGGAGACCGACCTCGAACACGTGCTGAAGGCCGATCCCGGGGCTCCGCTATCCTCGCCACGTGCGCGCCCGCAACCGGAACGCCGACCGATCCCCCGTCGGACGCACCACGCTCCTCGGGCAGCTCTCACAGCCCCTCCGCCAGTACCTGAGCACCGAGGCGGGGAGCGCATGGCTGCTGCTCGCCGCATCCCTCGTGGCACTGATCTGGGCCAACTCCCCGGTCTCCGGCGCCTACGAGACCCTGTGGTCGACGCATCTCACGATCGGTCTCGGCGACCACGAACTCTCGATGACGCTGGCCCACTGGGTGAACGACGGGCTCATGGCCCTCTTCTTCTTCGTCATCGGTCTCGAGGTGCGGCAGGAGTTCTCCGTGGGCGCGCTGACCGACTGGCGGCGTGCGTCACTGCCGGCCCTCGCCGGGCTCGGCGGCATCGTCCTTCCGGCGCTCATCTTCCTCCTGGTCGCCCCGGCGGGCTCCCGGGACGGCTGGGGACTCGTCATCGGGACCGACACGGCCTTCATGCTCGGTGCCCTGGCGGTGGTCGGACCGACCTTCTCCACCCAGCTTCGGATCTTCCTCCTCACTCTCACGGTGATCGACGACATCGTTGCCGTCAGCGTGATCGGCCTGGCCTATTCGGACGAACTCCGACCGTGGCTTCTCGTCGCCATGGCGATCATCGCGACGGCACTGGCCTCCCTGGACCGTTTCGGTATCTGGCGTGTCTGGCCCTACGCGATCCTCTTCGTCGCCCTGTGGGCGGCCACCATGGGCGCCGGTCTCCACGCGACCATCGCCGGCATGCTCGCGGGCCTCCTCATCCGGGCCCATCGCCCCAAGCGTTCGACGGTCGAGCGGGCCGTCGACGAGGCCCGGGCGTTCCGCCAGTCGCCGCAGGTGGAACTCGGCAAGTCGACCCGGCAAGGCGTCGCGAAGGCCATCTCCGTCAATCAGCGGATGCAGTCGGCGCTCCATCCGTGGACGAGCTACGTGATCGTGCCGCTCTTCGCCCTGGCCAACGCCGGCGTCGACCTCCGAAACGGGGTCCTCTCCACCGCGCTCCACTCGAGGCTCACGTGGGCCGTGGTACTCGGGCTCGTCGTCGGCAAGACCCTCGGGATCTTCGTCACGACCATGCTCGGCCGGCGGCTCGGGCTCGGAGACCTCCCCCGTGGGGTCGGTGCCGGTCACGTCTTCGGCGGCGCCGCGCTCTCGGGCATCGGGTTCACCGTCTCGCTTCTCATCGCCTCCCTGGCCTTCCGC
>CAYOSM010000060.1:0-13264 GCA_964406645.1 uncultured Bifidobacteriaceae bacterium | reverse complement strand
ACCGCGCCCAGGACATGGACAGCCGGCTCGGCAAGCTGCTGCGCGTCGACGTGGACGGCCCGGCCACCGAGCCGGCGTGGGAGATCGCCGCTCTCGGCCTGCGGAATCCGTGGCGATTCGCGTTCGATCCCGACACCGGCAGCGCCTGGATCGCCGACGTCGGTCAGAACGCCGTCGAGGAGATCAACGTCTTCCCCCGGGGTTCGCGCCTTCTGAACTACGGATGGAAGGCGAAGGAGGGCACCCGCGACGCCGCCGGGCCGTCGGCACTCAACCGGACCGGTGAGCTCACCGGTCCGGTGGCGGAATACACGCATGACGAGGGCTGCTCGATCACCGGGGGTGCCGTGGTCCGCAACGTGGGGATCCCCGCACTCAACGGCCGCTACCTGTACAGCGACTACTGCAGCGGCACTGTATGGAGCGTCGCCGCCGACGGCGATCGAACCCCGCGCATCGAGTCCGTCAGCCTCGATCAGCCCACGTCCATCGACGTCTCAGCCCAGGGGCGTGTCTTTGCGACCTCCCTGGACGGCACGGTGCAGGAGGTCGTGGCCGGGCCATAGCGTCGCACTCCCCACCTGTAGTGGTGTGACTCGACGCCCGAGGAACAGGACGGCGCAGGGTGATGTCCCGAGCCGCGCGGGCCCGGGACCATCACCCGTGAGGTGTCAGCGAACGACGATGCGCGCTGTGAAGTTCGAGCGGTTCGTCGCCGCATCGGTGGCCGTGCCGTTGATCCGCCAGTCCACGATGCGCGATCCGGGACGACGGAGGAGGTCGTCCATGGAGGCCACACCGATGCGGCGGGGCGTGAGCACGAGGCTGCTGGCCCCGCTCGGATGTGCCGCCGCCCGCACGCTTCCCACGAGGACCGGAACGGTCCGTCCGTCACGAAGGGAGATCCGGACCACGAGGAGAGCCGAAACGGTGGCCGGCTCGTTCAGCCGAAGCGTGGCCTTGATCGGTGTGCCCCGGCGCACAGCGGCACGGGTGGTCGCCGGAGCGCTCACGCTCGCGCGCGGCGCCGTCACGTCGGCCAGCGAGACGCGGCAGGCATCGGGGGGAATCACGGACTGGACGGTGCGTCCGCCGAGGACCTTCCAGTAGACCCGGGTGTTCCCAGTGGCGTCCATGGCCGTCCCCACGATCCTCCAGCCGTTCGAGCGGGCGCCCCGCTTGCGAAGGGCGGCGCGCACGGCGGCCACACCGGCCGTGGTCGGGACGATGCGCATGACGCTCGTTCCGTCGGGACGCACGACGGTGGCCGCGGTTCCGATGGCCACCTTGATGAGCACTCGGTCCTGCCCCGGGAAGCGCGCCGGGGTGGTGACCCACATCTGGAGCGAACCGGTGGTGCGCGCACGCTCACTGAGCGCGATCCTCGCGGTGACGGGACGCCGGGCGAGGATGTCGCGCTGGAGCGGCTTCGGCGCCGTGACCTCGATGGAGGGCGGGATCCGATCGGCGATCGGACAGGTCGGCGTGGCCGGCTCGTCCGGGGTCGTGGGAGTGGTCGGGGCGGCGATCGTTCCGGAGACGGTGGCCGTCGCATTGTCGAGCGTGACGGACGCCGTCCATGCACCCGGTGTGCCACCGAGGCTGAGGGCGGTGTCGAGCGATGACACGGCGCCTAGGCTGCCGGTGCTCATGCCCAGTGTGGCGGCACCGGTCGTGGCGAAGCTCACCGGCTGGACCGGGAACTGCGGGAACGACACGGACGCGTCGTCGCTGTCGGTCGTGAGCGAAGCCGTCGCCGTGGACGTGGCACCGGGTGCCGTCGGCATCGGGTTCGCCGTCAGTCGCAGGACGAGCCAGGGGTCCGCATCGACATCACCACTGACGCCATCGCAGCCGGTCGCTCCCGGGCCGCCGTTGCACCCCCACCAGTTGTGGCGGGCGTCGATCGGGGACCCGTCCTCGTTGTCGACACCGAGGGCGTTGCCGGCGATCCGGTTGGCCGTGACGACGACGGTGTCGTCGACGCTGTCCCCGTCCGCCGGGTCGAGGACGGTGTGGATCGCGGCGCCCGGTGTCTGGGCCCCGACCCCGGTGATCGAGTTGCCGATGATGCTGATCCCGCCGTTGGGGATGGGGTTGTGACTCCCGTCGAGGTACCGGTCGATGCGGATGCCGTCGCGGCCGGCCCCGGTGATGGTGTTGCCGGTGATCGACACGTTGCGCACGGCGCCGCCCAGCATGAGGGCGTCACGGGTGTCGCCGCTCGTGCGGATCGTGTTGTCGGCGACCGTGACGTCCTGGATCTTGATGAGGCTCATCGATGCGCCGACACCGTCGAACGTGTTGCGCGCAATGGTGAGGTCGGTGCTGCTCGCGGCGAACGTCTCGTCGAGGGACATCGCGCTGCCCATGTGCCCCACGAAGACGTTGTCCACGACCTCGGTGTCGTTGATGCCGGTGTCACCGTAGATGCCGCGACCGTAGAGGCCCGCGAGGCCTCCGTGATTGTTGTTGTCCTTGAAGAGGTTCCGGCGGACGACCGTTGTGTCACCCGGCCGCGTCCCGAGGGTCATGCCGTACCGGTTGTTCGTGAAGATGGTGTTCTGGACCGTGACGCCGTTCAGGCTGGGGCCGTTCACGGCGAGGCCGCGCTCCCTGGTGTTGCCGCGCACGGTGAAGCCGTCGAACGTGACACCGGCTGCGGAGATGTAGACGAGACCATTGGTCGACGTGCCCTGGATGATGGACTCATCGGCCTCGTCGACCGTGCGGGTCCGTGCGTCGATCCCGGCCTGCGCGCCCAGGATCTCCAGCCGCTTGGCGACGTTGATCATGCTGGCCTGGGTCGGCACCTCATAGACACCGGGCGCGACGATGACACGGTCGCCGTTGACAGCCCGCGTCTCGACCGCGTACTTGATGGTCTCGCACGCCGGGTCGGGTGCGACTCCGCAGCCGGACCCGTTGGCGGCGCCGGTGCCGCCGACGTGGATATCGGCGGCACTGGCCGTCGCGGCGGTGAACACCGCCATCGTGGCGACCGTTGCGCTGATACAGGTCCGAAGCTTCATGAACACCGGCTTTCATACGGTTTGGTACCCATATGCCATCGGCAGAGGAGCCCCGAACGATGAGCGTCCGTGTTCGTACGCAACCTCCTCACAGGCCTCCGAGCGAGCCCATGACTCCGCGCGTCGATCCGAGGCGGCGGTCCCGTCCCGCGCGGGGAGGTTCCCCTCGGTGCCACCCCTGTCAGTCCGTACCGGACCGTGGTCCGTTTAGGTGCTAGGGTGGGCGTCCAACCTCGTTCTGAAGGACCACATACGGACGCATTCTTCGTCGTCGGCCGGATCCTCCTGGCCTCCATCTTCCTGTTCTCGGCCGTCGGGCACTTCACCCAGGCGAAGCCGATGTCGGACTACGCCTCCTCCAAGGGAGTACCGGCCCCGTACGCGGGCGTCATCCTCAGCGGAATCGCCTTCGCGGTCGGGGGCCTCGCATTGGTCCTCGGGATCTGGGTCGACGCCGCCGCTCTCCTCCTCGCGATCACCCTCGTCCCCGTCACGCTGATGATGCACGCGTACTGGAAGGAGAGCGATCCGATGGCCAAGCAGGGCGAGCAGGTCAACTTCACCAAGAACCTGGCGCTGATCGGCGGGCTGCTGGTGCTCTTCTACTTCGTCAATCAGGTGCAGGACATCCCCGCGGGTCTCACCGACCCGCTCTTCAACCGCTGGTAGCGCGGTGCGGGTGCGGGAGGAACCGGCATCCGGTCCTCCCCCACCCTCGGGCCGGACGCCCGGTCCCGACGCGCCGCCGTCGCCGCCACGAGCAGCCGGACCGGAACCGATCGCACTGAGACGCGACGCCCTGGTGGCCTCGCGCTGTCTACCCGGTCCCGGGGCCGAACGTGCGGCCGGATGGCGCGCGCCGCCCGTTCCCGGTGCATGTAGGGTCCGTCCCCGGAGTCGGCGCCCCTCGGTGACCGGTGGCTCCGCCAATCGCGAGCATGGTGAGCCGGGAAGTCTGGTCGGCGAAAGGGATCTCCCATGCGCCAATCGTTCGGCCCCACCGCATGACGCCACCTCCCGGACGTCCCCGCGTCTTCGCTCCCTCCACCTGGACCGGCGACCGCACGCTGCGCGACCTGCTCCGGATGGAGACGACCGGCGGCATGCTGCTGCTCATCGCCGCGACGGCGGCGATGATCTGGGCGAACCTGCCATGGAGCGACGCGTACGAATCGCTCCGCAGCACCCGGATCGGACCCGACCGGATCACGATCGGACCGGTGGACGTCCACCTCGGTCTCTCGGCCGCCCAATGGGCCTCGGACGGCCTTCTCGCGGTCTTCTTCTTCGTGGCCGGGATCGAGGTCAAACGGGAGTTCGTGACGGGGGATCTCCGGGAACCACGTCGCGCCATCGTTCCGATCGTGGCCACGATCGGTGGTGTCGTCACGCCGGCCGCGCTCTATCTGGTCATCACCGCGTCGGACGCCTCGGCACGGGACGGATGGGCGATCCCCACGGCCACGGACGTCGCGTTCGCACTCGCCGTGCTCGCCGTCGTCGGGTCGCGCCTCCCCCCGGCCCTCCGCGCCTTCCTCCTGACGCTTGCCGTGATCGACGACCTGATCGCGATAACCGTCATCGCCGTCCTGTTCACCGACGACGTCTCCGGCCGGTGGCTCGTGGCCGCCGTCCCGCCGCTCGTGGCGTTCGGGCTGGTGGCACGCCTCCGCCGTCGCGGGTGGTGGGTGCTGCTCCCCCCTCTCGGCATCCTCACCTGGGTCGCCATGCACGAGTCGCACGTCCACGCGACCGTCGCGGGGGTCCTCCTCGGCCTCAGTCTCCCCGTCACGCGGCGCACCCTCAATGGGGTCCAGGAGGACCGCTCCGTCGGCGAGGTCATCGGTCACGCCGTCGCGCCCTTCTCCTCAGGGCTAGCCGTCCCGGTCTTCGCCTTCTTCGCGGCCGGCGTCACCCTCTCCGAACTCGGATCCGTCGCGTCGGTCACATCCGACACCGTCGTCATCGGGATCATCGTCGCCCTCGTCCTCGGCAAGTCGCTGGGCATCGCGGGCGGCGCCTGGCTGGCGGCGCGCTTCACGCGCGCGGAGCTGGACGATGCGCTGTCGTGGACCGACGTGATCGGCCTGGCGTTCATCGCCGGCATCGGATTCACCGTGTCCCTCCTCATCGGCGAACTCGCCTTCGGCGAGGGGACGGAGCGGACCGGGCACGTGAAGCTCGCCGTGCTCGTCGGATCCGTGGTGGCCGCGGCGATCGGGGCGGCAATCCTGCGTGCGCGCGACCGCCACCACCGCCTCATGGAATGACGAGACGACACCCGATCGGTTCATGTCACTCCGACGACACCCCGCCGGTGGGTGCATGCACAGATGGACCCGTGACCGCTCTTGGCAGGCGCTCGCCGACGCCGGCCGGAGCGTCTACCGCTTGACGTCGATGCCCGCGGCCACCCGGTCGAACGTGTCGGCGGTGACCCCCTCGTCACGGAGTTCCGTCTTGCGGACGCGGGCGGTCGGCGTCACCGGCAGGGCCTCCATGAAGCGGATGTAGCGAGGCACCATGAAGTACGGCATGCGCTCGGCCATCCACTCCGTGAACTCCACGAGGTCCGGAGGATCGCCCTCGGCCTGGCAGACGATGAGGATCTCGTCCTCCGACGAGGCGCCCTCGTTGGCCTTGACCCCGATCGCCGCAACGCGGGCGATGGACGGGTGCCCCTCCACTTGGCGCTCCACCTCCATCGACGACACGTTCTCACCGCGGCGGCGGATGTAGTCCTTGACGCGGTCCATGAAGTAGACGTAGCCCTCCTCGTCCATGCGGCCGAGGTCACCGGTGTGGAGCTTGAGGTTCCGGAAGTCCTCCGCCGTCTTGTCCGTCATGCCGTAGTAGGCGCGCATGATGATGTTGGGGATCCGCTGATCGACCACGATCTCGCCCGGCGTGTCCGGGGGGAGCGGCCAGTCGGTGCCCGGCTCGACGATGCTCACGATGTACCCCGGGTTGGCCACCCCGCAGGACCCCTTCCGGATCGGCCGGGTGGGATCCATCATCGTCGCCACGCCGGTCTCCGTCAGCCCGTAGCCCTCGGCCAGGGTGACGCCGAAGCGCTCCTCGAACGCGTCGTAGATGTCTGCCGGGGCGGGTGCCGCGGAGATCGTGTGAACCCGGTGCGCCCGGTCCCTCGGGGACGGCGGCTGGTTCCACAGGAAGTAGAGCATCGCCCCGATGCCGTTGAAGATGGTGGCTCCGGAATCGATGACCTGGTCCCAGAAGCGGGTGCCGGAGAACCGCTCGGTGATCGCGACCCGGGCACCGGCGACCAGCGCCGGATAGACCGACAGCACCTGGGCGTTCGAGTGGAAGAGCGGCAGGCAGGTGAAGAAGACCTCGTCCTTCAGGTCCGCGAGCTCCACCCCCTGCCGGATCCGCATCGCCTCGAGGGCGCTCCGCGCGGAGAAGTAGTCCGCGGCGTTCTGCTTGATGACGCCCTTGGAGCGGCCCGTGGTGCCCGAGGTGAACATGATGCGCGCATCGTCGGTGGAGGTGAGCTCGACGTCCGGTGGCTCGGGCGCATGCCCGATCAGCTCCGCGTACGGCGTCCACGGCACCGACGGCTCGGGCCCGGCAGGGGCGTCGGATGGAACCACGATCACACGTTCCAGGAGCGGGAGCTCCTCCTTGACGAGATCGAGCCGGTCCAGGAACTGGTCGCTGATGACGAGGATCCGGGCCTCGACCAGCGTGATCGTCCAGGTGAGGAAGTCGCCCTTGTAGGCCGTGTTGATGGGACTCATCACCCCGCCCGCGCGGAGGATCCCGAACCAGATCGGGACGTACTCGGGACAGTTGGGCAGCATGACGCTGACGGAGTCACCCTTCGCGACCCCGAGATCGGCGAGCCGGCCGGCGATGCGATCCACCTGGTCGTCGATCTGACGATAGGTCACCCAGTCGCCATCGCCGTAACGCAGGAACTCCCGGTCGGGGTGGTCCTGGGCGCGGCGGCGGAGGATGTGGCTGAGGATCCACTCGCGCGGATTCTCGTGCAGGTACCAGTCGCTCCACTCGCCCATCTCAGGTCACTCCTTCCCGGGCTCGGGTTCGGGCCCCTCACCGCCGCGGAACCGCCGCCAGTCGGGTGAGCGCTTCTCCTGGAACGCGGCGATGCCGTACGCCGGCTCCTCACCGTAGACGTGGTTCAGCGACATCAGCTCGTAGCCGTGCTGCATCGACGAGTACACGCTGTCCGACGCCGCGTTCAGCGCGATCTTCGCCAGACGGAGTCCCTGCGGTGAACGCTGGAGGATCTGATCGCACCAGCGATCGACCTCGGCATCCAGCTCGTCGTCCGGGACCACGGCGTTGACGAGCCCCATCCGCAGCGCCTCGTACGCGTCGTACTGACGCGTGAGGAAGAGGATCTCGCGCGCCTTCTTCTCTCCGACGACGAACGGCATGTACTGGCATCCCCACCACAGCGGCGCGGTACCGATCTTGGGGCCCGCCTGGCCGAAGCGCCCCGACTCGCCGGAGATCGACAGGTCGCTGACCATGTTGAGTTCGTTGCCACCCCCGATGCAGTAGCCGCGGATGCGGGCGATGATCGGCTTGCCGTTGTTGCGCATCGCGGCGCCGAGACGATCCGCGATGCGGTTGCCCCGCCGCTTCTCGACGATGTCCGCCGACGGGTCCTGCACGTCACCGCCGACGCAGAACGCCCGGTCCCCCACACCGGTGAGGACGATGACGCCGACCGTCGGGTCGTCCGCCGCGTCCTCGAACGCCTCGGCGAGTTCGCGGAACGTGATCCCGCGGAAGGCGTTCAGCCGGTCGGGACGGTTGATCGCGATGGTCAACCGTCCCCCCGACTGCTCGACGAGAAGGTCGGTGTAGCTCATCCTTCATCCGGGAGATACTTGCTGCTGTCGATGCCGTGCTCGGACAGGAGCTTGGCGAACGTCTCGCGCATCTCGTCCGGGTACTCCGGAAGGTCCTCGTTCTCGAGCAGCCACTGCGCCCGCTCCTTGATGGCCGGGCCGAAGTCCCAGTCATCGTCGTTGACGAGCCGGCGGAGTTCGCTCCCCGGGAAGTTCAGGAAGCCCTCATCGCGACCGAACTCACGGGCGAGGGCGTTCACCTCGTCGAAACGCCCCGGAAGCGGCGCCTGGGGCTGGATGAGGCCCTTCTCCTTCAGGAGTTCGACGGTCGCCGGATCCGATTGGAACGGCGTGCCGAACTCGTTCTCGTGGAAGAGCTTCTCCATCTTGAGACGCGGACGCTGCCCGCCGGCCTTCGCGTCCTCCTTGGGGTAGCCGATGACGTGGCCCCAGGTGAACCGGTAGTGCGGCGGGAGGCCGAGGACCTTCTCCACGCCCCCGGGCTTGCGGCCGAAGGCGACGAGGATGCTGCCGACACCGAGTCCCACGCCTGCGGTGATGGCGTTGGCGGCCGCCTGGCCCGTCTCGAAGCGCAGGAGGATCTCGGTGCGCTCGACCGGGAAGCTCATGAGCCGCGGGATCGTCTGGGTCATGGAGAACTCATAGTTCCAGCCGTGGTACTTGGTGGTGGCGCCGACCATGGACAGCGTGCCGATGCCGTCGATCGCGCGGCCGTACCAGGCGTTCAGGTTCGTGAGCCACAGGATGAGGTGCGACGACTGGTTCATCAGCTGGACGTTGAACCCGGAGACGCACTCCTCGAGGTCCTCCCAGAGCTCGCACGTCTCCTTGTCGATGACGACGGCCTCGGTGCAGTTGATGTTGCCCTGGCACGACGAGAACCGGGCCGCCTGGAGCATGGCCTCGATCTTCCAGCGTTCGACCTTCCGCTCAGGATCGAAGTAGCGAATGCTGCGCCGGTCACCCAGTGCCTGGAGCACCGGGACGTCGGGAATGGACGAGGCCTCGGGCGCGGTGGACATTGGAATCCCCTTTCGTGCGGCGGTGACGGTGTTTACAGCGTAATCATATGGCGCACAACTCAAGATGCAAAATTCCGGTATTCATTTTCATCGATCGTTGCGGCGATGCGCCTCCTCGAAGCGCTCCTGTGCCACGCGTACCCCCTCGGTGCGTTCCCGGTGGAGGTCCTCCGTCTTGGCCCGCACCACGCGATTCGACTCCTCAAGGCCGACGAGCGCGCCGGTGAACCTCGGCATGACGTAGCGGGCGAAGAGCTCGTAACTCCGTCGCATCGCATCGGAGTCCGCCCACTCCTGCCCCCAGATGAGCAGCGCGCCGAAGCCGCCGCTCCGCTCCACGAGCGTCTCGATCGCGGCGATGGCATCGTCCGGGGTGCCCACCACCCAGGCGCCGCGCTCCATCATCTGGTCGACCACCTTCTCGTGCGGCCCCTCCACGGGACTCGGCCGGCCCGTCGTGCCGGTGACGTAGTCCAGCTGGAAGCGGCCGGCGCCGCCGCGGATCGATTCGACGGCCTCCGCCCGCGACTCGGCCAGGTGGATGGGGACGACCAGACGCCAGTTCCGGCGGTCGACCGTACGGCCGGCCTCCTCGGCGGCCTCCTCAGCGATCGCCCAGTGGGCCTTCAGGTCGATGGGCCCGGTCGGCCCGCGGCCGACGGCCAGCGACAGCACCCCGGCACCGTGGCGACCCGCGAGCTGCATCCCCCACGGGGACTCCATGCTGGTCGTGGCGAACGGCGGATGGGGGTCCTGGTACGGCCGCAGTTGCAGGACCGCGTCGTGGAGCTCGAACCAGTCGCTGCGATGGGTGAAGGGCCGGGTCTCCAGGAAGAGGCGTTCGATCACCGCCAGCGACTCCGCCTGCATGTCCCGCAGGCGCCCGGGGTCGAGGCCGAGTGTCATGGCGTCGCTCAGGTGCCCTCCCGGCCCGACGCCGAATTCGATGCGACCGCGCGTCAGGTGGTCGAGCAGGACGATGCGATCGGCCACCATCAGCGGATGGTGGTACGGCAGGCTGATCGCCCCGGTCCCCAGCCGGATGTGCCGTGTCCGCTCGGCCGCCACCGCCAAGAACATCTCGGGAGAGGCGACGGTCTCCCACCCGGTGGAGTGGTGCTCCCCGATCCACGCCTCGTCGAAACCGAGGCGGTCCAGAAGGGCGATGGTGTCGAGATCCCGCTCGAGGGCGAGCGTCGGATTCTCACGGGGCTCGTGGTAGGGGGCGAAGAACACCCCGAATCGCAGGCGCGTCATGGCCCGAGCCTACGCCGACGGACATTCGTCCGGAGATCGGGAGGAGGCACGAGGGCGGAGCGAGAACTGGTTGCTAAGATTCGTTTCTGATTTCCCGGTTCTCTCCTGAAGGAGTGCACGCTTTATGCCGTACGTCATCGCCGAGCCGTGCATTGGCACCAAGGACACCGCATGCGCCGACGTGTGCCCCGTGGACTGCATCCACCCGGCACCCGGTGAGGACGGTCACGAAGAGGCCACGATCCTCTTCATCGACCCCAACGAGTGCATCGACTGCGACGCCTGCGTCGAGGCCTGCCCGGTGGACGCGACCATGTCTGAGGACGACGTACCCGCCCAGTGGGAGATGTTCAAGGAGATCAACCGGACGTACTACGACGAGAGTCCCGAGGCCGCAGAGGACATGCTCAAGTCGTACGCCGTCAACAAGAGCTGACGCACCCACAATGCGCCCCACGGACGGGGAGCCCGGGCACCACCCGGGATCGATGCGGGAAGCATCCGCCCTCCGTCGGCCGTAGCGCCGACCGCTGCCCGTGAACGACGTCGTCCTCGAAAGCCGCGATCCCGCGCTTCTCACGCCGATCATCGGTGACGAGCGCTCCGCGGCGCTGCAGTCCATCGCGCGCCACATGCGCGCCTTCTTCGGCGCGGGCAGGGTCGTCAACGTCACCGAGACGCCGCCGGCCGGCGCCCTCGGCGAGATGGTGCGCGGAATCCTTGGCTACTGCGCGGGCGCCGGGCTCACGGTCCAGTGGAAGTCGATGCGGACGACCGAGCCGTTCGCCACGATCATCCGGCGCCTCCGCGATCTCCTGTACGGGCTCCCCGGCGACGACGGACCGCTCGGCGAGGCGGAGCACCACATCTACGCCGAGACGATCCGCCAGAACTTCGCGGCGATGTCCGACGACATCACGAAGCAGGACGTGTTCTTCCTGCACGATCCCGGTACGGCCGGCCTGATCCCGCTCATCCGGAGGGCCGGCGGCCGTGTCATCTGGCGCTGCCACGCGGGCGCCGATTCGCAGACCGTGTTCACGGCACGCGCCTGGGCTTTCCTGGAGCCGTTCGTCCGCGAGGCCAACCGCCTCGTCGCGTACCGCTCCACGTTCATCCCCCCGCTCCCGCCGCCGTGCCGGATCACCGTCGTCAACCCGGGCATCGACCCGTGCGCGACCCGCAATCTGGCGCTGACACCGCAGGAGGCGCGTGGGACGCTCACGCGTGCGGGAATCCTGGACGGGGACCGCGACGCCTCCGGCACCTACAGGTCCAGCATCGACGGCGTCCGTCCCCTCCCCCGCCTCGACCTCCTGGGCGACTCCCGGATTCCCGCGGACGCACGCCTCCTGGTCCAGATCGGCGGCTGGGACCAGCGGTCGGACATGGCGGGTGTGCTGCGGGGATTCGCCGATCACACGGCCATGTCGGACGACGTCCATCTCCTTCTGTGCGGCGCGCACGATCCGATCGCCGACGCCGCGGAGACCCGCGCGGTCCTCGACCGGTGCGTCGAGATCCGCGACGCCCTTCCCAACGGCAAGCGCTCACGCGTCCACCTGATCACGCTGCCGGCCGACGACGCGGACGTGACCGGGCACATCGTGAACGCGCTCCAGACCGCCGCGGACGTCGTCACCCAGAAGAGCAGGACCGAGGGATTCAGCCTCACCGTGGCCGAGGCGATGTGGAAGAGGCGCCCGGTCGTCGCGAGCGGCATCGGCGGGATCCGCGAGCTCATCGCCGACGAACGCGACGGCCTCTTGCTCGGGAACCCCGACGACATCGCCAGATTCGGTCAGCTTCTCAGCCGCGTCCTCGCGGATCCCGATCTCGCGCGGAGTCTGGGCGATGCGGCGCACACCCGGATCGCGCGGGCGTTCATGCCGGACCGCCACCTCCTGGAGTACGCGAACCTCGTGCGCGAAATCGAGGGTGGCCGCGTCAGCGACGACGTCGCGTCGGAGTCCACGAGCGCGTAGTCGCGCGCGGTTATTCGCCGCCCGGCCCGGCGCCAGCGGGTGTCAGGCGATGACGTTCCCCTCGCCGCCGTCCACGAGCAGGGAGACGCCGGTTATGTAGGACGCCCGGTCGCTCACGAGGAAGGCGACGGAGGCCGCGAGCTCACGCGGCTCGCCGACGCGCCCCATGGGCGTGGCCGCGCCGCGCTCATCGATCGCCTCGTCGCTCCCGTAGATCTCGATGAGACGGTCGGTGCGCACCGACCCGGGCATGACGTTGTTGATCAGGACGTTCTCCGAGGCGAGTTCGCGGGCGAGGGTCCTCACGGCGCCCGCCACACCGGCCCGCGCGACGTTCGAGAGCGCCAGGCCGTCGACCGCCTCGCGCACCGTGCGGCTGGTGATCGTGACGATCCGCCCCCACCGACGTTCGCGCATTCCCGGCAGCGCGGTACGGATCAGCCGGATCGTGCCCAGCAGGTTCTTCTGGATGGCCTCGTCGAGGTCGGCCTCCGATGCGTCGGTCAGGGGGCCGGTCGCCGGTCCGCCGGCGTTCGCGATGACGATGTCCAGGCCTCCGAGCGCCGCGATCGCCCGCTCCACGAGCCGGGCCGGACCGTGGGGCTCGGCCATGTCCGCCGGAATCCCCACCGCGCCGATCTCCTCCGCGGTGGCGCTGAGCCGCTCACCGCCGCGGGCGCTGATGACGACGCGGCACCCCTCGGCGACGAGTTCCTCGGCGATCGCCCGGCCGAGCCCGCGACTCGCGCCCGTGACGAGCGCCCTCTTCCCCTCGATGCCAAGGTCCATGACGCCACCCTATCCGGGGGCGGCTGCTATCGTCGTCCCCTCATGGCGACGGGAAAGAACACCAAGAAAAAGGCGAGCCGGCGGCGCAACTACGAGCCGGTCGTCGAGGAGACGGGCCTCTCGAAGGTCACGCCCACCGGGTGGGCCAACTGGATGGGGTTCATCCTCTTCGGTGTCCTGGGAATCGCCGTCGGCGTCGAGACGGTGGTGGCGGCCACCTCGCGCAGCGACCACACCGACTGGATCGTCGCCCTCATCGTGACCGTCCTCAGCTGCTGGATGGCGTTCCTCTTCGCCATCACGCACTGGAAGGA
>CAYOSM010000059.1:0-13545 GCA_964406645.1 uncultured Bifidobacteriaceae bacterium | reverse complement strand
GATTGCGGTTGTCCGTGAGGATGTTGCAGATGATGGCCACACCCGCGGGGCCGTAGCCCTCGTAGAGGACGGCCTCGTAGGACTCACCGTCGCCGCCGCCGGCGCCGCGCTGGATGGCGCGCTCGATGTTGTCCTTGGGCATGGACGCGTCGCGCGCCTTCTGGATGGCGTTGGCCAGGGTGGCGTTGGACGCCGGGTCCGGTCCACCTTCCTTCGCCGCGACGATGATCGCCCGCGACAACTTGGAGAAGAGCTGCCCGCGCTTTGCGTCCGCGGCCCCCTTCTTACGCTTGATGGTGGCCCATTTACTGTGGCCTGACACGTATTCCACCTCCCACTGTCGGCTTCGCCTGGCTGCCTGTGCCGTCTCCCCGCACCATATCGACAAAGAGTCGGTGCACCCGGCGGTCCTCGGTGAGCTCCGGATGGAACGCCGTGACGAGCATGCTCCCGTGGCGGGCGGCCACCGGGTGGCCCCGTACCTCGGCGAGTATCTCCACGTCGAGGCCGTGCTCCTCGATCCACGGAGCGCGGATGAAGACGCCGGGGAACGGATCCTCCCCTACGGACGGCATGGCGACGTCCGCCTCGAACGACGCCACCTGGCGTCCGAATGCATTGCGCGTCACGACGATGTCGAGCCCGCCGACGAGGGGCTGACGTCCGCCGGTGGTGGCGCGGGCGAGCATGATCATGCCGGCGCAGGTCCCGAACACCGGGAGCCCGGCGCCCACCGCGTCGCGGATGGCGTCGAGCAGACCGCTGTCACCACCGATGAGACCGATGGTCGTGCTCTCGCCGCCCGGGATCACGAGCCCGTCGATCCCCTCCATCTCGGCGACGGTGCGGATCTGACGGGTCGTCACCCCCAGGGGTGCGAGAGCGTCCTCATGCTCGACGAACGCGCCCTGGAGGGCGAGCACTCCGATGAGGAGATCGCTCACGAACCCCGCGTGTGAAGCAGCTGATCCTCGCTCAGGGACTCCATGCCGATGCCGACCATCGCCTCGCCCAGCTTGGTCGAGACGCGGGCGAGGACGTCGGGGTCCTCGAAGTGGGTGACGGCCTCCACGATGGCCCGAGCCCGCGGCGCCGGGTCGGCGCTCTTGTAGATGCCGCTTCCGACGAAGACGCCGTCGGCCCCGAGCTGCATCATGAGCGCGGCGTCCGCCGGGGTGGCGACGCCTCCGGCCGAGAAGTTGACGACGGGCAGGCGTCCGTCGGCGGCGACCTCGCGGACCAGCTCGTAGGGAGCGCGGAGCTCCTTCGCGGCGACGTAGAGCTCGTCCTCGCGCAGCGCCCCCAGGCGACCGATCTCGGAACGGATGGTGCGCATGTGGCGGACGGCCTCGACGACGTTGCCGGTGCCGGCCTCGCCCTTGGTGCGGATCATGGCCGCGCCCTCGGCGATGCGCCGCAGAGCCTCGCCCAGGTCGGTCGCGCCGCAGACGAACGGGACGGTGAAGCGGTGCTTGTCGACGTGGTTGAACTCGTCGGCGGGAGTGAGGACCTCGCTCTCGTCGATGTAGTCGATCTCGAGCGACTGGAGGATCTGCGCCTCGACGAAGTGGCCGATGCGGCACTTCGCCATGACCGGGATGGACACGGCCTCCTGGATCTCCTGGATGACCGACGGATCGCTCATGCGGGCGACCCCGCCGGCGGCGCGGATGTCGGCGGGGATGCGCTCCAGCGCCATGACGGCACAGGCTCCGGCGTCCTCGGCGATGCGCGCCTGTTCCGCCGTGGTGACATCCATGATGACCCCGCCCTTCAGCATCTGGGCGAGACCCGCCTTCGCGCGCATCGTGCCGACGCGCCCGTTCGGCGTTTGCTCCTGCGTCAAGCTGTGCTCCCGTCGGTCGACCGATCGAACGTCTGAATAGTACCGCCGTCGGCGACCCGGGGCCGCTCGCCGGCGGTTCCGGACGTCCGCCCGCGGACTGGGACCGGATCGGTGATTCCACGGGATCGCGCACGAGGGCGTCGAGCTCACGCCGTGGATTCGGGGCATCGCCGCGTGCCGCGAGGCAGGTGGTGTGACGTTGCGAGATGACCGGTCGTACGGCTCCGGTAGCGAGTACGGGGCGCCACGCACATCGGTGACGGACGCCGGAGGCCACCACGCCGCGAGATCCGTGGCTAGGCTCATCCGATGCATACGCGGAGGCATCTCACCGGCGATGCACCCGGATCGTCCCTCTCGGCGCGTTTCGCGGCGATCCGCGCCGAGATCGGCGTCCCCGCCGGCTTTCCCGAGGCCGTGCTGACGGAAGCGCAGGCCGCCGCGCGCCGGGGGCCGCGGGACGCCCCGCCGGCCGAGGACGCGCCCTTCTTCACGCTGGACCCGCCGGGGAGCCGCGATCTCGACCAGGCCATGAGTCTGTCGCGCGACGGCTCGGGATTCCGAGTCCGGTACGCCATCGCCGACCTTCCGGCCTTCGTCGCTCCCGGAGGCGCAACGGATGCCGAGGCCCGCTCGCGCGGGGTGACCGTGTACTCCCCGGACCTGCGGACCCCGCTCCATCCCCCGGCCCTCAGCGAGGGGGCCGCGAGTCTCCTCCCGGGTGTGCCCCGTGCGGCGTTCGTCTGGGACATCCGTCTCGACGCCACCGGCGAGATCGCCGACTTCGGACTCGAGCGTCGCACCGTCACCAGCAGGGCACGCATGGACTATGCGTCGGTCCACCACGAGCTCGAGGGCGGGACCGCCGATGCCCAGCTCACGCTCCTGCGGGAGATCGGGCTCCTTCGCATCGAGCTCGAGAGCGCCCGGGGCGGGGCCAGCCTCGCGCTTCCCGATCAGGAGGTCGTCCGCGTCCCCAGCGGCTGGAGCGTCCGCTTCGTCCCGCCGCTGCCGGCGGAGGACTGGAACGCACAGATCTCACTGCTCACCGGGATCGTGGCCGCGCGGATCATGGCGACGGCGGGCATCGGGATCCTGCGGACGATGCCTCCCGCCGATTCCCGCGCGCTCGCGGGTGTACGGGCGGTCGCGACGGCGCTCGGCATCGACTGGCCGGAGGACCGCGCGTACGGGGAGATGCTCCGCACCCTCGATCGTGCCGACCCGCGCCACCTGGCCTTCGTCCACCGCGCGGCGCGGCTCTTCCGCGGTGCGGGCTACACCGTGCTCGATACGTCGACGCGCGGCGCGCAGGCCCCGGTCCACGCCGCGCTCGCCACGCCGTACGCCCATGTCACGGCGCCGCTCCGTCGTCTGGTGGACCGCTTCGGCCTCGTCACCTGCGACCACCTGCACCACGGTCGGCCCGTACCGGACTGGGTGGTCGGTGCGCTGCCGGACCTGCCCGACATCATGGCGGCCGCGGATCGTCGCGCCGGCGCCGTGGAGCGGGCCTCGGTCGACGCCGTCGAGGCCGCCGTCCTCAGCACCCGTGTCGGTGAGACGATGGACGCCACCGTCATCGACGCGAACGACCACGACATTCTCGTCCAACTGACATCCGTCGGCGTCGAGGCCCGGGCAGCCGGCATGGCGTCGCCGGGCGAGGTGGTCCGCGTCGACGTGCGCGGCGCCTCCATCTCGGCGGGCACCGTCGACCTCGTCGTGGCGGGCACCGCCGAGGGATAGTCCCCCCGGGGCGAACGCCGTGGATGACCGGGTGAGCGGACCGATCACCCGGGGAGATGCAGGATCCCGTTGTCGGGCGCAAGATGCCGATGCGACACCTCGGCGCGGAGACGCCGGACGGACGTGACCTGTCCAACAGACGGATGCCCCCTCGAGGAGACGTCCGACGTGCGGACCTAGCCCGCGGCGACCTCCGGCTCGACCGCGCTGAGTGTGCGCGCCGGAGCGGACGGCGCCATCGCGTCGGCCAGCGCCTGGGCCACGGCGACGAACGCCACGAGACCCGGTGCTCCCCCTCCCCGCTCGTCGGCGGGCACCACGAGGGATTCGCCCGCGCGAGCGATGGGCGACAGGCTGGAGTCGACCAGCGAAACGCCGGGGATCTGAAGGGTGTGTGCGGCTTCGAGGGCGGCGTCGGCGACGGCGATCTCGCGGCCCACGGCCACGGCGAGCACGCCGGCGTTCCGCTCGAGGGAGGCGAGACGCGCGCGGAAGCGCGGCTCGAGGCTCTCGATCACCACGACCGGACGTCCCGAGCGTTCGATGCGCTCCTCCAGGAGTGCGACGATCGGACGGGCGTGTCCCTCACCGGCGATCACGATCGGGCTGCGGCCGGCCAGCGCCGCGGCGAGCGGTGCGATGCCGTCGGTACCGAGACGCGAGAGGGCGTCGTCGAGCGCGAGGTGGTCCGCGGCGAAGAGGTTCTTGATGCCGTCGCCACCGGTGAAGAGACCGAGCTGGCCGGCACGGCGCGGCGGGAGCGCCGGACGCTGTGCGGCCCGGACGGTGCGCTGGAGTTCCGGATACCCGGTGTAGCCCAGTGCCTGGGCGAACCGCACCACCGTCGCGGGACTGCAGTGCGCCGCGTGGGCGATCTCGTGTGCGGACAGGAGGGGCAGCTCGGCGATGTGATCCACGAGGTACCGGGCGAGCGCCTGCTGCGCCGGGCTGAAGGACTCGTACTCACGGCGGAGCCGCTCGGCAAGGGTGTGGGCGTCAGGTGGCATCGCGGGATTCGTTCGACGCGCCCCGCGCGGTCCCTTCTCACCGCACGGTGCTCAGGCGGTGGCGGTGCGACCGTTCGCCGGGTCCGACGAGGGTGCGCCGGATTCGGCCGCCTGCCGGCGTGCGATGGCCGCCGCCTCGGGGCTGGCGGGCGACGGCCACACGAGGTCGCCGGGTTCCAGGGTGGAGAGGTCGGCAGCCGGATCGTCCGCCGCCCGGCCGGCGTGGAGACGGATGGCGTCCTCGAAGAGGTTGCGGACCTCGCGCGCGTTTCCGAACGTCGGCCCGGCGCTGGCGACCATCGTCGCGGTCACCTCGTCGAGGCGTGAGGCCCCGGCGGCGGACAGGGCGTAGTCGTACTTCGCGATCATGGAACGGAAGATCGCGGCCAGTTCCTGAGCCGTGTACGACGGGAACTGGAGGATCTGCGAGAAGCGGCTGCGCAGACCCGGATTGCTGTCGAGAAGACCCGCCATCGGTACGTCGTACCCCGCGAGGATGACCGCAAGACGGTCGCGGTTGTCCTCCATCCGCTTCAACAGGGCCGCGATCGCCTCCTGGCCGAAGTCGTTCTCACCCGCGCCCTTCAGCGTGTACGCCTCGTCGATGAAGAGGACGCCGTCGAGTGCCTCGTTCACCTTCTCGTCGACCTTCATCGCCGTCTGCCCCACGAATCCGGCGACGATGCCGGCGCGGTCAGTCTCGATGAGGTGTCCCGACGCGAGCACGCCGAGGCCCTGGAAGATGCGGCCCATGAGGCGGGCGACGGTGGTCTTGCCGGTGCCCGGGGGACCGATGAAGACCAGGTGGAGGCCGACCTCGGGGACCTTCTTCCCGTCGGCCTTCCTCCGCTCTTGGACGGTGATCAGGTCCGAGAGCTTGCGGATCTCCTCCTTCACGTCCGTCAGTCCGACGAGTTCGTCGAGCTCGGCCATCGCGGAGTCGAACTCGGCCCGGCGCTGCTCGGGCGTGAGCTCCATCACCTGGGGGTTCTGGGCGCCCTCGAGCGGCGGCGCGCCTCCGGCGGCGACCTCCTTCGCGTCACCCGGACGTCCGGCTGACGTGAGGGCCGTCGCCCATTCGCGCCGGATGGAAGCGGTCACGTCCGGATCGACGGGGCGTGCGCCGGCGGCGGCGGTCACCGCCTGTGCGAGGACGTCGGCGGCGTGCGCGGCGTCACCCTGGTCGGTCGCGACCCGTGCCAGGAGACGGAGTGCGCGCACGGTGGCCCAGTCGGCGCCGCGGATGCGGTCCGAGAGACCGGCGGCCTCGTCCAGAACGCTGCGTGCGCCGGGCAGATCGCCGGCCCGGAAGCGGGCCAGCCCGAGATCGGTCAGCCATCCGCTCGCGAGCAGGTCGGTGCGTCCCAGATCGCGTGCACCGGCCACCGCCCGTTCGAGGGCGGCCACCGCCTCGGGCGCCTCGTCCTTCGCGAGGGCCAGCTGCCCCCGCATCCGCTGGGCGGTGATGGGCACGAGCGGCTCCGTCTCGCGCATCGCCAGCCGCTGGATGAGGTCGGACGCCTCCTGCAGGCGACCGGCGGAGACGGCGCGGTCGAATGCGTCCTGAACCACGGAGATCCGATTGACCACCACACGCCCTCCGACCTCGCCATGACCGAATACCCGGCGGAGTGTAGTCACCACCGGACGCCGATCCGTACCGGATGCGATCGGGGCCGTTGCCGGAGGACGTCAACGGGACCGAGGTGCCAGGCACCTGGACCCCGTGATTCGGGAGTGTGGGGCAGGAATGCCACCGGCGCCGGCGGCGAATGCAGGCACATTTCACACCTTGTGCCGATCGTGACGGGACTCAGGTGCCAGGCACCTCGGTCCCGTTCGCCGAGCGGACGATGGCCCGGAGCCACGCTGCACCGACGTCCTCGGAGCGCGCCCCGGGAACCGGTGACGGATCGCCCGGGGTGAGGTCGTGCCGGGCACGTATCATCAGGGCGTGTCCAGCCCGCTCCTGAACGCGCCGCTTGCGGTGACATGGCTCCGCGTGATCGCGATTCCGGGCCTGATGGTTCTCCTCCTCATGGATCCCGACCGGATTCCGGGCGGCCGGTGGTGGGCCTTCGGTGTCTTCGTCGGCGCCGTCCTCACGGACTGGGTCGACGGCCGCATGGCCCGCTCGCTGGGGCAGGTGACCGTTCTCGGCTCGTTCCTCGACAGCCTGGCCGACAAGCTCCTCATCAGCGCCGCCCTCGTCGCACTCATCGAGATCGACGAGATGACGGCCTGGGCCGCGATCATCATCATCTCGCGCGAGTTCGCCGTCACCGGGCTTCGACTGATCGCCGCCGCCGAGGACCTCATCATCCCGGCCGGCAACCTGGGCCGATGGAAGATGACCAGCCAGAGCCTCGCGATCGCCTGGATCATCGCGCCGGGAGGGCCGCAGCTCGTGGAGGACATCCTCCTCTACATCGCGCTCTTCCTCACCATCCTCTCCGGGGCCTACTACTTCGCCATGGCACGTCGTCGCCTCTTCAGCGGCAAGCCGGCCGGGACGAAGACGCTGGAGCGCCTGTGAAGCTCGCCATCGCCCTGGTGGCGGCATACCTCCTGGGGTCGATCCCGTTCGGATACCTCATCGGCCGGATGCGCGGCGTGGATCTCCGGGCCGTCGGGAGCGGAAACATCGGCGCGGCCAACGCCTTCCGCGAGCTCGGCCGCAAGTGGGGTGTCCTCACCATGGCGCTCGACATCGGTAAGGGCGCGGCCGGAGCGGTCATCGGACGCCTGCTCCTCGATGACCCGTGGCCCATCGCGGCCGGCGCCGCGGTGATGGTCGGTGCCATCTTCCCCGTCTGGATGCACTTCAAGGGAGGCAAGGGGGTCGCCGCCGCAGGGGGCGTCGTCATCGGGCTCCTGCCACTGGCTGCCCTGATCCTCCTCCCGACCTGGCTCCTCGTCGTCGCCGTCTCCCGCATCACGTCCCTCGCGGCGATCGTCACGGCCCTCGTCTTCACGCCGCTCGCGTGGCTTCTCGGCTACCCCTGGCAGTACGTGGTGCTGGCGGGAGTGATGTCACTCCTGATCCTGGTGCGCCACCGCGCCAACATCGGACGCCTGCTCTCGGGGACGGAAGCGCGCATCCAGCTCGGGAAGAAGTCACCCTCGGGTGGCTGACGACGTCCTCATCACCGGCGCCACCGGCTTCGTCGGCTCGGCCATCCTGGACCGGCTGGTCGCACGCGGCAGCAGGGTCCGGGCCCTCACGCGGACGCCCGAGGGCGAGGCCACGCTGCGTGAGCGCGGTGCCGAACCGGTGCGCGGCGACATCCTCGACCGGCCGTCGCTGCGCACGGCGTTCGAGGGCGCGGACGTCGTCTACCACGTCGCCGGGGCCAACGCGTTCTGCCTGCCGGACCCCTCGCCCCTCTATTCCATGAACGTCGACGGCACGCGCGCCGTGGTCGACGCCGCCGCCGATGCGGGCGTGCGTCGCATCGTCTACACGTCGTCCGCCGCGACGATCGGCGAGGCCACCGGCGTCCACGCCGACGAGACCACCCCGCACCGCGGCGAGTTCCTCTCCCACTACGAGCGGTCCAAGTGGGAGGCGGAGATCGTCGCCCTCGAGACGGCCGACCGCCGGGGCGTCGAGCTCATCTGCGTCAACCCCGCCAGCGTCCAGGGCCCGGGCCGCGTGCGCGGAACCGCCAAGCTCCTCATCGGGTACCTCAACGGCACGCTGAAGGCACTCATCGACTCCCAGATGAGCGTGGTGGATATCGACGACTGTGCGGAGGGTCACCTCCTCGCGGAGACGAACGGCGTCCCGGGAGAGCGGTACATCCTGTCGGGGGCGACCCTGACGGTGCGGGAGGCCGTCGAGCTGATGGGCAGCGTGGCCGGGATCACCGACCCGCCGCGCGTCATCCCGGCCCGCGCCGCGACCGCGCTGGCGTCGGTGACCGGGACCGTCGGGCGCATCCGCCGTCGCCGCGCGCCGCTCTGCACCGAGATGATGCGCACGCTCCTCCACGGACACGCCTACGACGGATCGCGCGCGACCAGTGACCTCGGGCTCCGCTACACGGCGATCGAGGACACGCTGCGACGCACCTACGACTGGTACGTCGCCAACGGACACGTCCGCCCGCGTGATGGCGCGGCGCCCGAGACGACCGCGGAGAGCGAGCCGGCCTAGCGTCCTCGCGTCGGCGACGCTGCCGACGTCGAACCACTCTGACGGGATGGGATGGCCCCGGACGACCGCGCTCACCGGCATTCGGCGGACGCCCTTTTCCGGGAGCGACGGCCTGGTGCCTGACACCTGGCCGTCGCTGCGCATCCCCGTCGCCAAGAGAATGTCCCCGTGAGCAGGAATTTCGTGATGCCCTCGTCAGGTGCGACGGCCTGGTGCCTGACACCTGGCCGTCGCACGCCCTCCGCGCACCTCAGGCTTCTTTACCTTCCGGAGACCCGCTTCTCCCCGTCGGCGCGCTGCGGTTCGAGCGTGGTCTCGGTCTCGATTCCGACGCGCATCCCGATCCGCACCACGTCGCGCTGGGTGCCGGGCATCACGAGATAGACGGTGAGCGCACCCGCCGCCGGGACGTACGACCCCGCGCCGGGAACGTCCGCCGAGGCGAATCGCGCGTCCTGGTCGGCCCTGGCGAGGACGGCCGACTCCCCGTTCAGCCGGTGGGCCGTGAAGGTGGGGATCGGAACCAGCCGATCGGAGCGGTTCACGATCGCGGCCACGGCCACCGTCCCGTCGATGTCGTCGCGGTCCATGACGACGTTCAGCCGGCCCACGACCCCATCGGACGCGTTGAAGTCCACGAGGGCGCCGAGGGCGTCACCCCGCCCGGCGTACTGACCGCTCTCCGATCCCGGCCCCTCGGGATCCGGGTCACCGCATCCGGCCATGAGCATCGACAGTGCCGCAACCGCGGCCACAACACTCCACCGACGACGGGCGCTCATCCGAGACGCTCCACGGCGACGGAGAGATCCTGGTCGCGATCGAGCATGCCGGAGAAGAGATCGCCCATGCGCATGACCCTCTCCCCGACGGTTTCGATGGTGAAGCCCACAGGGTCGACACCGTCCTCGATCTCCTCCCAGGTGACCGGCGTGGACACCGTGGCGGCCGCCACCGGACGCACCGAGTAGACGGCGGCGATCGTCTTCCCGTAGCCGTTCTGGTTGGCGTCGATGTAGATCCTGCGCCCCCGCCGGGCGATCGCCGTCTCGATGGTGGCGTCGGACGGCCGCGCCGCGACGATGCGCCGCGCGACGACCCCCGCGAACAGCCGCACGGCCTCGTGTGGCGTGGGGGTCACGGGCACCATGACGTGGATGCCGCGTGAACCGGACGTCTTGCAGTGCGAGCGCAGACCGATGCCGTCAAGCTCGGCCCGGATGGCCAGCGCCAGGTCCGCGATTGCGGAGAACGGCAGTCCCTCCGCCGGATCGAGGTCGAAGAGCACATAGTCGGCGAGGCCGGGCGTCTCCGCCCGCGCGTGCCAGGGATTGAGGTCGATGCAGCCGAGGTTGACCATCCAGAGGAGGCTCAGCGGATTCCCCAGGACCGCGTAGGTGATCTCGTCGTCGGACTTCGGGAGCGTGGCGGTGGTGAGCCACTCCGGTGCCCCGCTCGGGATTTCATGCTGGAAGAAGAACGGATGATCCCAGCCGTTCGGATAGCGCTTCAGGACCATCGGCCGGCCGGCCACATGCGGCAGGAGGACGGACGCCATGCGCGCGTAGTGGTCGAGCAGATCGCCCTTGGTGATCCGCGGCGATGCCCAGAACGGCTTCTGGAGGTTGGTGAGGCGCACCTCGCGATCCCCGTTCCGGAGGCGGAGTTCGTCAGCCTCCGCGTCGATCACGCGCGGCACGGCACCCGACGGCTCGTGCTCGGAGAGACCCAGGAAGACCGGATGGCGGAGCATGCCGTCCACGCTCCTCTCGGTGAAGGCGACCCGGCAGCGTAGGCGCGGTTCCACCCACACGGTGCCGGCCACCTCCGATGGGATGTCGCCGAACGGCGGCTCCTCGGTCACCAGGCGATCGAGGGAACGCCGGATCGCGCGGGACGACGCGTCCGTGAACCCGGACCCCACCCGTCCGACGGGGACGAGCCCGCCGTCCCGCTCCTCTCCGAGCACGAGCGCACCGAACGTGGCGCGCCGCGATCCCTCTCCCGGCGTGTAGCCGCAGATCACCGCATCGGTCTCCGCGCGGTGCTTGATCTTCAGCCAGTCGCGGGTGCGGCTCCCAGGACGGTACGGGCTGGACCGCCGCTTGGCGACGATCCCCTCGGCTCCGATCCCCGTCGCCGCCGAGTAGAGGGTCGTGCCCCGCCCCACGACGTCGTCCGACACCATCAGCCGCGCGGACGGGACGGGCACCACACGACGGAGCGTGGCCCGCCGCTCGGAGTACGGGCGGTCCTCGATCCACCGGCCGTCGACGGCGAGGACGTCGAACACCACGTAGGTCGCGGTCCCCCGTCCGGACTGCAGGTCCTGGAAGACGGCGCGTCCCTGGTCGTCCAGCACGACGACCTCCCCGTCGAGGACGACCTCCTGGCAGTCCACGTCGTGGCGCAGGTCGGCGAGCGCCGGGAACCGCGGGGTGAGATCGCGCCCCGTGCGGCTCCGGAGCTCCGTCCCCTCGGACGTGACGAGGGCGAGGGCCCGGTAGCCGTCCCACTTCACCTCGAACGACCAGTCCTCGTCGTCGAACGGCGCGTCGGCCGGCGTGGCCAGCATTGGCCGCATCTCGCGGAACCGGCGCGTGGGGTCCTCTCCCGCCCCGCGTGAACCCTTCGCCAGGAAGATCAGCCAGTCCCGGCCGTTCTCGCCCCTCCGGGTCCGCACGAGGTGGTACTCCGCCGAGACGACGGAGCCGTCGAGGACCACCTTGATCTCGTCGTCGCCGATCAGGATGGGGCGATACGTGCCCGCGTCCCAGATCGTCATGCGTCCGGCGCCGTACTCCCCCTCGGGGATCTCCCCGGAGAAGCCGAGGTACTCGACCGGATGGTCCTCGGTGCGCACGGCGAGCCGCTTCACATCCCCGTGGAGCGGCGGTCCCTTGGGCACGGCCCACGAGAGCAGACGTCCCTCATGCTCGAGGCGCAGGTCGAAATGAAGCGCCCGGGCGGCGTGGCGCTGGATCACGAAGCGCGGCTCGGTCCCCTCGGACGACGGTTCCCCGGCGGCGGGCTCCGGGGTGCGGGCGAAGTCGCGCTTCTCGCGATAGTCGGCGAGGGGGTCGGTCACGCGCGACCGAACGCGGAGATGATCTCCCGCTGCCATCGCCGCGTGTCCTCCGCGTCCTGGTGATGGTGCGGCGAGACCAGCCACATCCGGTCCACATGGCCGCGATAGCGGTCGACCGCGGCACGCACGTCGGCCAGCGTCCCGGCCGCCGCGAAGGTGCCGACCATGTCGGAGCCGACGACGTCGGCCAGCGCCTGGCGGTCCTTTGCGAGGAAGGCGCGCCGGATCGGTCCGAGGCGGTCGCCGAATCCATGGTCGACGAACATCCGCTCGTAGGTGCGGACGGTGGCGTAGAAGCCGATGCTGAGGGCGGCGGCCTCGCGAGCGCGCTCCGGGTCCGCGTCGTCACGCGCGACGATCACGGCTCCGCAGATCGGCGGCGCCTCCCGGTCCGCCCGCTCCGCCCCGCGCTCGATGGCCGGCCGGAGCTGGCCGTCCAGCCAGTCCAGTGACGTCGCGGGGTGGTCCAGGAAGCCGTCCGAGACCTCGCCCGCGAGTCCGGCCATCCCTGGAAGTACGGCCGCCAGCCAGATCGGGATACGGCTCCGCACCGCGGAGACCGGCCGGCGGAAGCCGACCACCCGCACCGACACCTGCGTCCCGGTGGTCTGGGCGTCGCGCCCCTCGGCCATGGAGGCGATGATCTCCCGGATGGCGGCGATCGTCTCGCGCATGCGCGTCACCGGCGGGTCGTATTGCGGGACCGCGTGCCAGTCCTCGTTGAGGCGCTTCACCCCGGCGCCCAGTCCGATGACCGTGCGCCCACCCGAGATGTCGTCCAGATCGAGCGCCTCGAGGGAGAGGACGAAGGGGCTGCGGGTGAAGGCGAGGGCGATGCCCGTCGCGAGCTCGATATGCCGGGTGGCGGCCCCTGCCAGAGCGAGCGGGATGGTCGAGGAGCGGTAGAGCTCCGGCGCCCAGAGCCGTGCGAAGCCGGCCGCGTCGGCGGCCTCGGCCTGCGCCACGATCTCATCCATCGTGCCGCCCGAGAGTTCGAGGTCAAACGGGAGATCGCTCATGGGGCGAGTATCCCAGCTTCCTGACGGAGGCGGTCGGCGGCCCGTGGGCGCGCCGACCGTGGAGGCCCTCCGCTACCGCACGCCGTAGTGCGTGTTCACCGACCCGACGTACGCCTTCGTGTCCTCGTAGAGGCCGCGCGAGCTGACCGAGCCGAGGCCCTGGTAGTAGCTCGCGACGGCGAGGTCACGGGTTGAGGTGCGACGGATGAGATAGGCGAGGTAGGCCGCGCCGCCGTCGATGTTGTCCTTCGTGTTCGTGGGATCGAGCGTCCGTCCGACGACCGACGGTCCGAGCCAGCTCGCGGTGTCCGGCATGAGCTGCATGACCCCGACCGCACCGGCGCTCGAGCGCGCGCCCTGCCACCAGCCGCTCTCCTGCCAGGCGATCGCCCGGACGAGGGCGGGGTCGACGCCGTACGTGGCGGCGCTCTGATCGATCATCGCGGCCACCTGGTCACGGCCGGCATAGGTGCCCCAGCCGGATGTCGCCGCCGTGACGGGAACCTGGGTGCCGGAGGACGTCGAGCTCACGGTGCCCCCGGGGATCGCGAGGGTCGTGCCCGCAACGACCACATTCGCGTTCGACAGTCCATTGGCCCGGGCGATGGCGGAGGCGGTGGTGCCGTACCGGGCGGCGATCGATCCGAGGTTGTCGCCGGGCCGGACCGTGTAGGAGC
>CAYOSM010000058.1:0-13545 GCA_964406645.1 uncultured Bifidobacteriaceae bacterium | reverse complement strand
CGGACGCTCCGCTCAAACACGTCACATCACATGCCACGGAGGGACGCCTGTGACGATCACACCGACGAGGACACCCGCATGACCGCGTATCCGTCCGACGGCTCCGGACGGCCGTCGCGGCACCCGCGGATGCGTCGCATC
This sequence comes from uncultured Bifidobacteriaceae bacterium, assembly GCA_964406645.1. Classification (GTDB taxonomy): domain Bacteria; phylum Actinomycetota; class Thermoleophilia; order Miltoncostaeales; family Miltoncostaeaceae; genus CALMEC01. Next base: position 13,404 of record CAYOSM010000058.1, on the reverse strand, counting down.
ATGCGACGGGGTGGAACGCTCGCGGCCGTGGTCGCCGTCGCATCGGCCGCCGGCCTGGCGCACGGATCCGGCCGCGACGTCATCGTGTTCGACACGGGTGACGGCCACTCCCACGCCCACGGTGCGTCGATGTCGTCCGGGGCCGTGACACAGTCCCGGGGCACCTGCCCGGGCCGGCCGCGCTTCAACAGCGTGATCGACACGAACGGCGGCGCGTCCTTTTTCTACCGCCCAGCACGGGGACAGTCGATCGTCGGGGCCCACGCGCAGAGCGCGAGCCGCATCCGAGCTCTCCTGCGCACGCCGCAGGGCCGCGCGAAGCTTCCTCGCATCGAGGTGACGACCGACCGCCGCGTCGATGCGCGCCGGCTGCCGTGGTTCGCGACGAAGGTGGGATCGCACCGCGTGGTGACCGCGATCCTCAGCGATGCCCACAACGCGTCCTACTCCGGTGTGCGTCTCACGTACGCGCCCCGGGCGGGAACGTACGCCAAACTCATCCTCCCCACGGGAACGGTGAAGACGAGCGGCGCGGGGTGTGGCCGGGTGAAGGGCTACCCGACGATCTACGCGCAGAACATCCACAGGACCGCCCCCTCAGGCGGAGCCCGTCCACCGAAGTCGTCGACGGTCACCCCGGTGCCGACCGCGACGTCGCCGTCGTCGACGGACGCCGCCACGCCCACCACGCCGCAGCCCGGCGTCGACACCGGACCGGCCTATCGTCTGGTGCTCGGCATCCCCAGCGACCAGCAGGAGCCCGGCGGCGCCGTCGCCGCCATCCGCGCGGAGGCCGGAGAGGTGACCGCGTGGTTCCGTGGCCAGTCGGCGAACGGCGCCGAGCCCCGGTGGATCCGGGACGGAGCCGGCCGGATCGATGTCCGCGTCGTCCGTCTTCCCAAGACGACCGCGGAGTACAACGCCGGCGACCAGCGTCCGGTCCTCTCCGACGTGAAGGCCGCCTCCCGCGCGACGAGCGGCGTCGTGGCCGACGTCGTGTGGATCAACGCCGGAACCCCGGCGAACCATCCGTGCGGCATCGCCACCAGCTACCGGATCGGCGAGGGGCCCTGGACGCCCGAGGGTGCCGTCCTCTGGCAGACCGCCTGTGACATCACACCCAGCGCTGCCGCCCGGTGGCCGGACGGAGGCACTTACCTCCTCGCGCACGAGATGACCCACCTCTTCGGTGCGGTCCGCGAGTGCGCACCCCACCACGACGGCACGGGACACGTCACCGGTTCGATGAACGACGTGCTGAACATCGAGGGCGTCGACTGGTCGGACATCCGGCTGGACCCCGGATACGACGACTACCTCTACACGGGCAACGACTGCGACATCGCGACGAGCCCCATGTGGACGGTCACTCCTACCCGCCCGGGAACGTGATCGGCGATCGGTGGCACCCGCGCTACGTCTGACGCCGATCCCTCTCCAGCCGCACAGGACGCGCGTGCCTCGCGCACCGTCATCCGCCGGCGACGCACACTCCCCAGAGCCCGCGCCTCGCGGAGCGGGCCGTCGTCTCCGCGGCGACGAACGCGGAGTGCTGCGCGAACGGCGTGCCGCGATAGAAGTAGACCTTCGCCGCGCCACGCGACACGAGCATCTCGTTGATGGACACCGTCTCCCCGGGGCGGTACACGTAGGCGAGCAGGCGTCCGTATCGGTCCCTCGTGTCCTGTGTCGGATCGCTCTGGAGACGCACCCGCGTGCGGACGGGGAGGAGTCCCTCGAGGGTCCGCGTCGCCTCCGCGCCGTAGCACTGGGCGGCCGTGTCGGGGTCCCTCGTCTCCGGCGAGTCGATCCCGACCAGCCGGACACGTTCGGTGTCCTCGCCTCCGGTGCCGACGCGGATCGTGTCGCCGTCGGTCACCGACGCCACCCTCCCGGTGATCGTCGTCGGCGACGAGGGCTCCGCCGTGCCGCCGGTGGATTCGGTCGATGTGCCGTCGCCGCATCCACCGAGCAAGAAAGCGCCGATTGACACGGCGATCAGGGGGCGGGCGACCATGGATCCAGTGTCCCAGCGGGCTCGGACGGTTGGTAGGCTCGGCCCCACATCCGTGAACTCACACAGGAGCTGGAATGGGTCTTCGAGTCGGAATCAACGGGTTCGGCCGCATCGGTCGCAACGTCTTCCGTGCAGCGCGTGACGCCAACGACGGTGTCGACATCGTCGCGATCAACGACATCACCGACGCACCGACACTTGCGCACCTCCTGAAATACGACTCGGTATTCCGCCGCTACCCCGGCACGGTGGAGGTCGGGGAGAACGCGATCATCGTCGACGGCAACGAGGTCGTCGTCCACTCGGAGCGCGACCCCGCCAACATCCCGTGGGCCGATCACGGCGTGGACGTCGTGATCGAGAGCACGGGCCTCTTCACCGAGCGCGACAAGGCGGCCGCCCACCTCGGCGGCAGCGTCAAGAAGGTCGTCATCTCCGCCCCCGCCAAGAACCCCGACCTCACGGTCTGCCTCGGCGTCAACGACGACCAGTACGACCCGGACAAGCACGACATCGTCTCCAACGCCTCGTGCACCACCAACTGCCTCTCGCCGGTCGCCAAGGTCATCCACGATCTCGTCGGCATCAAGCGCGGCTACATGACCACCACGCACGCGTACACCAACGACCAGCGCATCCTGGACCTCCCGCACTCGGACCTCCGGCGGGCCCGTGCCGCCGCGCTCAGCATCATCCCGACCTCCACCGGCGCCGCGAAGGCGATCGGCGAGGTCATGCCGGAGCTCAAGGGCGTCCTCGACGGCATCGCGATGCGCGTCCCCGTCCCGGACGGCTCGGTCGTGGACCTCACCTGCGAGGTCGGCCGTGAGACCTCCAAGGAGGAGATCAACGCCGCGATGAAGGCCGCCGCGGAAGGGCCGATGAAGGGCGTGCTCGCCTACACGGAGGACCCCATCGTCTCCGCCGACATCGTGGGCGACCCGCACTCGTCGATCTTCGACTCCCAGCTCACCATGGTGAACGGCAACTTCGTCAAGATCGTCACCTGGTACGACAACGAGTGGGGTTACTCCAACCGCGTCGTCGAGCTCTGCCAGAAGCTCGCCGGCTGACCGATGGCCCTGACCGACATCACGAGCGCCGGCCGCGACTGGGCCGGCGCGAAGGTCCTCGTCCGCTCCGACCTCAACGTCCCGCTGGACGGCGACCGGATCACGGACGACACACGGATCACGGCGTCCGTGCCGACGATACGGGCGCTCCTCGACGCCGGTGCCGCGGTGGCGGTGTGCAGTCACCTCGGTCGTCCCAAGGGTGAGGTCCGGCCGGAGCTCTCCCTGGCACCCGTCGCCGGGCGGCTCTCCAAGCTTCTCGGCATCCCGATCGAGCTGGCCCCGGACAGCGTCGGTGACGCGGTTCGCGCGAAGGTCGACGCCCTCGAGCCCGGCCAGGTCCTCCTGCTGGAGAACCTCCGGTTCCACGCGGAGGAGGAGAAGAACGACCCCGCCTTCGCCAAGGAACTCGCCGCCGGCTTCGATCAGTACGTCAACGACGCCTTCGGCGCCGCGCATCGGGCGCACGCGTCGACGGAGGGCATCGCCCACGTCCTTCCGGCCACCGCCGGCCTGCTCCTGGCCCGCGAGGTCGCGTTCATCGGCGGACTCCTCGAGAAGCCGAAGCACCCGTTCGTCGCGGTCCTCGGCGGCTCCAAGGTATCCGACAAGCTGCCGCTCATCGAGCAGCTCCTCCGAGTGACGGACCGCATCCTCATCGGCGGCGCGATGTGCTTCACATTCTTCGCCGCCCTCGGCGACCCGGTCGGCAAGTCACTCCACGAGGACGAGGACACGCAGAAGCTCGCCCGCGACCTCCTGGATCACGCCGCGCGCGTCAACTGCACGCTGCAGCTTCCGATCGACATCCTCATCGCCGACAGGTTCGAGGCGGACAGCCGTCGCGAGATCGTTCCGAGCGACGCGATCCCCGCCTGGGGCATGGGCGTCGACATCGGACCGCGCACGGCTGCCGTCTACGCCGAGGCGATCGCCGAGGCCGGCACGGTCTTCTGGAACGGCCCGATGGGCGCGTTTGAGATCCCGCCGTTCGCGGCGGGCACACGCGCGGTCGCCGACGCCATGGCGGCCTCATCGGCCACCACCGTCGTCGGTGGCGGTGACTCGGGGGCGGCCGTCGCCCAGTTCGGCCTCGAGGACAAGTTCACCCACGTCTCCACCGGTGGCGGGGCATCGCTCGAGATGCTGGAGGGACGCACCCTCCCGGGCGTCGCCGCCCTTTCACAGTCATGAGCACTCGCACACCGATCGTCGCCGGCAACTGGAAGATGTTCAAGACGGCCGCCGAGGCCACCGACCACTGCCGCGCGCTCGCGGCGCTCGTGGCCGACGTCTCGGAGGTCGAGGTCGCCGTCTGCCCGCCGTACATCGCCCTTCAGGCCGCGGCCGACGCACTGGAGGGAAGCGGCATCGGCGTCCTGGCGCAGGCCGTCCACGAGGCCGCCGACGGTGCGCACACCGGTGAGATCAGTGCCGGCATGATCGTCTCGACCGGTGCCACGGGCACGCTCGTCGGCCATTCCGAGCGGCGTGCCGCCGGCGAGACCGACGACCAGGTTGCGGCGCGGGTCCGTGCCGCTCTGGACGCCGGCCTTCGCGTCGTCATGTGCTGCGGCGAGTCCCTGGACCAGCGTGACGCCGGCGAGACCCTCGACTGGCTCACCGGACAGGTCCGTGCCGGTCTCGCGCACGTCACCCCGGACGAGCAGGCCGCGATCGCCATCGCCTATGAGCCCATCTGGGCCATCGGGACCGGGCGCGTCGCCACCCCGGACCAGGCTCAGGAGGCCTGTGCCCACGTGCGGTCCGTGGCCGCCGAGCGGTTCGACGGTGACGCCCTCCGCGTCCTCTACGGCGGGAGCGTCAGCCCCGACAACGCCGCCGAGCTCTTCGCGCAGCCCGACGTCGACGGCGGGCTGGTCGGAGGCGCGAGCCTCGATCCGGCGAAGTTCGCCGCCATCGTCCGCGCCGCCGAGCCTGGCTGAGCGCGGCGCGCCGTCCCGAACCCCGTACATCGCCATCTGAACGGAGCGTCATGGCTTCCCCACTCGTCCTCGTCGTCATCGACGGATTCGGCATCGCGCCCGCCGGGCCGGGGAACGCCGTCGCGCTGGCCTCGACCCCCAATCTCGACGCGCTCGCGCGTGAGGGGTCGGGCACCCGCCTGAGCGCCTCCGGTCTCCCGGTCGGATTGCCGGACGGCCAGATGGGCAACTCCGAGGTCGGTCATCTGAACCTCGGCGCCGGCCGCCGGGTCGCGCAGATGCTGGTCCGCATCGACGAGGCGATCGCCGACGGCTCCATCCAAGGGATCCCGGCCCTCACGAACGCGATGGACGCGGCATCGGGCCACGCCCTTCACCTCGTCGGGCTGATCGGCGGGGGAGGCGTCCACGCCAGTCAGCGTCATCTTGACGCGCTGATCGCGATGGCCCGCGCGCGCGGCGTCGAGCGGATCTACGTGCACGCCCTCACGGACGGTCGCGACTCGCGCCCCGACGACGCGCTCGGATACATCGAGGCGCTGGAGGCCGACGGCGTCACCGTCGCGACGGTCTGCGGTCGCTACTGGGCCATGGACCGCGACAAGCGCTGGGACCGGACCCGGCGAGCCTACGACGCCATGGTTCACGGCGAGGGGGAACGTGCCGACACAGCCGCTGCCGCCATCCGCGCGAGCTACGATCGCGGCGTCACCGACGAGTTCATCGAGCCGTGGGTGATCGGAGACCCGGCCTCAGGACGCGTCCGCCCGGGGGACGCGGTCATCTACTGGAACTTCCGGCCCGACCGTGCGCGCCAGCTGACGCAGGCGCTTTCGGATCCGGCATTCGACGGGTTCGACCGCGGAGCCGACTGGCCCATGCCGCACATGGCGACCATGACGCGCTATCGCGCCGAGTGGGCTCTCCCCGTCGCCTTCGAGTCGGAGAACGTCCGGCAGGGGCTCGCCGAGCACGTCAGCGGCATGGGCCTCCGCCAGCTCCACATCGCCGAGACCGAGAAGTACGCGCATGTCACGTACTTCTTCAACGGCGGGCGTGAGGAGCCGTTCGACGGGGAGGACCGCATCCTCATCCAGTCGCCGCAGCACGTGGCCACCTACGACGAGGCACCGGAGATGAGCGCGGCGGGAGTCGGCGCGGCCGTGGTGGAGGGAGTCCGGTCGGCCGAGGCTCCGGAGCTCATCATCGTCAACTTCGCCAACGCCGACATGGTCGGGCACACCGGCGTGGTGCCGGCCGCGGTCGCCGGCATCGAGGCGGTCGACCGGTGCATGGGCGACATCCGCGCCGCCGTGCGCTCGGTGGGCGGACTGCTTGCCGTGACCGCCGATCACGGCAACTCCGAGGTCATGATCGAGCCGGACGGGAGCCCCAACACGGCGCACACCACGAACCCGGTGCCGCTGTGGATCGACCGGGCCGGCCTCCCACTGCGCGAGGGAAAGCTCGGTGACGTCGCGCCGACCCTCTGCGCCCTGAACGGCTGGAATCCCTCACCGCTGATGACCGGGGACGTCCTGACCGGCTGAGCCGAGCGGTGGTTCCCGTGGTCCGGTCGTCGTCCGTGATCCCCGTGTGAGGTGATCCGGCCGTGAAGGACGGCGGTGATGGCGGCGGACCGGCCTCGCGGAGGGCGCGACGCGGGCCAGGCCCGTCCTCACCCGGTGTTGTCGACGGATGCGACGGACCAGCCGTCGCCCGCGTTGGTGAGCTCGGCCCAGGATCCCGTCTCCACCTGCGGAGTGAGGTCGGGGCAAATCGCGGCGAGCAGGCACCGGATGATCACGTCGTGGGTCACGACGGCGATCGGCTCGTGGTGGGGTGTCCCGGCGACGGCCTCGAGTGCTCGGGACGCACGTGCGGCGACGGATGATCGCGGCTCCACGTCCGGTGCGTCGTCCACGCTGCCCCACTCGGCGATGACGTCGGCCGTGCGATGCCCGGTCCATGGACCGTAGTCGCGATCGCTCCACGCGACGTCGACCGTGAACTCGGCGCCGGTGGCGTCGGCGATGGCGCGGGCCGTGGTCACCGCGCGCAGGAGCGGGCTCGAGACCACCCGCGCGATCCCCCGGTGGCGCAGCGTCTCTGCCGTGTCGCGGGCCTGCTCCACGCCGGTCGGCGTCAGCTCGGGATCGGCGAGCCCGCGCAGGCGTCCCTCGGCGTTCAGCGCGGTCTGCCCATGCCGGACGAGGATCACGGAGTGCGTCGTATGGCTGCTCATGGCGGTCCTTTCATGTCACGACGACATGCGGGGAGCGGTGAACCGAGGCGAGGCCTCACATCAGGCCTCCGATCCACAGTCCGAGCCCCGCCGCCAGGGTGGCGCACACGAGGGTTCCGAGTCCGTTGAGCGCCCCCGCGACCCAGTTCCCCGACTGGATCAGGCGCACGGTTTCGAAGCTCGCGGTGGAGAACGTGGTGTACCCGCCGAGCAGACCCGAGCCGATGATCAGATGCCAGTCCTCCGGCACGATCTGAGCGGTCGTCAGGCCCGCCACGAGACCGAGGACGAACGATCCCGAGATGTTGATCGTGATCGTGCCCCACGGCATCGCGCCGCGGGTGCGGGAGTGGATGACGCCGTCCAGGGCGAGCCGTGCGGCGGCACCGACGCCGCCGGCGATCGCGAGGGACATGAAGACGAGCGGCGTCATGCCGCGCCTCGTGTGCGCGAGCGATGCGCCGCGGAGGCCGTGGCGATGCCCGCCACGGTCGCGACGCCGCCCACCAGGACGGTGGCCAGGCCGTACGCCAATCCGCGGCCGGGGGCGCCGTGACCGATGAGGTCGGCGGTGTCGGTCGCCAGGGCGCTGTAGGTGGTGAACCCGCCCAGCACTCCGGTGCCCAGGAGGAGCCGGAGTGCACGTCGTCGCCTCCGGTCCGTCCCTCGGCGGGCGAGGGTGTCGAGCAGGAGGCCGAGGAGGAACGCGCCGACGATGTTGACGCCGAAGATCACCCACGGCACGCCACCGGCCGGCGTGGGGAAGGTCAGCGCCAGAGCCTCGCGGCCGGCGGTGCCGATCGCTCCGCCGACGAGGACGAGGATCAGGTACGACGGACGCAGGTGGATGGGGCGGTGGTGGCCGCTGCGTCCGGTCGCCCGGTTGCGGGGAGAGGAGGTCGGCGGGGGCGCCGCGTCGGTTGCCGGGGCGGGGATGTTCATGCGAGTCCGTAGGGCAGGTCGGGATGGTCGAGTTCGATTTCTGTGAGGCGGTTGTACTTCGCGACGCGTTCGCCGCGGACGGGTGCGCCGGCCTTGATCTGTCCCACGCCGGTGCCCACGGCGAGGTCGGCGATGAACGTGTCGCCGGTCTCGCCGGAGCGGTGGGAGATCATGCAGGCCATTCCAAGGGTGCGCGCGGTGGTGATCGCCTCCAGGGTCTGGGAGACGGTGCCGATCTGATTCGGCTTGATCAGGACCGCGTCGGCGTACCCATGGTCGTGGCCGTCCCGGATGCGCTCGGGATCGGTCACGAAGAGGTCGTCACCGACGATCTGCACACGCCCCCGGGCGGCCCGCATCATCGCGGCCCATCCTTCGGGGTCGTCCTCGGCGAAGCCGTCCTCAAGGCTCCGGATCGGATAGGCGTCGATCAGGTCCAGGTAGTACCCGACGAGCTCGTCGCGGTCGTAGTCCACGCCGTCGATCCGGTACCGCCCGTCTCCGAGGTGGAAGCCGTTGGCCGCGGGGTCGAGTGCGATCGCGACCCCGTCGGTGCCGGGGGTGTGTCCCGCGGCGGTGATCGCCTCCACCAGCATGTTGAGGACGATCCGGGGATCCGCGATCTGCGGTGCGAAGCCTCCCTCGTCGCCGACACCCGCTCCATCGAAGCGGTCGCGCATGAGGTCGGCAAGGGCATGGTGGACCTCGGCGCCGATCCGCACCGCCTCCTCCTCGCTCGCGGCGCCCACCGGGGCGACCATGAACTCCTGGAGGGCGAGGGTCCCCTGCGCGTGCGCACCTCCGTTGACCACGTTGAAGTGTGGCACCGGAAGGCGCTCGTGCGAGCCGGACTCGCGGGCGAGCCACGAGTGCAGGCTGAGGCCCGCGGCGTGGGCGAAGGCGCGTGCGGCGGCGATCGACACCGCGACGACGGCGTTCGCCCCCAGACGGGAGTACCCGGTCGTGCCGTCGAGGTCGGCGAGCGCCCGATCCACCTGGCCGATGTCGTCCCAGCGGCGACCGGTGATCAGTGCGGTGATCTCGCCGTTGACGGCGGCGACGGCGGAGTCCACGCCGCGACCCGACTGCGCGGGCCCGTGGTCGCGGCGTTCGACCGCCTCATGCCCGCCGGTGGAGGCGCCGGCGGGGGAGGCGGCCCTGACGACGGTGCCGTCGTCGAGTCGCACGTCGACCTCGACGGTGGGGTATCCACGCGAGTCGAGAATGGAGCGACCACGCAGTCCGCTCACGGTGACGGGGGCGGCGTCGGGCATCCGGCCGGTCGTCATTCGGCGTCGTGCCATGGCAGGGCGTCGTCGTGGTCGACGGGGTTCAGCGGGACGACCACCACGGGACGGTGCTGGCGATGTGCCAGCTGTACCGCGACGGAGCCGTTGAAGAACTCCCGGAGCGATCCCTTGACGCCCACCTCGCGGGTTCCGACGACGATCATCGCGGCGTCGAGTTCGTCGGCGAGCCGGGCGAGTTCCTGGGCGGTGCCGCCGACACGTGTCTCGAGGACCCACCGTACCGGCCATCCCTCCAGGTGCTCCGCGATCTGCGTCCGGAGGTCGGGGTCGAACATCTCGCTTTCGGTCTCGTCATCGATGAGGTCCGGGTCGACCGGCATGGTCACAACGGTTCCGTCGGGCCGGGGCCGGACGGCGTAGTGGGAGCTGTCGACGGTGGCGCAGACGAGGTCGGCGTCGAACCGTTCGGCGAACGTCGCGGCCGTCTGGACGAGCGCGGCGGGCTGCCCGTGGACGACACCGACGACGACGTAGGACACGGCATCGGTCATCGTGATGTTCCTTCCTGCGGTGACCGGCGATGCCCATGGCGGTGATCGGGCTGACGCCGGGTGCGGACACGTCGGTGGTGGGGACGAGCGATGGCGCGACCGGATGCGGGTGCGGTGGCGGAGCTGGAGTGAGAACTCCGCCTCCGCACCTCCCGTCGCCCGTCCGCCGTCGGGCATCGGCCGATGCCCGTCACCGCACGAACCGGGTCCATGGTGAGAACCGCGGTACGTGTGGTGGCGCTGCCGGGCAAGCCGGCTCCGATGACGGTGGAGGCGAGGGCGACGGGATCCGAGGGCCCGTAAGGGGGCGGGCACTCAGACGACTCAGACGGATGTCCGATGGCGCGGAGCGGCACTCCGCCGAGTCCATCGGCGACGAAAAGAACGAGGTTCATCGGGCCCGAGCGACCTCCGGTCGCTGCGATGGCGACATCCATCACGGCAATTCCTACCTTCGTGTGCGCAAATGCGCGTGTCAGGTAGGGACCGTTGTCGGATGACCGAGGTTGGGTACGGCGAGCCCCACCGCCGTGACGTCCATGCGTCCACTCCATCCTGCCATACCCGCTCGGCGCATGCGAGACGATCCGTGTCCGGGCCACATCCGCCGTCCACACCGGAACATCGTCGTTCCGGGCGGCGACACCCGCGTCTCCAGGGCTCCGGAAGGGCTGTCGGGGTCGTCGTTCATAATGAACGGATGTTCGATGCTCCCGCGCCGCGCGGTTCCGAGAGTGCCGCAGCGCGCAAGGCGCGCGGGGCGTTCTTCACACCGGAGGAGATCGCGCGGTTCATCACGCGCTGGGCCGTCCGGGCAGCCGACGACACCGTGATGGAGCCGTCGGCCGGCGACGCCGCGTTCCTGGTTGAGGCGGTGCGACGTCTCCGCGAGCTCGGTGCGCCGACTCCGACGACGCCACGGGTGCACGGTGTCGAGATCCACGACGAGAGCGCCCGCGCGGCGCGATCACGGATCGTGGCTGCCGGCGGGGCGTCCGACATCGTCGTCGACGACTTCTTCCTTGTCGAACCGCGTCCGGTCCACTCGGCGGTCATCGGGAATCCGCCGTACATCCGCTACCAGGACTTCGGCGGTGAGGCACGGGCCCGTTCGCGCGCGGCCGCGCTCCGTGGCGGGGTCGCCCTTAATGCGCTCGCCTCGAGCTGGGCGGCGTTCACCGTGCACTCCGCGCTCTTCCTTCGACGCGGTGGGCGGCTGGGCCTGGTGCTGCCGGCCGAACTGCTGAGCGTGAACTACGCCGCCCCGGTCCGCCGGTTCCTGTTCGAACGCTTCCGCACGGTCGAGCTGGTGCTCTTCAGCGAGCAGGTCTTCCCGGACGCCGAGACGGACGTCGTGCTTCTTCTTGCCGACGGCTTCGGCGAGGGGCCCGCCGGCCACGCCAGGATCTTCGAGGCCGCGGATGCCGCGGCGCTCGACCACCTCGGCGGGGCGCAGACGTGGACGCCCACGGACCCGGCGGCGAAGTGGACGGGCCTGCTGATCGAGTCGGCCGCCGCGGAACCGCTGGCGCGGCTGCGGGAGACGGAACGCTTCACGGTCCTGGAGTCCTGGGGCGACACGACGCTGGGAATGGTCACCGGCAACAACCGCTACTTCACGCTGTCGCCGGCGCGTGTGCGCGAGCTGGGTCTGACGCGCCGTGACCTGATCCGTCTCTGCCCGCCCGGGAGCGCCCATCTCCGTGGACTCGAGCTCTCGCGCGAGATGATGACGGCACTCGGCCGTCGCGGTCAGGCGACATGGCTGTTCGCGCCGTCGGACGACCCGTCGCCCGCCGCCCGCGACTACATCGACACCGGTCACCGTGCGGGGGTCGACCAGGCCTACAAATGCCGGGTGCGTGACCCGTGGTATCGCGTGCCCGTTCAGCGACCGGCGGATCTCCTCCTCACGTGCATGAACGCGGACTCTCCGCGGCTGACGACGAACAGCGCAGGGGTTCGCCACCTCAACTCGGTCCATGGCGTCTATCTGACGGAAACCTACCGCGAATTGGGGCGTGAACTTCTCCCGCTGGCGAGTGTTAACTCCGCGACCCGGCTCAGCGCCGAGCTCGTCGGCCGCTCCTACGGAGGGGGCATCCTGAAGCTGGAGCCCCGGGAGGCCGACGTCTGGGCGGTGCCCGCACCGGATCTCGTCGCAGCATGCGCCGACGACCTCCGCCGGGTCCGGCCACGGGTGGGCGATCTGCTCCGAAATGGGGATCTGCCGGGTGCTTCGGCGATCATCGACGAGGTGCTGCTCACGGGGAGCGACTCCGTGTCGGCAGAGGATCTTGCCGCGATCGTGAGCGCGCAGGACGCCATGGCGCGGCGTCGTGCCGTGAGGGGGCGCAGTGGGCGATGAACCGTCCACCAAATCCCGGGCGTGGGCGCACTTCGACGCGATCGTCGCCGACGCCGCACCGGGCGGGGTCCACAGCAATCCCTGGCGGCGGACCGCGTCGGACGAACTCGCCTACGTCTCCGACGACGCGACTCTGAGGAGGCTCCTCGAGGTCCCGCTGCTGCTGAGAGCCGCGACGACCACCGGCGTCCCCGCGCTCGCGCTGGATGTCTGGCTCTCGTACGAGCTGCGGCGCGCGGGGTTCGACGCAGACGCCGTGTGGCCGCGGCCCTCGGCCCCGCGGGTGCTTCCTGCGCCCATCGTGTCCCTGCTCGAGCGGGTGAGCGCACCGGAACGGGATGCGCTCTGGAAGAGGCTCACGTCGAAGACGCCTCCCGCCGGAGTCGCCGCCACGAATGCCGTCATCCTCGGGAAGAACTATCTGAAGCAGGTCGATGTCGGGATGTCGGGCTGGGCGACCGGACCGGAGCTCCTCGTCAGCACGAAGCGCATGGACTCGAGCTTCGGGAAGAACGCCGCCAACCGTGTGGAGGAGTCCTACGGTGACGCGAAGAACCTGCGCCTGCGGCATCCGCTGGCCGCCCTCGGATTCGTCTACGGACTGCGGTCGACGATCTTCCAGGAGTCTCCGGACACCGCGGAGTGGCTTATCGACCTCCTCCAGAAGCTGGGGCGGGAGGACGACGCCTATCACGCGGTGGCGCTGATCGTCATCGAGTACGGGGACGACGCGGCCGCACCTCCGGAACCCGACGATCCGGGTGATGACGACGATCGGCTGGCCGCCGCCGGTCTCGCATCGTTCGAGGATGGTGCGGACCAGATGCGACTGGTCGGCGTCGAGGATGGAATGATCGAAGCGCCGGACGTGTGCCTGAGGACGGATCTCGTCCCACCGGGGCTGCGGCCGGAGGCCTTCCTCACGGAGATGATCACCCGGGTGCTGGACGCGACACCGGTCAACTTCCACCGTGAGGCGCGCCGTCGCCGCCGGGAGGCACCACCGGCCTAG
>CAYOSM010000057.1:0-13763 GCA_964406645.1 uncultured Bifidobacteriaceae bacterium | reverse complement strand
TCTTCGCGCTGCGGTCGAACGTGATGGAGGCGTAGTACTCCTTCTCGATCTCCGAGGCGGACTCGACCCACACGCGGTGGACGGTGTGCCCCTTGATGTCCATCCCGAGGATGTCCTTCGCGCGGGCCTCGGCCTCGTCCGGGTTCGCGGCGAGCTGGATGCCTCCGGCCTTGCCACGCCCACCGACCTGCACCTGGGCCTTGACGACCACGGTTCCGCCGATGCGCTCGGCGGCGGCGCGGGCCTCGGCCGGCGTCTCGGCGGTCTCGCCAGACGGGACCGGGATCCCATTACGGGCAAACAATTCCTTGCCCTGGTATTCGAACAGATCCAAGCGTTCCACCCTTCCCAATCGACACGATGCGCCCGCGAATCGCGGGCGTCAGCATGCTACTGGGGCGCCGGGGCCGGCGACGGATCGCGGTGACGATTCGTGACATTCGCACGACGGGCCGGAACGGCTACCGTCTGGGTGATGGACGAACTCGCCGAACGACTGGAGATGCTGCTGGTCCTGCAGTGGCTCGACGAGGGGCGTCCGGAGGACGGATGCGTCGCCCTGTCGGTGCGGACGGCCGCGACGGAACTCGGGCTGGAGGGGGATCGCCGCGGCGTGCTGCGCATCATGGCGGCGCTGGGTGATCTGGAGGAGCGGCGCCTCGTGCATGTCAGCCTCGGCGCGCACACCCGGCAGGACCCCCGCGTCACCCTCGCCCCGGACCTGCGCATCGACGCCGCCCGCATGTTCGGATCGGACGGAGGGCGTCCGGCGCACTGAGCGACGCCCTCGCCGCCGCGTCGTCCGGAGCCGGGCAGAATCACGGGATGCGTCGTCACGTCGCCCTGGTCACCACTCCGCGTCTCACGATCCGCCCGCTCCACCATTCGGACGCGCGCACCCTGGCGCACGAGGCCGACGACCCGCGCATCGCGGTCAATCTGCGCGACGGTTTCCCCACGCCCTACGGCACCCGCGACGCGCGCCGCTACATCTCCCTCGTGACGAGCGGCGCGGAGCACCCCCTCTTCGGGCTGGCGATCACCCGGGGCGATGAGGTCATCGGCTGTATCGGCCTCACCCCGGGGCGGGACGTCTATCGCCGGTCGGGGGAGGTCGGGTACTGGATCGGCGTGCGTCATTGGGGGCAGGGGTTCGCGACGGAGGCCCTCATGGCGTTCACCCGCTACATCTTCGAGTCGACGGATCTGGTCCGGTTGCACGGTGACGTGTTCTCCGGCAATCCCGGTTCGTGCCGGGTGCTCGAGAAGTGCGGGTACCGTCGCGAGTCGGTCCAGCGGTGCGCCGTCTACAAGGACGGTGTCCTCCGTGACCTCGCCGTCTACGTCCGTCTGCGGGACGACGTGGACGTGCCACGGTCCGATGTCTCCTGATCCGGGGACATGCATCCCCTGAGGTGCGGTGGCCCCCGGGTCCCGGCGGCATGACCGGTACGGTGGCCGTGTGTGCACGTCCGCTCCGCGGAACGTGACGTCGCCGCCTCGGTGACCCGGGATCCATCCGCGTCGACCGATGCCGCCGCAGACCTCGGAGAGGACCATCATGAGTACCGGCCGTGTCCGTCCCCTTCGCCTCGTCGTGATGATCCCGGGCGGCCTCGCACTCCTGACGGGCCTCTGGGCGGGGCTCCTGCGACTGGGCGTGGATCTGCCGGAACTGCACTCCGACCTGGCCGCGCTTCACGGGCCGCTCCTCGTGAGCGGCTTTCTGGGAGTGGTCATCAGCATCGAGCGTGCGGTCGCGCTCCGTCGCGGATGGCCGTACGTGGCGCCCATCGCCGCCGGTGCGGGCACGGTGCTCCTGCTCGTGGGGGTTCCGGAGCGGGCAGGGCAGACGCTTCTGGTCATCGCCTCGGTCACCCTCGTGCTCGTGAACCTGCTGCTCATCCAAAGGCAGCCGGTCATGCACCACGTGATCATGGCGATGGGCGCCGCGTCGTGGGCCGTCGGCTGTGCGGTGTGGCTCGCGGGCCGGTCCACGTGGCAGACGGTCCCGTTCCTGGCGGGATTCCTCGTCCTGACCATCGTCGGTGAGCGCCTCGAGCTCTCACGCATCGCCCGGCCCGGTCCCGGGGTGCGTGCCGCGCTCCTCGGTGCGGTCGTCGTCTTCTCGGCCGGTCTGGTGGTTGGACTCTTCTCGTCGCTCTGGGGATATCGCATCGCCGGGGTCGGCCTTGTGGCCCAGGCGCTCTGGCTCGCCCGCTACGACATCGCACGACGCACCGTTCGCCTGTCGGGCCTGACCCGCTACATGGCCGTCGCGTTCATCCTCGGATACATCTGGCTCGCCGTGGCGGGCATCGCCTGGATCGTGTCGGACGGGCTCGTCGGACCGGTCGCGACCGACGTCGGTCTGCACGCCGTGTTCCTCGGCTTCGTCTTCTCGATGATCTTCGCGCACGCTCCCGTCATCCTCCCGGCGGTTACCGGTCTGCGGCTGCCCTACCGCCCTGCGCTCTACGTCCCGCTGACGCTCCTCCACGTGGCGCTCGTGGTCCGCTTCCTCGGCGCCGCCGCCGAGAACCGGGACGTGTGGCGTGCTGGCGGGGTCGGGACCGAGGTGGCGATCGTCCTCTTCATCCTCGTCGCGGTCGGATCGAGCCTCTCGGCCCGGCGCGCTCGCGCCGATGGAGCGGGCGACGGGACGTCGGACGCCGACCGGGCGGCGGTGGCCGGTTGAGGGTTCTGCTCCCGCCGTCGGAGGGAAAGGCCGCGGCCCGGCGCGGGCGTGCCTGTCACATCGATTCCCTGTCGCTCCCGTCGCTGGGGCCGATGCGCCGGGATGTGGCGGCTGCCTTGGCCACGGCCAGCGAGCAGCCCGATGCCGCCGCGATCCTCGGCGTCGGGGCAGGGGTCGCCCACGAGATCCGGCGCAACACGGTCCTCGGTGAGGCCCCCGCCCTGCGGGCCCGGCAGACCTACACCGGCGTGCTCTTCGATGCGCTCGATCTCAACTCGCTCGACACCTCGGCCAAGCGGCGCGCGGCGGGGTGGGTGCTCATCTTCTCCGCGCTCTACGGCGTGGTGCGTCCCGGCGATCGCATCGCGCCGTACCGTCTCTCGATGGGCGTCGACCTGCCGGGCATCGGGCCGCTGGCCGCGGCATGGCGACCGCACCTGGAGCGCGCCCTCCAGGACGAGATGGGCCGCGGTCTGATCGTCGACTGCCGATCTGCCGCGTACGCCGCCGCATGGACTCCCCAGGGGCGTGGGGCCGACCGCTGGGTGCAGATCCGGGTGCCCGGCGCGTCGCACATGGCCAAGCACACGCGCGGGTTGGTGGCCCGCGCTATCCTGGAGCGCGGGCTCGATCCCCGTGAGCCGGTCGATCTGGCGGATGCCCTCGCCGAGGCATTCGATGTGAACCTCACGCCGCCGGCCCGAGCCGGGCGCGCCTGGGTGCTGGACGTGGTGCCGCCCGCGGTCTGATCAGGTCTCGGGGCGGAGTTCCGCGTCACCCGCGGCCCGGGTGCGCCGGTCGCGCCACCGGAAGGCGATGATCATGGCGATCGCCACGCCGGCCGTGTCGATGAGGACGTCGACGGGGCTGCCATGCCGGGTGGGCACGAAGTGCTGGTGGATCTCGTCCGAGACGGAGTAGAGGACGGCGATCGCCGCCGCCACCGCTGCGTACCGGTAGCGGAAGGCCCACCACCAGAGGAACCACAGCAGGCCGTACTCGGTCATGTGCGCCAGCTTGCGCAGGACGAGGTCCCAGTTCCCGAGTCCGGTCCCCAGGTTCTGCCGCGACGAGAACAGGTAAATCGTCGCCATGAGGAGAAGAGGGGGTACGAAGCGGAGGGCGCGCGGCATCGATCGCCATGTTCGCACCAGCGGCGGTTGGTGCGCCGTCCGCCCGGTCGTCGGTGGATGCCCACCAACGGGGTGATCGTCGCCGACGTCCGTCAGTCGGAGGACGGGACGACACCGTCCATGATCAGCGCGAGGGCGCGGTGGCCGGCCTCGGACCGCCGTGCCACGCCCTGCGCACCCGCCATGGCGCCCCGCGCCATCCGCAGCATGAGCAGGACGTCGTCCATCGACAGGTCCCGGCGCACGGTGCCGGCGGCCTTCGCGTCGCGCAGCGGTCCGCGGAGGAGGTCGGCGATCACGGCCCGATTCTGGCGCTTCCGTTCATGGGTGCGGGCCTCGTGCGGGTCCAGCTCGGCCAGGGCGTAGACACCGGCGACGGCGTCCACGAGGGCGCGGATCAGCACGAAGAAGGCGTCGGGATCGTCGTCGTGCTCGGCGGCGAGGTCCGCGACGCGCGCGAAGCGTTCGCCGATGATCTCCGCGGTGAGGGTCTCGCGGTCGGGGAAGTGCCGGTAGAGGGTCGCCTGACCCACCCCGGCGCGGCGGGCGATCTGGCACATCGCCACGTCGGTCGTATCGGCGAAGAGCTCTCGGCCGGCCTCGAGGATGGCCTCGCGGTTGCGCCGCGCGTCGCTGCGGAGTCGCTCCGGCGTCCTCTCGTCCTCCTGCACGACCACCTCCATGGAGATGAAACGGATACCAGTATCCCCTCGCGCCTCGCCCAAGTCCAGGAACATCCGTCACCTGTGCGTGTCCATATCCGGACATATCTGTCCGTTTATGTGGTATCACCTCCTCCTGCAGTCGATGTCGCCCGAGGAAACGATCACCAGATGACCCACCCGTCACGGTCTCAGCTCTCACATCCCGCACCCGTGGAGGCGATCTGATGCGCCAGGGGCCGCTCGCCGGTCGCTACCCCGCGGTGGCGACCATGGTCATGGCCGCGCTGATCCCGTATCTGGCGCTCTCCGCGGCCGTGGGGCCGGTTACGCCGATCATTGCGCGGGACCTCCACACCAGTCTCCAGACCCTGGCGCTGGGCGCCGGACTGGCCAACGCCGCCTATGCGGTGGGCACGGTCCTGGCGGTGCAGTTCGCGCAGCATCTGCCGCAGCGCCGCATGATGGTGCTCTATGCGGTGGTCCTGGTGATCGGCTCGATCGTGACCGCCAGCGCGCAGAACGTGGTCATGTACTCCACGGGCCAGATCCTCGCGGGGCTGTGCACCAGCCTCCTGCTCATCGCCGCGGTGCCGCCGCTGTCGCTCGGATTCCCGGCGAGCAAGCTGCGCATCACCGGGATGATCATGAACATGTGCATCTTCGGCGCGGTCGCGCTGGGGCCGACGATCGGTGGCCTCCAGGCCGAGGCGGACGCCTGGCGTCCGCTGTTCTGGGCCGTCTCCGCCATCGCCGTCCTGGCCCTGATCCTCGCGCTCCTCACGTTCGAGGACGCTCCGCCCGCCGATCCGGACTCACCACGCGACCTGCCGGCGCTGGGTCTCGCGACCGTGGGATGCGTCGCGGCCTTCTTCGGCTCGTCGCAGCTGCTCACGCACTCGTTCCTCAGCCCGATCACCATCCTGCCGCTCCTCGGCGGTCTGCTCGCGATCATCGTGCTCGTCGTCTACCAGTACCGGGCCAAGGATCCGCTGCTGACGATCCGCGAGATGCTGGGCAGCACGATCCCGATCGCGGGCATCATCGTGGCCCTGTTCGCGGCGGCCGCATCGGTGTCGGCGACGGTGCTCACCGCGGACGTCCTCTCGCAGCACTACAGCGCCCTCCACGTCGGGCTGCTCTACCTTCCGGAGGTCGGAGGAGCCCTGATCACCGCGGTCCTGCTCGGCCTCGTCCTCGACAAGGTCTACCTCCACTACCTGCCGCTGGTCGGCATGGGATTCCTGGCGGCAGGCATCGGTGTCTTCCTGATCGAGGTCCCCGCCAGCCAGCCGCTCGCCCTGGTGGCATCGTTCCTCACCGGGATCGGCCTCGGCGCCACGGTGGCCCCCGCCCTGTTCGTGGCGGGCTTCTCGCTGCGCGCCCTGAGCCTCCAGCGGGTGTTCGCAATCGTGGAGCTCTTCCGGGCGGTCGCCGCGTTCATGGTCGCGCCGATCTTCGTCCACTTCGCGGCATCCGTCAGCGACGACCTGGCTCACGGCGTCCGCATCGCGCTGTGGATCGGTCTCGGGCTGGCGGTCGTGGGAGCCGCGCTGGCGGTGGCCACGTATGTCGTCGGCGGCGCACGGCCCCAGGCCCCGGACATCGAGGGCTTCGTCGCCGGCCGCAAGGCCGCATGGCCGTCGCCGCCGCTCTTCGCGCGCCTGAGGCGCCATGTCCCTCCGCCTCCGCAGACCGTGACCGAGGGAGCCGACTGACATGACCTCTGACGCCCCATCCTCCACGCCCGCAGGGCCTGTGCTCCTGGCCTATGACGGCTCCGAACTGGCCGGGTACGCCATCGAACGCGCCGGTGAGGAGCTCGCGTCCGGCCGGGATGCGCTGGTGGTGTGCGTCTGGCACGCCGCCGACGTGGGATTCGTACCCGCCGACGGCCGCCACCTTCACGCGGCGTCGGCCGACGAGGTCGAGGAGGCCGCCGAGCAGACCGCCGTCCGAGGAGCGTGGCTGGCCGGCGCGGCGGGCTTCCGGGCCCGTGGCATCGCGGTGCAGGCGGCCCCGACGTGGCAGGGGATCATCGACGTCGCGATGGAGCACGGCGTCGGTCTCGTCGTGCTGGGTTCACACCGCCGCCGCGGGCTGATGGGACACCTCCTGGGAAGCGTCGCCGCCGCCACCGTGGCGCACTTCGACGGGGCCGTCCTGGTGGTGCACCACCCCGGCGACGGAGACTGAGGCGGGTCTCGCGGCGGGCGGCGCGGCATCGCCGTCCGCGTGTGGTCAGCCCTCGGGGTTGAGCTCCGTGCCTGCGAGGCGGGTGCGCCGGTCGTACCACCGAAGTGCGATGAGCATGACGATCGCCATGCCGGTCATGTCGATGAGGATGTCGATCGGACTCGCGTTTCGGGTCGGCACCAGATGCTGGTGCAACTCATCCGAGACGGCGTACACGAGGGTGATCGCGGCCGCGAACGCCGCGTACCGGTAGCGGAACCCCCACCACCAGAGGAACCAGAGGAGACCGAACTCGGTGATGTGCGCCAGCTTGCGCAGCCCGAAGTTCTCCGTCCCCTGTCCCGTGCCCGTGTTGTGCTGCGACGAGAAGTAGAAAATCGTCACCATGAGGAGAATGGCGGGTATGAACCGGAGGACACGTCGCATGACGGTCAATTCTCGCACGAGTGCCCCGTCCGCACCACATGCCGGGGCGGAGCGGGGGATGATCGCGCGAGGGGCCGCGAGATCGGCACCGTGGCGCGGTGCATCGTCCGCGGCCGAAGTCAGGCCGCGCGGCCGCGACGTCCGGCGCCGGGGTCAGTCCCCGGCGGGCTCGATGCGCGTCGGCCGTCCGTTCGCGTCGAGGGCCACGAGGGTGAAGAGCCCGTGCGCGGTCCGATCGCGCCGGTCCGAATGGATGTCCTCGGCGAACACCTCGACACGCGCTGTCACGCTGGTACGTCCCACGCTCTCCACGCGTGCGACGACCTCGAGGATCGTGCCGGCCGGCACCGGCTTCTCGAACCGGACGGCCTCCGACCCGGCGGTGATCATGTCCATGCGGGTGAACCGTGTGGCGGACACCCACGCGACCTCCTCCATGAGCGCCATGATGAGGTTGCCGCCGAACGTCCCGAAATGGTTCTGCCGCCCCGGCAGGACGGCGTTCACCAGCCGCGCCTCCGAACGCTCCAGGCGCCGCATCAGGGCGTCGTCGACCAGGTCGTTCCGCGGCTCCTCGGTGGTTGACTCACCCGGCGCGCTCATTCGGCCACCACGTCCACGAGCGCCTGCCCCGCGCTGACGGCGTCGCCCTCGGCAACGTGGATGACCTTCACGACGCCGGCCTGGTGGGCCATGACCTCGTTCTCCATCTTCATGGCCTCGACGATGACGAGCACGTCGCCCTCCGCCACGGCCTGTCCGTCCGCCACCTGCACCTTGAAGACGGTCCCCTGCATGGGACTCACGACGGTGTCGCCTCCGGCGGCGCCGACGGACTGGTGGGCATCACGCTTCGCGCGCCGCTTCTTCGGTGCCGAGCCGGCGCCGAAGGTGGCCGGGTCGAGGTGGAGGGTCACCTCGAAGCGCTTGCCGTTGACCTCGGCGGACAGCGATCGGGCGACGAGCTCCGGCGCCTCCTCGGCCACGGGGGCCTCGCCGCCGACGGACGCGACCTCCTCGAGGGGTGTCGGGTTCTCGGCCATCTCGGCCAGCTGCGCGTGGCAGGCGCCGCCGTCGATGAAGTCCTGCTGCTCGAGGAGCCACAGGTGGAAGGGGATGAGTGTGGTCGTCCCCTCGATGACGTACTCGCGCAGCGCGCGGATCATGCGCCGGCGCGCGGTCTCGCGGTCCACGTCCCAGACGATGAGCTTGGCGATCATCGGGTCGTAGATGTCGGCCACGACGGAGCCCGCCTGCACGCCGCTGTCGACGCGGACACCGGGGCCCGCCGGTTCGCGGTACGCGGTGATCGGACCGGGGGTGGGGAGGAACTTGTTCGCCGCGTTCTCCGCGTTGATGCGGCACTCGATGGCGTGACCGCGCGGGGCGATCTCGTCCTGGGTGAAGCTCATGGGGAGGCCGGCGGCGATGTTCACCATCTCGCGGATGAGGTCGACGCCACAGGTCATCTCGGTGACCGTGTGCTCCACCTGGATCCGGGTGTTCATCTCCAGGAAGAAGAACTCCTCGCCGGACACGAGGAACTCGAGCGTTCCGGCCGATCGGTATCCCACTGCCGTGGCCGCGGTGACGGCGGCCTCGCCCATGCGCCGGCGGAGGTCCGGCGACACCACGGGGCTCGGAGACTCCTCCACGAGCTTCTGGTGGCGCCGCTGCACCGAGCAGTCGCGCTCGCCGAGCGAGACCGCGTTGCCGTGGGCGTCCGCCAGGATCTGGATCTCGACGTGGCGGGGGTCGGGGAGGTAGCGCTCCAGGTAGACGGCCGAGTCGGCGAAGAACTTCTCCGACTCGCGGCGTGCGCCCTCGAAGGCGTCCGCCAGGTCGGCGGGTGTCAGAGCGACGCGAAAGCCCTTGCCGCCGCCTCCGGCCGACGCCTTGACGGCGACCGGGTAGCCGATCTCTTCGGCGATGGGTCCGGCGGCGGCCACGTCGGGGACCTCCTCGCGGACACCGGGCACGATCGGGACGCCGGCGGCGTGCATGAGCTCGCGGGAGCCGATCTTCGATCCCATCGCGTCGATCGCGTCGGCGGGCGGACCGATGAAGACGATGCCGGCCGCCTCACAGGCGCGGGCGAATCCGGAGTTCTCCGCCAGGAAGCCGTAGCCGGGGTGGATGGCATCGGCGCCGGCGCGCTTCGCGGTCTCGATGATCGTGTCGACCTTGAGGTAGCTCTCGGTCGCCGGACCGGCGCCGATCAGGTACGACTCGTCGGCATGCCGCACGAAGAGGGCGTCGCGGTCGACCTCGCTGTAGACGGCGACCGAGGTGATCCCCATCTCGCGGAGGGTCCGGAAGACGCGGATCGCGATCTCACCGCGGTTTGCCACAAGGACCTTACGAAACACTCCGAACTCCTTCGTCGATGGCTGCGCGGCGCCAGGCCGAGCGGTAGGGCCAGGGGCGCGGATCCTCCGCGGCGGGTGCCGCGGCCGCCAGGACCGCCTGGGCGGCGGCGGCGATCGCCGCGGCCTCCTCGGGTGTGGGATCGCCCGAGATCGAAACCTCCGCCGGCCGCGTCACAGCGGGATGTTCCCGTGCTTGCGCGGCGGGCCCTGCACGCGCTTGGTGAGCGACAGCTCCAGCGCGCGGATGAGCCATGGCCGGGTGTCCTCGGGGAGGATCACGGCGTCGACATACCCGCGCTCGGCGGCCAGGTAGGGGTTCGAGAACCGCTCCGTGTACTCGTCGATCAGCTCCGTGCGGCGCTCGGCGGGGTCGTCGCCGTTCTCCTGCGCCGCGGCCAGCTCCTTGCGGAACACGATGTTGACCGCACCTTCTGCGCCCATCACCGCGATCTCCGCGGTGGGCCATGCGGCGTTGAAGTCGGCGCCGATGTGCTTGCTGTTCATGACGTCGTACGCGCCGCCGTACGCCTTGCGCGTGATGACGGTGATCTTCGGCACCGTGGCCTCCGAGAACGCGTAGAGCAGCTTGGCGCCGTGGAGGATGATGCCGCCGTGCTCCTGGGCGGTGCCGGGGAGGAAGCCGGGCACGTCCTCGAACACGATGAGCGGGATGTTGAACGCGTCGCAGAAGCGGACGAAGCGGGCGCCCTTGATGGACGCGTCGATGTCGAGCACGCCGGCGAGCGCCTGCGGTTGGTTCCCGACGACGCCGACCGAGTGTCCGTTGAGACGCGCGAAGCCGACGATGATGTTCTGCGCGTAGAGGGGGGCCACCTCGAAGAAGTGCTCGTCGTCGACGACCGCCCGCACCACGGCGCGCATGTCGTAGGGCTTCGTGGCCTGCTCGGGGACGAGGGTGGCGAGCATCTGGTCGCGCCGCTCCGGATCGTCCTCCGGCTCCTCGTACGGTGCCGAGTCGAGGTTGTTCTGCGGGATGTACGAGACGAGCTCCCGGACCATCTCGAGGCACTGTTCCTCGTCGTCGGCCGCGAAGTGGGCGACGCCCGACTTCGACGCGTGCGTGACCGCGCCGCCGAGTTCCTCGAACGTGACGTCCTCACCGGTGACCGTCTTGATGACGTCGGGCCCGGTGATGAACATGTGGCTGGTCTCCTTCACCATGAAGATGAAGTCGGTGATCGCCGGGCTGTAGACCGCGCCGCCGGCGCAGGGGCCCATGACGACGCTGATCTGGGGGACCACACCGCTCGACCGGACGTTGCGGTGGAAGATGTCCGCGTAGCCGGCGAGGCTGACGACGCCCTCCTGGATCCGCGCGCCGCCGGAGTCGTTGATGCCGATGACCGGGCAGCCCATGCGCTCGGCCAGGTCCATGACCTTGCAGATCTTCTCCGCGAAGACCTCACCGAGGCTGCCGCCGAACACCGTGAAGTCCTGGCTGAAGACGCAGACGGGGCGGCCGTCGATCAGGCCGTGACCGGTGACGACGCCGTCGCCCCAGGGGCGGCTGTTCTCGAGGCCGAATCCGTGGGCGCGGTGGCGGGTGAACCGGTCGAGCTCCTCGAACGATCCCGGGTCGAGGAGGAGGTCGATCCGCTCCCGGGCGGTCTTCTTGCCGCGTGCGTGCTGGCGTTCGATGGCCGCCTCGGAGGCGGCGTGGAGTGCCTCGTCCTGCAGCCGCTGCAGGCGCTCGCGCTTGTCTTCGCTCATTCGTGCCTTGGATCGTGGGTCGGTTCGATGCGACGGGACGTCGAAGGCTGCCCGATCACACATCGCCGCGGCCCGAGGTGTCCCGCCGGGCACACGGCTCCGGGCGCTCCTGCGCCGCCCGGCATCAACGACGTGCAATCTACATGCTCGACCCTCCGACCTGTCGACAGATGACCTTGTCAGGCGGGGGATAATCGTCCACACTGCGCCCAAATGGAGGAAACTGTCGACAATCTTGAGTCGCGAACGCCGGACGTGACGCTCGGCGACGCCATCACCCAGCGTCTTCGTGAGCAGATCATCACGGGGGAGTTCGCCCCGGGCGCCAAGCTCTCCGAGCCCGAGCTCGCGCAGCGCTTCGGGATCGGCCGGGGATCGCTTCGCGAGGCGCTCCACCGGCTGGAGGGCATGCGCCTGGTCGAGCGCCGGCCGCGTGTGGGTGCCCGTGTGGCCGCCCTGGGTCAGCGTGAGCTGATCGATCTGTACACCATCCGCGAGGCGCTCGAGGGCATGGCGTGCCGCCTGGCGGCGGACCTGATGCCGGACGAGGACATCGCGGACACCCGGCGTCTCCTGGACGGTCACTCGGAGGAGCCGGACACCTGGACACTGTCGCGGGATCCCGGAGCCGAGGGGATCCTCGACTTCCACTTCCGCATAGTGCAGGGCAGCGGCAACCGTGAGCTCGCACTCATGATCAATGACCTGTCCCATCGTGTGCGGCGGTACCGCTATCGTTCACGGCGTATCCGGGAACGTCCGCAGCGGGGTCTTCGGGAGCACCATCAGATCCTCGACGCGATCGAGGCGCGCGATGGGGAACTCGCGGAGATGTTGATGCGGCGCCACATCCGTTCGGCCCGCCGGAGCATCGAGGCGGCGCTTGGGGACGAGGGTTGAGAAAGGCGAGGTGCGTGGGATGAAGGTCGCCGGCTGGGTGTTCATCGTGGTGGCCGTCATGGTCGGGCTGGTCGGCCTGTTCCTCGTGGGGGTCGGTCTGAGCGGTCGGGGTGACGTCTCCGTGGCGGCGCTGCTCTTCATGGCGCTGGGGAATCTGACCTTCTGCGTGGCCATGTTCATCGGCGGCCTCGTGATGGTGCGCCGGGCCAACGGCCCGCGGCCCGTCGACCCCGACTCGGCGGCACGGCAGGTCGGCTCACCCGGCTGAGGCCGGTCGACGGACCCTCGATCGGGCGTGAACCGCCAGGACCCGTGAGCGCGTGAGCGGGTCGACCCATGACACGGCCGCGGGCTCGTGACACCGCGATGAGGCCACGGATCCGCGTCACCACCATGCCGAGGCGACCGCGTGCGGTGGTCCTGGTGCTCCACGGCGGCGACGGTGACGGGACGCTGCCGGTCCGGCAGTGGCAGCCGGCCGTGGCGCGGATGCGTCCGCTTGCCGCCCACATCGCCCTGCGCAACCGGGGCGTCGCGGTGCTGCGCCTGCTCAACCGGAGCCGGGGAGCCGGTACCGAGCCGCTCGTCGACGTCCACTGGGCACTCGCACAGATCGGCCGCCGGTTCCCCTCGACCCCTGTCTGGCTCGTCGGGCATTCGCTCGGCGGGTCCGTCGCGCTCCGGGCCGCCGGGACGAGCCGGGTGCGGGGTGTCGTCGCCTTGTCGCCGTGGTTCGACGGTGACGAGGACGTCGATCAGCTGGTGGGCTGCGCGTCGCTTCTCGTGCACGGGGCCGATGACAACGTCACCGATCCCGAGCTCTCCCGCGACTACGTCCGTCGGGCACAGGACCGCGGCGCGGCGGCGAGTCTCGTCCTCGTCGGGAACGGAGGTCACGGGATGCTGCGTCGATTCGGGACGTTCCACGGACTGTGCTCCGGCTTCATCGCGGCGGGCTCGGGAGGTCGGCGCGGAGCCTCGCTGGGACGCGGCGGACACCTGGCCGCTCACCTGTGGCGTAATCCGGGGATGGACGAGGTGTGACCGCGTGACCGCCGTGGGCATGCTCCTCGAGGAGCAGTCGGGGCAGATGCCGAGGTCCATCCGGCCGTGAGGCCGTTCGGGTCGGTTAGGCGCTGATCACCGCGCCGGCTCGCCCGATGTCCCCGCTGAGGTCTCCGTGGGCGGCGGTAGCATGCGGTCGCGGGAGAGGCCGGTCGACAGGCATGAGCTGCGGACCTGGGACGCTGTCACTCGTACACCGCATCGGCGGGAGCAGACCGCGCTCGCGCCACCCAGTGACGATGCCGACTGATCCCTCTCCTCCCGCCGCGGTGCTCGAGACCGCCCTCTACGCCTCCGACCTCGACGCGGCCGAGGCCTTCTACGGTGGCGTCCTCGGCCTCTCCTGCGTGGCGCGATCCGGCGATCGTCACGTCTTCTTCCGTCTCCCGGGAGCCATGCTCCTGGTCTTCAATCCGGCCGAGACCGTTCGCCCTCCTGCCGCCGGTGCTCTGCCCGTTCCGCCTCACGGCGCCGTCGGTCCGGGCCACGTCGCGTTCGCCGCGACCGCCGCCGAGCTCGATGGATGGCGCGCCCGTCTGGAGGCCGCCGGGATCGTCATCGAGGCGGACTTCCACTGGCCCGG
>CAYOSM010000056.1:0-13858 GCA_964406645.1 uncultured Bifidobacteriaceae bacterium | reverse complement strand
CCGTCAGCACCATGACGTTGTTGCGCTTGCAGATCTCGGCGATCTCGGCGAGGTGACCGACGGCCATGCCGTTCGGACGCTGCGGCGAGTTGATGATGAGGAGCTTGGTGCGCTCGTTCATCATGCCCTCGAGGGCCTCGAGGTCGAAGCCGAAGTCCGGCTCGACGAGCGGAGCGTAGACGACCTTGCCGCCCGCGTAGGTGATCCAGAACTCGTCCGGCGGGTAGCCGGGATTCGGGAAGATCACCTCATCACCCTGATCCACGAGGGTCAGGAGCGACTGGGTGAGGGCGTGCTTGGCCCCCATCGTTACGAGGACCTCCTCGCGCTTGGTCGGACGACCGCGCTTCGTTGCCTCCTCAGCGATCGCGTCACGAAGCTCCGGGAGACCGGGGCCGGGGACGTAGCGCACATGCCCTTCGTGGACGGCCTTCGCGGCCGCTTCGTAGATGT
Organism: uncultured Bifidobacteriaceae bacterium; assembly: GCA_964406645.1. Taxonomy (GTDB): domain Bacteria; phylum Actinomycetota; class Thermoleophilia; order Miltoncostaeales; family Miltoncostaeaceae; genus CALMEC01. The sequence goes on along the minus strand of CAYOSM010000056.1, from coordinate 13,405 downwards.
GCTTCGCCGGGTAGAATTCATCGCCCTGGAAGTCACCCTTCTCGAAGTGGATGATCTTCTTGCCGGTCTCCTTCTCCAGAGCCTCGGCCTTCCGCATCGATGCCCACTGTTTCGGGAGAACGAAGTGCGATGTACGTGACGACAGCCGTGGCTGGTAGTCGCTCATTCGGGTTTCACCGTTCCTTGGAATTGTCATGACTGAAACCGTGTTCCTGGGTTCGAACACGCAACTCGGTCGGTGCATACGCACCGGACTGCCCCGCACCCATCCGCCGTGAGAGACCGTCAGCGGCCTCCATGACGAGCGACCCGAGTTCCTCCACACGCTCCGGGGTCACACGCGTGACCGGACCGCCCATGCCGATGGCCGCGACGACCTGCCCGGTGTGCCCGACGATCGGGGCACCGATGCAGCGCAGGCCCTCCTCGTACTCCTCGTCGTCCACCGCGTACCCACGTTCACGGACCTCCTGGAGTTCGGTCCGAAGACGATCCGGGTCGGTGATCGTGTTCGGCGCGAACTTGGCGAGGCCGCGCTCGGCGATGAGATCGTCGACGGCCCCCGCGTCGTCCAGGTTGGCGAGGAGCACCTTGCCGAGACTGGTCGCGTGGGCCGGGTAACCACGACCGATCGCGGACGGAATCCTGAGGGAGCGTCGTGCCTCGACCTTCTCGATGTAGACGGCCTCTCCCCCGGCGAGCACCGCGAGGTGCCCGGTCTCACCGCTCTCGGAGACGAGCCCCTCCAGATACGGAAGCGCCTCCTCCCAGAGGTTCATCTGCTTCAGCACCAACCCGCCGAGCTCGAAGATCCGCAGCCCGAGTCGGTACCGGGCGGTGGTGCGCGTCCGCTCGAGAAAGCCAGCGGCCTCGAGGTTCACGACGAAGCGGTGCACGGTCGACTTGTGAAGACCGAGCCGTGCAGCGAGTTCGCTGACCCCGAGCTCCGGCTCCTCGGCGCTGAAGGCACCGAGGATCGCGACGGCGCGTTCGATGGCCTGAATGCGGTACTTGCCCGCATCGCCCCCGTCGGGGGTGGTTTCGAGTGGAACTGAGGTGGTCATGGCGTCTCGCATCACGAACCGTTGTCTTGTTCCGTTTGGAACAAACCGATTCGTATCATCTGGGCATTTCGCGTTCCAATTCCGAACCCACAATATGGATACGTGTTTCACATCGTAAGATATCGGGTCGGATCGACCGGCGCATCGGCGTATGCGAGGATTACGGTGGGTGTCGACGAACACGCTCGTCACCCGGTTGGCGCTTGTGCGATCACGAACAAAGGTGGTGGAGATGGATTTCGAGGATGTCCTCTATGAGGTCGCCGACGGTCGCGCGACGATCACGATCAACCGGCCGGATCGTCTCAACGCCTTCCGGGTGAAGACGGTCGGTGAACTCGCCGAGGCATTCGAGGCCGCTGCGGATGACGAACGCGTCGGCGTCATCGTCTTCACCGGGGCCGGGGAGAAGGCGTTCTGCGTCGGCGGCGACGTCCGCGACCCCACCCGGACGATCCACGAGAAGCGCCACCTCCACCACCTGCACGACCGCCTCGCCATCGCCATCCGCAACAACGGGAAGCCGGTCATCCTCAAGGTCCGCGGCTACTGCATCGGCGGGGGCAACGAGCTGAACGTGATGTGCGACCTCACCATCAGCGGTGAGTCCGGCCGGTTCGGCCAGGCCGGACCGAAGATCGGTTCGGCCCCCCTGTGGTGGGGCTGTCAGCTCATGCCGGCGGTCGTCGGCGAGAAGAAGGCACGCGAGATCCTCTACCTCACCCGCCAGTACACCGCGCACGAGGCGGAGGCCATGGGCCTCATCAACAAGGTCGTGCCGGACGACGAACTCGACGCCGAGGTCGATCGCTGGTGCGAGCAGATCCTCCAGCGTTCCCCGGTCGGTCTGCGGCTCGCGAAGATCGCCATGAACACTGCCACCGACCAGCTGTACTCCGCCGTCCAGCACGGCATCGAACTGGTGGCCCTCAATCACGCCTACGGCGAGGAGCCCAAGGAGGGCATCGCGTCGTTCCAGGAGAAGCGCAAGCCGGACTGGAGGAAGTTCCGCGGCGGAGAGGGACCCGAGCCGGGGTGAGCACGCACGCCACATTGGATCTTCAGAGGACGCGGCCGCAGCTGCGCGACGTCCTCGAGCGGGCACTCGCCGGTGAGCGCCCCGAGCGGGCCGACGCCGCCGTCCTCGCGGACGTGCGCGGCGCCGACCACCCGACCCTCTGGGCCGTCGCCGCCGCCATCCGCGACCGCGGCCACGGACCATGGGTCACATACTCCCCCAAGGTCTTCATCCCGCTCACGAACCTCTGCCGCGACGTGTGCAGCTACTGCACCTTCGCGCAGGACGAGAACGCGATCGCCGCCCACACGATGGGACCCGACGAGGTCCTCGAGGTCTGTGCGGACGGCGCGGCGATGGGATGCAAGGAGGCACTCTTCTGCCTCGGTGACCGACCGGAGGCGCGCTGGCCCGGGTACCGGGCGCTCCTCAAGCGATGGGGGTACTCCTCCACGCACGCATATCTCGTGGACATGTGCCGGCGGGTCATCGAGGAGACCGGTCTCCTGCCCCACCCCAACGCCGGCGTGATGTCGCGACGTGAGCTCGCCGAGCTGCGCGAGGTCGCCCCGAGCCAGGGCATCATGTTGGAGACCACCGCGGCCCGGCTCTGCGGCCCCGGCGGACCGCACGAGCACGCCCCGGACAAGAAGCCGGCGACGCGCCTCGCCATGATCCGCAAGGCCGGGGAGCTGCAGATCCCGTTCACGAGCGGCATCCTGATCGGCATCGGCGAGACCACCGACGAGCGCATCGACGCGATCTTCGCCCTGCGCGACCTCCACGACCGGTACGGGCACATCCAGGAGCTCATCGTCCAGAACTTCCGCTCCAAGCCCGACACCCCCATGGCCGAGGCCGGGGAGCCGGGGCTCATCGACCTCATGAGCGCATGCGCCATCACCCGCATCATCATGGGGCCCGAGATGAACATCCAGGCGCCGCCGAACCTCTCCGCCGACTACGGTCCTCTGCTCGTCGCCGGGATCAACGACTGGGGCGGCATCTCGCCGCTCACCCCCGACTTCATCAACCCCGAGGCCCCCTGGCCGGAACTGGATCAGATCTCCCGCCTGTGCGCCGACGCCGGATATGAGCTGCGTGAGCGGCTCACGATCTACCCGGAGTACGTCCACCGCGACGACTGGGTCGCCCCCGCCGTGCGCGATCACATCCGCTCGATGACCGACGCGGTGGGTTATCCGTCGACGGTCGGGGCGGCCGCATGAGCCGGACGGTCACGATCCTCCGCCGCGGCCGGTCGGCGCCCGCGACCTGCACCGAGGCGCCCGGGTTCACCGATGCGGAACTCGCCGAGGTCCTGTCCGCCGGTCTCCTTCCGGTCACGACGACGCCGGCCGAGAGCATTCCCACAGCGTGCATCGTCGACGTCGACGCGGCCACGGCGCGCGTCGACGACGGCCTCGATCCCTGGCGGCTGACGGTGCGCCACACGGCCTCGCGCGCCGACACGCTCGACGTGCTCGTGCGCACCGGGGCGCAGTACCTGCGCACCGACATCACCCGGATGACCGAGGCCGTGACGCTCTGCGGACTCCCGTCGTGCGGGGCCCGCACGCAGATCGAGGCCGAGGATGTCGCCGCGGCGGCCGACGCCGTCGCGCTGGGCGTCGACGACCTCGTCGTCACGGACTGGGACGACGCCGCGGTCGCCCTGCTCCGCGACCGCATCGCCCCCCACGTCCTCGTCGAACGCGTGGCGCTCCCACCGTTCCTCGACATCGACCTCGCACGCGAGCGCCTGTCGCGACCGGTGCTCAAGGTCTATCTGGACCAGATCGATGCGTCCGGATACCGGCGGCCGTCGCACGGCTGGGCGCCCGGGATCGACATGGCACCGCCGGTGCCTCCTCGACGCCTCTCGATCGCCCACTCGGACGCCGCCTGGGCCGACCGCCCCGTCTCCCCTCCCCCCGCGGATCTCGCGGCCATCCTGGACCGGTCACTGGACGGGATCCCGCCCACGCGCGACGAGGTGGAGCGCCTCTTCCGCGCCCGCGGCGACGAGGTGGAGCACATCGCCCGGGTGGCCGACACGCTGCGTGAGCGCACCTGCGGTGACGAGGTCACCTGGGTCATCAACCGCAACATCAACTACACGAATCTCTGCTACTTCCGATGCGGCTTCTGCGGGTTCTCCAAGGGACCGAAGAGCCTGAACCTGCGCGGCAAGCCGTACCTCGTGCCGATCGAGGAGGTCGTGGAACGCGCCGTCGAGGCCGCCGACCGCGGTGCGACGGAAGTCTGCCTGCAGGGCGGCATCCACCCGGACTTCACCGGTGACTTCTACGTGTCGGTGTGCCAGGCCATCAAGGACCGTCTTCCCTCGATGCACGTCCACGGCTTCACCGCGCTCGAGGTGTGGCAGGGCGCCCAGACGGCCGGGGTGTCCGTGCGCGAGCTTCTCATCCGCCTCCGCGAGGCCGGGCTCGGAACGCTCCCGGGTACCGCGGCCGAGGTCCTGGACGACCGTGTGCGCCTGCACCTGTGCCCGGACAAGATCCGCACCGCGGAGTGGGCCGAGGTCCACATCACGGCGCACGAGCTCGGCCTGCGGTCGAACAACACGCTCATGTTCGGCCACATCGACTCGCCCGCCGCCTGGGCGAACCACTTCGAGGTGGTCCGGCACATCCAGCGCCAGACCGGTGGCTTCACGGAGTTCGTCCCGCTCCCCTTCGTGCACATGGGTGCCCCCATCTACCTCCAGGGTCGCGCCCGCCCGGGACCGACGTGGGACGAGGTGGTCCTGGTGCACGCGGTGGGCCGCATCGCGTTCGACGGGCTCATCCCGAACATCCAGGCCTCCTGGGTGAAGCTCGGCCTCGAGGGTGGCGGTCGCCTGCTGAACGCCGGATGCAACGACCTGGGCGGCACGCTCATGGACGAGAACATCAGCCGCGCAGCCGGAGCGAGCCACGGACAGCTCGCCACCCCGGAGGAGTTCGAGAAGGTCATCCGCGACGCCGGCCGCATCCCGGTCCAGCGCACGACGACCTACCAGCGGCGGGACACCCCGGCGACGGTCGCCTGAGGTCTCCGTCGGGACGGCGCGCTGTCGCCGCCGTCCCGACGATCGATCAGTCGAGCACCGAGAGCATCGACGAGACGTCGACGAACTTCCGTCGCGGGCGCCCCTCGGCCTCGCCATGGGCGATCTCGGCGGCGTTGATCCGGATCCAGTCCTCCCAGCTCACGGGACGCTCGACGCGACTGCGGTACAGGGCGTCGGCCGCCTCGGCGGCCGGCTCCGGAGCCGGATCGATCCGTCCCTCCGCGATGTCGTCGAGAAGCGTGCGAACCGTCTCCGCGGCGCAGGCCTTGTTCGTGCCGATGACCCCCTGGGGTCCGCGCTTGATCCATCCGGCGGTGTAGAGGCCGGTGACGGCCGCACCGTCGGGGGCGTCCAGGATGCGCCCGCCGTCATGCGGCACGACGGCATGACGCTCGTCGAAGGCGATACCGGCGAGCGGGGCTCCACGGTAGCCGACGGCCCGGAGCACCAGGCCGGCCGCGATAGTGTCCGTGCGATCCGTGGCCCGGGGCCAGATGCTGTCGCCGTCGCGCACGAGCTCGTTCTCGACGATCTCGACGGCCGCGACGCGGGTGTCGCCCGTGAGCGCCGTCGGGGAGACGAGGAACCGGAACTCGAGGATCCGGTCGCCCTCCGCCGGGGTCCGTCCCACCAGGGGGGCGAGTGCGTCCAGATTCCGGCGGGCGTCCTCGTCCAGAGCGGCCTCGCTCTCGGCGCCGAGCTCGAGGGCCGCGGGGTCGACGACGAAGGTGACGCCGGGAAGCTCGCCGAGCTCACGCAGTTCCTTCGGGGTGAAGGCCGCCTGTGCCGGCCCGCGCCGGGCGAGCATGGTGACATGGCGGACGCGACTCGCGCGAAGCGCCTCGAGCGCATGGTCGGCGATATCCGTCGCGGCGAGGGCGTCGGGGTCCGTGACGAGGATGCGCGCGACGTCGATCGCCACGTTGCCGGCACCGACGACGACCGCGGATTCGACGGACAGATCGACTTCGAGATCACGGTAGTCCGGGTGCCCGTTGTACCAGGCGACGAAGTCCGTCGCGGAGATGCTCCCGGCGAGATCCTCGCCGTCGATGGCCATCCGCCGGTCGTGCGGGGCGCCGACCGTGAACACGATAACGTCATAGTGACGCTTCAGATCCTCGAGGTCCACGTGGGTGCCGAACTCGACCAGGCCGTAGTAGCGCACGCCGGGTGACGTGGCGATGCGCTCATAGGCCTTGGTGACGGACTTGATCTTCTGATGGTCGGGGGCGACCCCTCCGCGCACCAGGCCGTAGGGGGTCGCGAGGCGGTCGATGAGGTCGACCTCGCAGTCGACGCCGGACTTCTTCAGGTGCTCCACGGCGTAGAAGCCGGCCGGTCCCGCGCCCACGACGACCACCCGAAGCGGCCGTCCGAGTGAGCTCACCGCGTTGACGGCGCTCATACGCCGCGGAACAGGTCGAACTCAGCCGAACGCACCAACGCGTCGGCCCCTCCGGGAGCGGGGTCGGTTGCGACCCCGGACACGATCACCACGGGGACTCCCCCGCCCTTGTCCATCATCATTCCTCCTGCCGCCGCCAACTCGTCGGCGAGCGCCTGCTCGGTTGCAACCAGTGTACGACCTTCGCGATCGGACCCACCCCGATGGTCGACGATCGCGCAGAATCCGGCGACGCCGATCGCGACGTTGATGATGCCGCGACGGAAGGCGCGGCCGTGCGTGTCCGTGACCACCACCCCGACCCGTCCGCCGATCCGCGCGGAAATCGCGGTCTGGAGATGCCGTGCGCTTCGATCCGGGTCCACGGGGAGAAGCACGACGTGGCCGTGACGCACGTTCGAGGCGTCGATGCCGGCGTTCGCACAGATGAAGCCGTGGCGCGTCTCGCAGATCAGCGTGGAGTTGCGGCGCCGGACGATGCGGCGGCTCTCGGAGAGGATCAGCTCGCACATCCGCGGATCCCGGCCGGTCTCCTCGGCCAGAAGCTCCGCGGAGGGTCCCGGCCGGACATCCGCGATCCGAACGAGGCGCCCCTCGGCCTTGCTCACGATCTTCTGGGCGACCACGATGACGTCGCCGGGTACCGCACCCGCCTGGGCGACGGCGGCGGCGATCATGTCGGGGAGCGGATCTCCGGGTTCGATCTCGGGGAGTCCGGGGACGGCGGCGATCCTCACCCGGTCGCCTCGGAGATGAGACGCTGGCGCAGATCGAGCGCATCGCACATGCGCAGTGTGTGCGAGTCGGCACCGAGGGTGATCAGGTCGGCGAGATCGCGGGGCGTGTCGATGTCGAGGGCGAGTCCGGTGATGGTCCGCTCGATGCGACGCACGCCGCGTCGATCGGTCTCCTCGCGATGACGCGCGAGCGATCCCGGCCCGAAGGACGTGGTGATGGCCGTCGGCGGGGTCAGGACCATGGCGTTGGTCCCGGTGCCGTCGGCGGACCGCGCCAGGGCGATACCGTGCTCGGGGGCCACGAACACCAGCTCCTCGAGGTCCGCGCCGGTCGCGAGGGGAAGGTCTCCCATGACGACGAGCACCCGCTCCGCGCGAGTCCGCGCGACTCCCTGGGCGACGGCGGCGTTGATGCCGCCGCTCGCCGGAGCCTCGTGGACGACGTCGGCACCGTATGCGTTGGCGAGACCGGCGACCGTCGGGTCCGCCGTCACCACGGTGACGACGGCGGTGAGGTCGCCGGCCGCGCAGAGCACGTCGATGAGCATGGCCTGCTGGATCGCCCGACGGGCCGGCCCGTCGAGGACGCCGGACAGGCGGGACAGCGCGTGCTCGAGCGGCTTCGCCGGAACGATGACCGCCGTCACGCCATCGACTCCAGGACCTCGCCGGCCAGACGGGCCCGCTCGGCACGATCCGGCATGAGGATGTCCGTCGCCACGGGCCGCACGCCGACGGCGGCGATGGCGTCGTGAACCTCAGGCCCCTCCGTGTGGTGGATGACGAACGCGGACGCGACATCGCGGTACAGCGCGGCCATCGTGACCGACGAGCACTCGTTCACCCCGATGCCGGCGAGAAAACGATCGGCGGGCCCCTCGACGGGACGCTCACCCACGATCGGGCTCACGGCGATCACCCGGTCGCGGCGCCGGACGACGGCGTCGCGCACCCCCGGCACGTCGAGGATCGTCCCGATCGACACCACCGGGCTCGACGGCGCGATCACGATGGTGTCGGCGCGGGCGATGGCCTCGAGCATCCCGTCCGGCGGGGTCGCGTCATCGATCCCGTCGAGTCGGATGTCGGAGATGTCCTCGCGTGCTCCGTCGCGGACCAGGTACTCCTGAAAGGTCTTCACCCCGGTGGGGGTGTTTATCACCGTCCGGACCGGCTCCTCGCACATCGGCCACAGGCGGGCCTGGACGCCGAGCCGGGATGCGATGTCCGCCGTGACCTCGGAGAGACGGCGCCCCTCCCGAAGGGCCAGGGTGCGGTGCATGTGGGTGGCGAGGTCGCGGTCGCCGATGCCGAACCAGGCCTCGCGCCCGTACGTGGCGAGACCCTCGATGAACCGGAAGGTGTCGGCGGCGAACCCCCATCCACGCTCATCGACGACGCCCGCCAGCGTGTACGTGCAGATGTCGAGGTCCGGGCAGACGCGGAGACCGTAGAACTCCCCGTCGTCTCCGGTGTTGACGATGGCGTGGAGGTCGGACTGGCCCACGACCTGGGCGAGCCCGTCGACCATCTTCGCTCCTCCGGTCCCGCCGGACAGGCAGACGATCACGCGGTCGGTGTCGGTCGGCTCGTGCTCATAGCGGGCGGCGGGATCGTAGCAGCGCGTGGGTGGTCACCGACGCGGCCGCGCCTACACCCCCGGCAGGCTCCGGTTGCGCCGCACCAGATGCACCAGGTACGAGATGACGACGGCGATGAGGGCGGCCAGGAAGAGCAGCTTCATGACGCTGCCCGTGTGGTTCACCAGCACGAGGACCACGTCTGACGGCAGATACGTCACCAGCATGAGCACGAGGAAGCTGACGCCCAGCCAGGGGAGAATGACGATGGAGAGCCTCTCCACGGGGACCTTCGCCAGGCTCGACACCAGGAAGAGCACGAGGCCCACCGGCGGGTGGATGAGCCCGAGCACGAGGTTGAACACCACGATGAGCCCGAAATGGGTCGGCTCGATGCCGAATTGATCGGCGATCGGGGCCAGGAACGGCGCGAAGATGAACAGCGCCGGCAACGGCTCCACGAAGATGCCGATCACCATCAGCAGGATGTTGATGGCCAGCAGGAACACGTACTTGTTGTCGGTCAGGCCGGTGAGGAACTCCGTGAGGTCCTGCCCGAACCCGTTGTTCTGGAGGACCTTCGCCAGGATGGCGGAGTCACCGACGAGGAGCATCACGATGCCCGTCTCGATGCCGGCCAGCGTGATGATGCGGGGCATGTCGCGCGGCGAGATGGACGCGTACCAGAACATCGCGAGGAGGAGCGCCGCGACGGCGGCGGTGGCACCGGACTCCGACGGGGTGAAGACCCCGCGCAGGATCCCACCGAGGATGATGACGGGCACCAGCACGACGGGAAGGGCGACGAGCCCGGTTCTGCGGACGGTGCGCATCCCGGCGAACTCCCGCTTTCCGAGCACACCGAGTCGCCGCACGACGATGTAGACGGTCGCCGCCTGGAACAGGAGCAGGAGCATCTCCGCCATGACACCGGAGAGGAGGAGGTCGGCGATGCTGACGTTGGCCACGAGGACGCCGTATGCGATGAACATGACCGAGATCGGACCGATGGGACCCTTGATGGACGCCCCGGCCACGACGGCGGCGGCGACGTCCTTCGGATACCCCTCCTTCTGCATCGCCGGAACGAGGAGCGGGGTCATTATGGCGGCGTCGGCCTGGGCCGATCCGGAGATGCCGGAAACGAAGGCGGATGTGATCTGACAGACGTACGCCATCCCTCCTCGCAGATGCCCCACGAGGCTCGCGGCGAACGCGATCAGGCGATCGCTCATGCCGGAGTGGTTCATGATCTCGGCGACGATGAGGAACATGAGGACCACGGTGAGCTCGCTGAACCCGGCGAGACCCATCACGCTCTGCGTGGTGCGGAACGGGAAGAGCACGTCGGGGCTGGGATAGAACTCGAGCCCCAGAAGGCCGTGCACCGAGATGATCCCGACGATCGACAGCATGAAGATGATCGGGTTGCCGGCCAGGGTCAGGACGACGAAGAGGATTCCCAACGCGATGAGCGTGGATCCCCCGACCGCGAGGACCGCCCACATCGCGAGCCAGACCACCGCGGCGATGCCGACCGCACTGACCAGTGCCGTCGCGATCTGCCGCGGCCATCGGGGATTGGTCCGGATCAGCCGCAGGAAGCTCTCCGTGACCTTCGTCAGCAGGTGCAGACCGATGAAGTAGTAGCCGACGGTCATCGACACCACCCCGTAGAAGGCGGGGATCGACAGGAGTGCGGTCGTCCCGTTCACGGTCTCCCGGGCGATCGCGTACTCCGTGGAGCGCCAGATGCAGTACGCGAACAGGATCGCCAAGGAGATCCCCGAGAAGGTCGTCACCCCGAGACGCCACCACCGCGGCCCCCGATCACGCAGGAAGGTGATGACGGTGACCTCACCACCGCGCACGGCGAGGGTCACACCGAGCCAGATCACCCAGAGGAAGGCGTACGAGGCCAGCTCGTCCTGGCCGACGAAGGTGAAGCCCAGGACGTAGCGGGTGAAGACGGTGCCGGCGACCGAACCCGCGCAGATCGCGACCGCGATGACGAGCAGGACACGTGTGATGTCCGCGACCGCGTCCGAGTAGTAACGGAGGACGCGTGCGAGGCGCTCCACCCCCTGGACCCATCCGCCCCCGGCGACCGGAGGCGCGATGTGGCGATCGAAGACGTCGCTCGTCATAGACGAAGATCATGCCGGTGACACACGACGACGTGTGCCACCGGCATGACGATCCGTCAGGCCGTCTTGCAGCCCTCGGGAAGCGGTGCCGGTGCCGGCGGGGCATCGGCCGCTGCCTTGGCGTCCTGGATCTCCTTCAGAAGATCCGCCTCCTCCTGGTTCCTCCGGAGCGCCTCGAGGGCCGGCTCGGCACGCTGCACAAGCGCAGCGCGGTTCACCGCACCGGCGGTGGCGAACGTCATTCCCTCATCGCAGAGCACCTGTACGAAGTCCGTGGCGCCGGGAGCCGGGTTGGTGAACGACTCGACCGAATTCTTGGCGAGGTTCTTCCCGGCGTCGCTCAGGATCTTCTGCTGGTCGGCCGACAGGCCGTCCCACTGATCCTTGTTGATGACCACCACGGCCGGGAACGGCCACAGCGACACGTCGGCGGTGACGAAGTCCGCACCCTCGTAGAACTTCTGGGTGACGATCAGACCGTAGTTGGCCTCGAGACCGTCGACCGTTCCGTTCTGAAGCGCGGGGGCGACATCACCGAGCGGCATCGAGACCGGCTCGGCACCGAGGGCCCGCAGCGTGTCGACCATGATCTTGGACGCGGGTGCGCGGATCTTCTTGCCACGGAAGTCCGCGACGCTCCTCAGCGCGGTCTTTCCGACGGGCTTGCGCAGCCCGCCCTCGAGGATCCCGAGACCGACGAGACCGAGCTTCGGCGGGCCGTTGGGGCTCTCGAGCATCTTCTGCCCGATCTCACCGCCGAGAACCGTCTCGGAGAGCGCGTAGTTGTCGATGACGAACGGCGCCATGAGCGGCTGGAAGACGTTGACGTCCTTGTTGTCCCAGACCGCGGCGGAGACGCCGGCCATCTCGATGGAGCCGCCCGACACATCGTCCAGGAGCGTCACGTCATTGCCCTGCGATGCACCCGGCAGCGTGTTGATGGTGATGTTGCCGTCGGAGGCCTCCTCGACCTCCGCCTTGAACCTCTCGATGGCGATGCCATACGGATGCTGCGGCGTGGTCACGTACCCGATGCGAAGCGAGATCGCACCGTCTTCCCCGCTCGTTCCGGTCGAGTCGCCGTCCGAACCGCAGGCGGCGAGGCCCACCGAGACCGCACACGCGATGACCACGAGCGCTGCCGCCCGTACTCGTCCCTTCTTCACGAACCCCCCTTTGATCCTGTGACTGGATGACCAGCGTTCGGGGTCAGATGGTGCCCCCACGATTGACCCTATGCCCGAGACCGGAGGTTGTCAACATCCGCACGAGGTCGTGAGACCCGCGTTGTCCCGCCAGGGCATGGGGATCACGCCCGATCGAAGGAACGACATCTGCCGTTTGACCTCGCGGGGTACGTGACATATGCTGCGATTGCTGTCGCATTGGAGAGGGGACCGTTTCCCCTCCCAATCGTTCGGGCTAGTGATTCATCATTTTCGTGTGCGCCACCCTTCACTCCTGAAAGGGGGAATGCTGAGATATGGCAGATCAGTTTGCCGTAACGCAGATCCCGGGTGCTGAGACGGGAGAGATCCCGCCCTCGCCGGTAGACCGTGACGAGAAGACCGCGTTCATTTACTCGCTGGTCGACCCGATCTGGGACATCGACACCCTTCCGCTGACCTACACCAACTCGCGTTGGTCAGCCTTCTTCTACCGCAGCGACGAGAAGGCTCTTCGTCGCGTCGTCCCCGACTGCATGGACATCGAGGACGACATCGTCGAGTTCTGGTACGTGGACCACAACCACACCATGCTCGGCCCGTACGGCGAGTGGGGTGCCACCGTCGCCGCCAGCCACAAGGCTGGAGACGGTAACACCTACTACGCGGGGTACTACCCCTACATGTACCTGACCCAGGACTCCGCGATCGACGCCGGTCGTGTCCTCGGTTTCCCGAAGAAGGAAGCCTTCATCCGTGTTCTTGAGCACGGTGGAGCTCCCGACGACGGGTACGGACTGGACACCAAGCAGTACCAGTTCGACTACTTCTCGTTCCTGATGATCCGGAACGGGTACGTCATGCACTCCGCCACCGGTAAGTACGACGACGCCGAGCTTCCCGCGAAGCCCGCGTTCTACGGCAACACCGAGTACGGCCGCATGAACATGAAGGTCGTCACCGCGCCGGACCTGTCCGACTCGCGGTGGGAGCTGGTCTACCTGCCCTCGCTGGTCACCAAGGACCTGGCGACGGCGATGGGCCGCCCGGACACCGAGGGTTCGCACCGTTTCCAGGTGAAGCCCGAGTCCATTCGTACTGCGAGCGCCGGCAACATCAACTGGTTCATGCAGGCGACGCCGTTCGACAACCTGGGCCACGAGCTTCCGCCCAAGGAGCTGCTCGGTCTCATGACCTTCAGCTTCGACC
>CAYOSM010000055.1:0-13928 GCA_964406645.1 uncultured Bifidobacteriaceae bacterium | reverse complement strand
ACGCCGACGGTCGCCGGGCGGCGGCTCGTCCGGCACGCCCGCCAGTACCAGGCGAAGCTCACCCGGCCGGTCCTCCCCGCCATGGAGCTCATCGCGGTCATCGCGAGCGCCGGGCCCGGCGCCGACGGTCGCTACCGTTACCGCCAGACCGACGCGACCATCGGCCGGTACCTGAAGGCCGCGCGTGCCGCGAACGCGATCCTCATCCTCGACATCCAGCCCGGGCGGTCCGACTTCGTCACCGAGGCGAAGGCACTGGAGCGGTGGCTGAAGCAGCCGGACGTCAGCCTGGCGATCGATCCCGAATGGAGGATGGGCGCGAGCCAGGTGCCCGGCAAGGTGATCGGACGCGTGGACGCCGTCGAGGTCAACCGCGTCTCCGCGTACCTGGCGGCGATCGCCCGGGCGAACGACCTTCCAGACAAGCTGCTCATCGTCCACCAGTTCACGGACGGGATGATCGGCCGCCGCTCCCGACTGCAGAATCGAGGTCGCGTCGACCTCGTGCTTAACGCGGATGGATTCGGTACCGCCGAGGCCAAGCGCGCCACCTACCGCCGCGTGACCGCGGGTCGCACGGCCGGCCACGTCGGATTCAAGCTCTTCTACGAGGAGGACACCGGCCTCATGACCCCCACCGAGGTCCTGAACCTGAGGCCGCGCCCCGACATCATCATGTACGAGTAGGGGCACGATCCCACGACCGCAGGCCGGTCAGCCCGATATCGTCGACTCGACGTTTATCGGGAGAACGCGTCCAGTGCCGCGGTGAGGTCCGCGATGAGGTCGTCGGTGTCCTCCAGACCCACGGAGAACCGCACGGTGGAGTCCTCGATGCCGACCGCTCGCCGATCCTTCGGCGTGAGCCGTCGGTGCGTGGTGGTGGCCGGGTGGGTGATGATCGACTTCGCGTCGCCGAGGTTGTTGGAGATGTCGACGAGCTCGAGTCCGTCGAGGAGGGTGAAGGCGTCCGCCTTGCCGTTCTCCGAGTCGCCGTTGAGCGTGAACGTGACGACGGTCCCGCCCCCGGACATCTGGCGCTTGGCCAGCTCGTGCTGGGGGTGGCTCGCGAGGAACGGGTAGCGCACCTCCTTGACCTGCGGGTGCGACTCGAGGAACGTCGCGATCCGCAGCGCGGAGTCGACCTGCGTGCGGACCCGGAGCGGAAGCGTTTCGAGGCCCTTGGCCAGCACCCATGCGTTGAACGGACTCAGCGCCGGTCCGGTGTGCCGCATGAGGGGTTCGACCATCTGGCGGATGTAGTTCTCCTCGCCGAGGATCGCTCCGCCGAGGACCCGTCCCTGCCCGTCGATGTGCTTGGTCGCGGAGTAGACGACGACGTCCGCTCCGAGCTCGAGCGGACGCTGGAGGATCGGGGTGGCGAAGACGTTGTCGACGATCACCGTGGCCTCGACCTCGTGCGCCATCTGGCAGACCGCGGCGACGTCGATCAGATCCTGCATCGGGTTGGACGGCGATTCGAAGAAGACCGCGTGGGTCGGCTGTGAGAGGGCGTCCCGCCACTGGTCGAGATCGTGCCCTTCGACGAACGTGGTGGTGATGCCCCAGCGCGGAAGGAGGTCGCGGAGGATCACGGTGCACGATCCGAAGAGCGCACTGGAGGCCACCACGTGGTCGCCGGCGTTGAGGATGGCGAGCAGCGAGTTGAAGACGGCAGCCATGCCACTGGCGGTGCCGAAACAGTCCGCCGCCCCCTCGATGGCGCTGAGCCGCTCCTCGAAGATGCTGACGGTGGGGTTGCCGTACCGGCTGTAGACGTAGTGATCGAGCTCGCCTGCGAAGGCGGCCTCCGCGTCGGCGCCCGTGTCGTAGACGAACCCCTGGGTCAGGAAGAGGGCCTCGCTGGTCTCGTCGAACTGTGTGCGCCGGATGCCGCTGCGGATCGCACGGGTGGAGGGGCCGTACTCGTCGCGCTTTCCGCCGCTCATGCACGCACCTCGGGCAGGACGACGGCCTGTGCCACGATCACCCGGGATCCGTCAAAGGTCAGTGCCGGGGCCCCGTGCAGCACGTAGCCCTCGTCGATGGCGGCGCTGACGCGCTCGCAGAAGCTTCGGTCGTCGGGACCGGTCAACACGCGATACGGCAACCGCGTCGCCTCTCCGTCTGTCACTGTCGTCTCCTTCACACGGCCCTGCTCATTCGGGGCGTTTACACAATCGCAGAACGCCACCGGCGTGTGGGGTCGGCGGCGATGAGCCACGGTTTCGCGTGGGCTCGCGGAGGGTAGTCAGAGACGGCCGGTGGAGGAGGAGGCCGACGCGTCCCGGTCGAAGCCGGTGCCGAGCCGGGCTATCCTTCCCGGTGTGAGCACACAGCCCCCAAGCCGCGCCGAACGCGAGGCGCGCCGCAGCCTCCTTCAGGACGCGCTCGTCAAGCTCGGCGAGTCCGACGACAAGGAGCGCGCGGCCTTCGACGTGATGCGTGCCCTCGACGCATACATCGAGGAGACGCCGGCGGGTCCGTTCAGCGCCTCCCCGTCACGTGAGATCCCGGTGATGACGGGCAACGAGCCGAGTGACCGCTCCGCGAAGATCATCGCGGGATCGCTCCTCGGCGCCGCCGTGGTCGCCACCATGGTGGTGGCCGTGTCCATGAACGGCGGCTGGTCAGCCGGGATCGCCGTCGCCGCGATCTGGATCGCGACTCTCGGCCTCCTGCTCAGCAGCACCTGATCCACTTCCCGCGTCGGCGCCGCTGACGCCTCTGACGCACACCAGTCCCAGGGCGCATCACACACGGACGACGGCACCCCGAGTGTCCGTCCGTGTCACCCGCCTGCGCGGATGACACGGGTGCCGGACGGGATCAGTCGTCCTCGAAGATGTCGATGACCTGGTGGCGCCCCTGGCCGGTTCCGATGAGGGTGACCGGGATGCCGATGGCCGCACCGATCAGGTCGACGTAGCGTCGGGCCTTGGCGGGGAGCTCGTCCAGCTCACGCGCCTCGGTGATGTCCTCGTCCCATCCCTCGAACTCCTCGTAGACGGGCGTACAACCGTGGAAGACCGTCTGGTTGTCGGGAAGCTCCGTGAGACGATCCCCGTCGCGGGTCTCGTAGGCCACGCAGACCTTGAGGGTGTCGAGCCCGGAGAGGACGTCGAGCTTGGTGACCGCCATCTCAGTGATGCCGCTCACGCGGACCGCGTAGCGGAGCGCGACCAGGTCGAGCCAGCCACAGCGACGCGGACGTCCCGTGGTGGTTCCGAACTCATGTCCCTTCTCGGCCAGATGCTGTCCAGCAGCGTCGTCGACCTCGGTGGGGAACGGTCCCTCACCCACGCGGGTGACGTACGCCTTCGCGACCCCGAGCACCTTCCCGATGCGGGTGGGGCCGACTCCGGCGCCGGTGCAGGCCGCACCCGCCACGGGGTTCGAGGACGTGACGAACGGGTAGGTGCCGTGGTCGACGTCCAGCATCGTGCCCTGCGCACCCTCGAAGATGACGTGCTTACCGGCGTCGAGCGCCTGGTTGACGAGGAGCGACGCGTCGGCGATGTACGGACCGAGTCGCTCCGCCGTGGGGAGCACCTGCTCCGCCACCTTTTCCGGGTCCATCGGCTCCATGTCGTAGAGCTTCTGGATCAGTTCGTTCTTCTGTTCGAGGGCGATCTCGAGCTTGCGGACAAGGATGCTCGGATCGAGCAGATCCTGTGCGCGGATACCGACGCGCGCCGCCTTGTCCTGGTAGCAGGGACCGATGCCACGCCGGGTGGTGCCGATGGAGAACCGGCCGAGCCGCATCTCCGACGCCCCGTCCAGAAGGACGTGGTACGGCATGATCAGGTGGGCGCCGCCGGAGATCTTGAGCCCTGCGGTGGAGATCTCACGCTCCTCCAGGGAGTCGATCTCCTTGCAGAGCACGCTGGGATCGATCACCGTCCCGTTCCCGATGATGCAGAGCTTGTTCGGGTACAGGATTCCTGACGGAATCAGATGCAGCTTGAACGTCTCGCCTTCGCGCACGATGGTGTGGCCGGCGTTGTTGCCGCCCTGATAGCGGACGACGACATCACTGCGTTCTGCAAGCAGGTCGACGACCTTGCCTTTTCCTTCGTCGCCCCATTGGGCGCCGACGATCACCGTCGAGGGCATCCGGTGTCAGTCCCTTTCAGTCTTCGGACGCGAGGTTGCCGAACTTGGCATAGCGGTCCAGGAACGCAAGACGTACACGGCCCGTGGGGCCGTTTCGGTGCTTGGCGATGTCCAGATCCGTGATGCCCTTTTCCTCTGTGTCCTTGTTGTAGTACTCGTCGCGGTACAGCATCAGCACGACATCGGCATCCTGCTCGATGGCTCCCGATTCGCGGAGGTCGGACAGAAGCGGGTGCTTGTCCGGCCGCTGGTCGGGGGCGCGGTTGAGCTGCGAGAGGATGATGAGCGGCACATCGAGATCGCGCGCCATGAGCTTGAGCGATCGCGAGATGGTGGAGAGCTCCTGGACGCGGTTGTCATCACGCCGGCGACCGGGTGGAGACTCCATGAGCTGAATGTAGTCGATGACGACGAGGTCGAGGCCGTGGTGGCTCTTCAGGCGTCGCGCCTTCGTCCGCATCTCGGCGACCGTGACGCCCTCGCTGTCATCGATGAAGAGCTTGGCGTGTGACAGGCGGTCGGCCGCCTGGGCGATCCGGGGCCAGTCGTCTCCGGACAGCCGTCCGGTGCGCAGGCGCGAGCCGTCGACCATCGCCGTGGCGGACAGCATGCGTCCGATGATCTCGTCGGCGGACATCTCAAGGCTGAAGACGGCGACGGTCTTCTCGTCGTCCAGTGCGGCGTTGAGGGCCATGCCCAGTGCGAGCGCGGTCTTCCCCATGCTCGGCCGGGCGGCGACGACGACCAGGTTGGCCGCGCGGAAACCACCGGTCATGCGGTCGAGGTCGGCGAAGCCGGTTGCGAGCCCCGTGATCTCGCTGCCCGCCTCGGAGGCCTCAGCGAGGCGCTGGACGCCCTCGTGCACCAGGGTCTCCGCGGATCGGAAGTCGCCCCGCGTGTTCTTGGCGGAGAGACCGTAGACGAGGTCCTCGGCCTCCTTGAGCATCTCACCGGTCTCGCCCTCGCGACCCGCGACGAGCGCCTCGATGGACTGTCCCACCTGGAGCAGGCGCCGCTGCGTGGCGGCATCGTGGACCATCTCCGCATAGGTGCGGTAGGTCGCCGCGATGTACGGCGTCTGGACGATGTCGAGGATCGCCTCACGACCTCCGGCCGCCTCCAGGGTGCCGGACTTCGTGAGCTGTTCGATCACCGTGAGCGGCTCGATCGGCTCGCCCTTGTGGAAGAGATCGAGCATCGCCTCGAAGATCGGGCGGTGACCCTCACGGTAGAAGTCGTCGACATGGACGATGGACAGCGTCTCGGCGAGATTGCCGGACGCGTCCATCAATGCGCCGAGAAGATGCTGCTCGGCTTCGACGTTCTGGGGAGGGGGAACGCGAGTGGCCATGGTCGGCCGAGAGCGCTGGGGCGCGCTGGAGTCGGTGCTCAGGGCTGATCGTCGATGAGGGGACTGACGATCGTCTTGACCTCAGCCTTGACGCCGGGTGCGACCTCCACCGGGATGGTGTAGGTGCCCGTCTGGCGGATGGAGGGCTCGATCGTGATGTTGTGACGATCGATCTCGACCTGGCGCGCTTCCTTGATGGCGTCCGACACGTCCTGGGACGTGATCGAGCCGAAGAGCCGCCCGTCGCCGCCGGCCTTGGCCTTGAGCGTGAGGATGGTCCGGTTGAGGAGCGCGGCGATGTCGGCCGCCTCGGCGATGCGCTTCTCGATCGCGGCCTGCTCGGCGGCGATGCGTCGCTCGGCCTCGGCGATCTTGGCGGGGGTGGCGACCTCCGCGAGGTTGCGGGGCACCAGGTAGTTGCGGAGGTATCCGCGGGTCACGTTCACAACCGCGCCGGCCTTACCGAGTCCGTCAACGTCCTGAGCGAGGATTGCCTGCACCGTGTCTCTCCTGAACCTCTTTAGAAGGGAATGTCAATGTCGTCGACGGGCGTCGACTGGGAGCGCATGTCGCTCGTGTCGGTGGGAATGTCGTTGCCACCTGCGGGGGCCGACCATCCGGTCTGGCCGCCGCCACCTCCTCCACCGCCCTCACCGCGGGAGTCGAGGAAGAAGACGTCCTGGGCGATGACCTCGACGTTCTGCCGCTTGCTGCCGTCCTGAGCCGTCCACTCACGCCATGAGAGACGTCCGTCGACACCGACGCGCCGCCCCTTGGCGAGGTAGTTGCTCACGCTCTCGGCCTGACGGCCGAACACGGTGACATCGAAGAAATTGGACTTGTCGCCCCAGTTACCCGATTCGTCCTGGGCGCGGCTGGACACCGCGAGGCGCATCGAGCACACGGCGGTTCCGCCGCCGGTGTGACGAAGCTCGGGATCGCGGGTCAGACGCCCGACGAGGGTGACGCGATTGAGGTCTGCAGCCACTGTCGCTCCTTGGTCGTACTAGCGGGACCGGCGGCGCTGCGGGCGTTGCGGACGGGGGAACGGCTCACCCTCCGGCCGGTCGTCGGCCGGTGCGGTTGCGCCCTTCTCCATCTGGATCTCGGCCTGAGCGCGCGACAGCTTGATGGTCTGCGACCGGAGAACGACGTCCTTGCTGATCGCGAGGACGCGGTTGATCTCGGTCAGTGCCTCCGGCTTGGCGTCACAGGTGACGAGGATGTAGTGGCCGTTCTGCTTGCCCTCGATGGGGTAGGCGATCTTGCGCTCCCCCCAGTCGTCGACGTGCGCAACGGCGCCGTCGGAACCCACCACGAGTGACCGCACACGCTCGACGATTTCGTCGTGACGTGAGCCGTCAACCTCGGGGTTGAGGATGAGCATGATCTCGTACGGGTTGATCCCTGCCTCCAAATGTGTCGCGCGACCGATTGCGGCCACCCTGGCTGTCGATGCGCAGGGAGCCGATTTCCCACCCTGAGCGGGCACGACACTATACCAGCGCATCGTTTCCGGTCATGCGGCGTCCGCAACGACTCCGCGACAGGGGGTCGTAGGATGGTGTCAGACCCCGGTAGCATGGCGTTTCAGGGTCGCGAAGGAGGCAGGACGTGTTACGGGATTTTGGCCGGCTGATCGTGGCGACGGCCGCAGGCGCCGGACTCGGCGCCGGTGCCGCCCTGCTCCGGAGAAGGTCGCTCCACGCCTTCGACCACCCCGACGGACCGGGCGAGTACGTCGTCGCCCCCTCGGACTCCGCTCCGGCGATCGCGCCGCACGCCCACGTCCAGGTGGCCCAGCCCGACGACACTCCGGCCGCGCCCGTCGCTGACGTGCCTCCGCCCCCACCGGCTCCCGCTCCGCCCGCACCCCCTGCGGCACCCGCCGCCGCACCGATCGGCGTCTCGGAGCACGACGCGCAGATGCGATCGGAGATCGAGGCGCTCAGCGCCTCCGTGGCCGATCTGGAGGAGGCGCGGAACCGGCTCCGTCGCCGCGCCGCGATGCTGCGTGCCGAGATGGAGGGGCATCGCCCCGACGCGTAGTCCGAGGTGTGTTCGCCCCGCAGGGCGCGGACCGCTCGTATTCAGAGCGCCCCGGGAGACCCATCCACGTCACCTGTTTGCCGATCGGCGGCGACATCGGGGCCTGTGGCCGGCGTGTCTCGCCGGGTATCACACCGGACATGGAACCGAACAGACAGCATGTAAACAGAATGTTCGGGCCCGACTGATCGCTCTTCACAGAGGATTGCCAGGCGCATAGGTTCCCGTGCGACGAATTTTCTCCAGCCAAGAAAGGCTCGACCGAATGATCAAGCGCATCCTGATCGCCGCGGCGATATCCGTGGCCTGCGCCTCCAGCGCCAACGCGGCCGTGGTGCAACTGGCGGTCAACCCGGAACGGACCAGCGTCCCGAAGAAGTCCGCCTACCCGGTGAAGGGCGGCGGGTTCGCATACCCCGCGCCGTACACGTACTTCGTGTTCAACGTCGTCGCGCAGAACGACGCCGGAGCGGTCCCCGGTTACGTCTCGGGTGCTTCCTACGCGAAGGTCGACCTCATCGCCCGCACCGGATCCGGCGAGACGGTGGTCGACACGGACTACCTCTACGGCAGCACCGAGCCGATCACCATGAGTGCGTCCCTCAACGAGAACACCATCTACTTCGCCCGGCTCTATGCCTCGCCGGCACACGGTATCGCCGCCACCACCGACTCCAACACGTTCACCGCCCGTGCCTACCTGAAGCACTACCCCGGTGCCTACCACTCGTCCTTCAACAAGACCGTGACGTTCAGCGGCTTCTTCTCGAGGGTGACGGGGCTCCCGGCGGGCAACGCGGTGCGTGTGCTCATCCAGCGCAAGACCTCGAGCGGCTACACCACCATGGCCACCCTGAAGCCGAACGCCCGTCGTGAGTACAAGAAGGTCGTCCGGTTCGGGACGCTCCCGGTGCGCTACCGCGTGCGCGTCGTCGCCATCGGAAAGCCGAAGCGCTACGTCACCGTCGACGAGTACCGCTACTGCGTGGCCGCCACGAAGGCGAAGGCCGCCCAGGCCTGCAAGTCCGTCTCGCTCGGAGTCCGTTAGACCGTCGTCCTCCGGGGACCCGCTCCCGGAGATCGCACTTCGTCCCTCGGGCGCGGCATCCGCATGTCGCGCCCGAGGGATGTTCACGAGAGGCCGGGCGAAGTGGAGGCCCGCCCACGTTCGGGCCCCGCGTCCGCGGGGCGTCAGACTCCGGCCTGACTCCCGTCGGACTCGTGGACCGGGAACGGTCCCAGGTCCAGGGTCGAGCAGATCTTGTGGATCGATGCCGACCGGTTCATCGCGTAGAGGTGGATGCCGGGCACGCCATCGGCCAGGAGCGCATCCACCAGTTCGGTGGCGACCTCCACCCCGAGCGCACGGGTGGCCTCCGGATCGTCCGCCACCGCGTCCATCCGCCGTGCCAGGTCGTCCGGGATCGACGTGCCGTTCATCGCGGCCATGCGCCGCGTACCGGCGATGCTGGTGAACGGCATGACGCCCGGAATGATGGGCGTGGTGTTGCCCAAGGCGTCCAGGTCGTCGACCATGCGGCGGTAGGCGTCGATGTCGAAGAAGAACTGCGTCAGCGCGAAGTCCGCGACCGAGAGCTTGTCGGCGAGCCGACGCCGATCCCGGGTAAGGCTGTCGGACCTTGGGTGCCCCTCGGGGAACGCGGCCACGCCGACTGCGAAGTCTCCGCTCTCGCGGATGACCTCGATCAGGTCCGTCGCGTACCGGAAGTCGCCCTCCACGGCACCGTCGTCGGGTGGATCACCGGCGAGCGCCAGGATGTTGTCCACACCACCGCGACGGTAGACGTCGAGAAGCCCGGTGACCTCGTCGCGTGAGTGACCCACGCACGTCAGGTGTGGCATCGCGGGGAAGCTGAACTCGCGATTGACCCGCAGGACCACATCGCGCGTCAGGTGCCGGACGCCCCCGAGCGCACCGTAGGTGACGGAGACGTAGGACGGTCCCAGGGCGGCGAGTTCGGCCACGGCACGATCGAACTGCGCCTCGCCCGCCGGTGTCTTCGGGGGAAAGAACTCGAAGGAGAGGGTCCGCCCCTCGCGCAGCAGCTCATCGATGCGGGCCATAACGGTCAAGAGTATCGAAGAGCCGGCTCCCGACGGACACGGCAGCGGCGTCCCGGTCCTGCCGGGCGGGACCGGGATAGCCTCCACCCGATGAACGTCGGCCTCCGGATCGGACGCGTGAACCACGCCCCGCGGGAGGATCGTCCGTGGTGAGGGAGCACCCTCTGTCCGGACGCGCCGCCGGCGTCCTCCTCCATGTGACGTCGCTCCCGAACGGGGTCCTCGACCATGAGGCGGAACGCTTCATCGACTGGCTCGCCGCCGCCGGGCAGTCGTGGTGGCAGATCCTGCCCCTCTCTCCGCCGGACGCCTTCGGCTCACCGTACGCGGGCCTCTCGGCGTTCGCGTGCCGGACCGACCTGGTGCCCCACGACGGCCGGCCCGTCCCGGCGGGTGAGCTCGCCGCCTACCGCACGCGCAACACCGGGTGGATCGACCACTGGGAGCGCTTCGCCGGCCCGGGCGCCGTGGAGGACCAGGTGCGGTTCGAGCGACGGTGGCGTGAGGTGCGCGACCACGCACGGCGACGTGGCGTGCGCATCCTCGGCGACCTCCCCCTCTATGTCGCGGCCGGCAGCGTCGACGTCGCGTCGCACCCCGAGATCTTCCGGACCGACGCCGTCGCCGGAGTTCCCCCGGACTACTTCAGCGAGGACGGACAGCTCTGGGGCAACCCGCTCTATGACTGGGACCGTCTCCGCGCGGAGGGGTTCGCGTGGTGGATCGCCCGCGTCCGCCGCTCCCTGGAGCTGCACGACGCCGTGCGCCTGGATCACTTCCGCGGACTGGAGGCCCACTGGGCCGTCCCAGCGGACGCGACCACCGCCCGGGACGGAGCCTGGATCCCCACGCCGGGCAGGGAGATGCTGGACGCCGTGGAGGGCACCCTCGGCCACGACATCCCGATCGTGGCGGAGGACCTCGGGATCATCACCGACCAGGTGGAGGAGCTGCGCCGCCACTTCCGCCTTCCCGGGATGATGGTGCTGCAGTTCGAGATGGACGACCACCCCGCGCAGGACGGCCGCCTCTGGCACGAGGAGGACCGGGTCGCCTACCCGGGCACCCACGACAACGCGACCGTCGAGGAGTGGTGGGCGTCGGTGGACGACCGCCTCCGGTGGCACGTCACCGAGTCAGCGCACCGCTGCGGGATCGCCGACGGGCCGCCGCACCGCACGATGGTGGAGCTGGCCCACCACGCCCCCGCACGGATCGCGATCGCGTCCGCTCAGGACATCCTGGGGCTGGGCGCCTCCGCCCGGATGAACACCCCGGGCACGACGGAGGGGAACTGGACCTGGCGGCTGGAGGCGGGAGCGCTCACCGACGACCTGGCACGGTGGCTCCGCGATCTGACCGAGGCCACGGGACGGTCGGTCCCCGTGCCTCCGCGCGCGTCGGCCTGACGCGCGCGCACCGCCGTCATCCGCCGATGTCGGGTGCGCCGCGGCCGGCCTTCGCGGCCAGATGCCGCTCGCGCAGATCCGCCACACCGGCGAGCGCTTCGCGCTCCAGCTCCGACACTCCGGAGAGAGTCGTCTCACCCGGCCCGAGGTGCTCGGTGAGCCATTCGTCCACGACGGCCGCCGGACCGCCGCCGTGACGATGGGATACGGCGGTGCCGTCACGGAGCAGGACCAGCGTGGGCATGCTCGCCCGGCTGACACGGATAGCGCGCGGCCACAAAAGGGTCTCGCGGCCGGCCCAGTCTTCCGGGGAATCGAGCGCCGTCGAGGCGACCGTCAGGCCGGGTCGGGCGGCGGCGATGATGCCGAGCGTCATCTCGAGGAGCTCACAGGCCGGACAGGCCGGACGTCCCACCGCGAGGAGCGCCACCGGTGCCGCGGTGACCGCGGCGAGTGCATCGGCGAGCGGCTCGGGGTGGACCGGCGCGATCACGACGGCGTGGGTTCGTCCACCGGGGAGTCGGCCGTGACGCGCCGCTTCTCTTCGCCGTCACCGTGGGCACCCTCCTGCTCAGCCGTATGCATCGCCGCCGCGAGTTCGCGCATGTGAGCACGCTCCCGCCGCACCTTCCGGTGTTCGTAGAGGGCCACGAGTCCGCCGATGAGGATGGCGATGCCCACCGCGATTCCGAGACCGACCCAGGGCTGGTCCTCGAACTGCTTGCCGAACACATAGCCGAGCAGCGCCGCCTGGGTGGCCCAGATGGCGGAGCCGAGCGCGTTGAAGGTCAGGAACCTCTTGTACGTCATGTGTCCCGCACCCGCGGTGAAGTTGATGGCGATGCGGACGCCGGGCAGGAACCGTCCCGCCGTGACGAGCACCGGGCCACGCCGCTGCACCATGTGCTGCGCGGCCTCCAGACGATCGCGGCCGGCCACACGGATGAGCCAGCGGTCGACTCTCTCGCCGCCGATCCGGCCGAGCCAGTAGGCGGCGGAGTCACCGAGCATCGCCCCGATCATCCCCGCGAGGATGACGCCGAAGAGCCACAGCTTGCCGTCCTGCCCCGCCAGGTTCCCGCCGGCGACGATGACCGTCTCGCCGGGAAAGAACGGGATGACACCGTCGAGCGCCACGATGAGTGCGATCGCCGGATAGCCATTGTGCTCCGCCCAGTTGGCGACATCGTCCATCGCTCCGAGGATGCTGTCCGGGATCCCGGCGAGCAGGACGGAGAGGTTCATGAGACTCGCAATCAAGTCTTACGCATGCCTAATGGGAGCTCCTGGAGGATCGTGCTACGTTCGGGACATGGGAATATTGGCAGGCGCTGCGCGATGGAGCCGGATCACCGGGTCCCGCACCATCGGATCCTTCGCCGCGGTGCTGCTGCTGATCCTCGGCACGGTATCGGCGGCCCCGATCGCCGTCGGTCAGTCCCCGACCGCACCCGTGCGTCCCGCACATCTGACGCCGAAGGCGCCGACACCGTCGCTCTCCTGGAACGCGCGCGTCATCGCCCCGGTCGTGGCGAAGGCCAAGCCCGACCACCGGGCGAAGGCGGTGATGACCGTCCAGCCATTCGCGCCGCTGACCGGCGGGCCGACCATCCTCCTCGTCCTCTCGCACAGGACGATCAACGGACAGGAGTGGACCAAGCTCCTGCTCCCCCGGCGACCCAACGGCACCGCCGGATGGGTCCCATCGGACTACCTGCGCTTCCGGAAGAACCGGGTCCGGATCGTGGTCGACGAGAGCTCCCGCACGACCTACGTCTTCCGCGACAACCGGATCATCCTGAAGGAACGCAACGCCGTGGGCGAGGCCGGCACCCCCACGCCCGTCGGTCACTTCGCGATCGCTGAGAAGGTGCTCGCGCCTCCCCGGGGATTCCTGGGGCCGGTCATCATGCCGACCACCGGATATTCGAACGTGCTGAACGAGTACGCCGGCGGTAACGGACGGTTCGCACTCCATGGGACCAGCGTGCCGTCGTCCATCGGCCGTCGTGCCAGCCACGGATGCGTGCGCCACACCAACGCGGCCATCCTGCGCATCTCGAAGTACGTGGCCCCGGGCACCCCGCTTCTCATCCGACCGTAAGGTCCCCCTCGCGGACGCCGATACTGGTGGGATGAAACTCCGCCTCCCGCTCTCGCTCGTCCTCCTCCTCGTCGCCTTCATCGTCCCGGCCTACGGCGCCGTGACCGTCGACGACATCATCGACACGCCGGTCGTCGTGGAGAAGGGCGCCACGATCTCCGACGCCGATCGGGCTCTTCTCGACGAGTCCGCCCGGCAGCTCGCCGCGGGGGGCCGTGACTTCCCCACGCGCTACGTCGTGGTGACGAAGGCGCCGGCCGGTGAGACGCTCGACGAGATGGCGCAACGGCTGCGCTTCGGAATCGCGGACCGCAAGGGGATCGACAACATCGACGCGGTGGTGGTCCTCACCCCCGGTGCGATGGGCATCAGCGCCGATGCGTTCAACGCCGAGGTCGCGGACGCCCGGGTCCAGGAGGCGACCACCCTCAAGGACCACCTCGCCCAGGGTGCCGTCTCCGTGGTCAACCGACTGCAGAAGGCGGACGCCGTCGGTGCCCTCGAGGTGGGCGAGACGGAGTCGCCGGACAAGGGGATCGCCACGTGGGTCTGGATCGTCGGCGGCGTGGTCGTCGCCCTCGGCCTCGTGGGCCTGGTGCTCGCCCGGCGTGCCGCCAAGCGCGGTGAGCGCGCGAAGGCCGCGGCCGACGAGCAGGGTGCGGGCTCCCCGGACGACGAAGCGGACGCCGAGGCCGACGTGCCTCCCTCCACGGACGACTGACGTCCCGGGCCCGCCACGGGCCGGGCCAGGGTCAGTAGAGGGTCTGCGCCAGCCGGCGGCGGAAGCGGACCGTCAACGGGTGCTGATCGCCCA
>CAYOSM010000054.1:0-14534 GCA_964406645.1 uncultured Bifidobacteriaceae bacterium | reverse complement strand
CCCATGAGCTTCGGACGCCTCCTCACCGCCGCCGCGATCCTCACGATCGCCGGCGCGACCTCCGCCACCGCGGCACCGATGGTGCTGATGAACGGCACCACCGAGACGAACCGCAAGATCATCTCGCCGGGGGCGGCGGATGCGCTGCCGGCGGACGGGCGGCTCTACGTACCGGGGAGCACTCCCGGGGCGCTCTTCGCCGGTGAGGCCGACAAGCCCTATCGCGTGGACAACGTGCTTGCGGCGGAGCTGGTCAAACGACGCACCGGCCCGAAGATGGCGGCCTTCCTTCGCGGTCGCATCGACGGCAATGCCTGCGTGTTCTCGTGGGGACGCGTCGACTGCCGCAGCGGACTCGTGTTCGTCGACGAGATCGACTACCGGTTCGCCGAGAAGGCCCCCAACCTCACCACACCCGCCTGGAAGACACGGCCGGGACGCAAGCTCCCGACGTACCGTCCGCAGGGGAAGCCGGGCCAGCCGGGATACGAACTCACCCGCGCCATGGCCATCCTCGCCGCCACGCCGTACCGGGACGGGGGAACCTACGCAGAACGCGTCCACTTCTTCATCGCCCCCGGTGTCGTGAGCTCGGTCGGCGTCGGCCGCGGCCCCGATCACAACCTCGGTCGCGACGGCCGCCCGCACTACCGCTCGCACCAGGGGGTGCGCGGTGCACTCCAGCGCGCCGGCGGCGTCTGGCTCGAGATGTACCACTTCGATCACGGCCCGCGCGGCATGTATGCCTTCACCACGGCCGAGTGGCAGGCGTATCCCCACCGCTTCGCCCTCTACCTCAGCGGCCGGGGCCAGACCCGCGTCGTGCCCAGGCTCCGTTCGAAGATGCGCTTCCACGTCGTGGGCTACAAGCCGCAGGTGAAGGCCGGGGCACCCGCCGCCTGCCGCACCGGAAGCGCCATGACGTGCGTGTTCACACTGGCGTCGTCCTCGAAGAACGCGCCCATCCTCGCCAACGGCGTCGGCCAGTACAAGATGGAGGGCCACGAAGCCGAATTCCGCGCGCAGATCAAGCGCCGATTCTTCCCGGAGCTGACGACCGCGGAGCGCTGAGCGCCGACCATCGCGGGACGCCTCGATCGTAGAGTGGCGCGCGGAGAAGGACCGTGTGCCGCGATCGCACCTCACGTGACACGCACCGCGTCAGCGCTCCGATCACGCAATCCGTCCCTCAACCGACGCGACCGGTGTCCGAACCTCGCCCGGCCGCCGACCCCCAAATGACGAACGGGGGTGGCGACCCGCCGAAGCAGGTCGCCACCCCCGTCGTGTACCGCCTCCGGTCTAGACCAGGAACGGGATGATCAGGAGCGCCACGATGTTGGCGATCTTGATCATGGGGTTGATGGCCGGACCGGCGGTGTCCTTGTAGGGGTCACCCACCGTGTCACCGGTCACCGACGCCTTGTGGGCCTCGGATCCCTTGCCACCGTGGTTTCCGTCCTCGATCAGCTTCTTGGCGTTGTCCCAGGCGCCACCACCCGAGGTCATCGAGATGGCGACGAAGATGCCCGTGACGATCACGCCGAGGAGAAGACCACCGAGCATCTCCGCACCGCGAGTCCTGCCGAAGATGAACGCGACGATGATCGGGACGACGATCGGGATGAGACCCGGCACCAGCATCTGCCGCTGCGCGGACTTGGTCACGATGGTGACGCAGCGAGCGTAGTCCGGACGCTCCGTCCCCTCCATGATCCCCGGCTTCTCCCGGAACTGGTCACGCACGTCCTGGACGACCTGCGCTCCCGCACGACCGACGGCCTCCATCGAGAGGGCGCCGAAGATGAACGGCATCATGCCTCCGATGAGGAGACCGATCACCACGTACGGGTTGCTGAGCTCGAAGTTGAGGCCCGCGAAGAACTCCGGACCCGCGATCTTGAGCTCCTCGATGTACGACACGAAGAGCACCACGGCCGCGAGACCGGCCGAACCGATCGCGTAGCCCTTGGTGACGGCCTTCGTGGTGTTGCCGACCGCGTCGAGCGGGTCGGTGACGCCACGGACCTCGGCCGGGAGCTCCGCCATCTCGGCGATGCCACCCGCGTTGTCCGTGATGGGGCCGTACGCGTCGAGCGCGACGACCACACCGGTGAGCGACAGCATGGCCATGACGGCCGTACCGATGCCGTAGATACCGGCGAGCTCGTACGAGGCGGCGATGCCGCCGGCGATGACGACCACAGGGGCCGCTGTCGCCTTAAGGCTGACGGCGAGACCCGCGATAATGTTGGTCGCGTGCCCCGTCTCGGACGCCTTCGCCACGCTCTTCACGGGCTTCCACGCGGTGCCGGTGAAGTACTCGGTGATGGCGACGAGGAGAACGGTGACGCCGAGACCCACGATGGCGCACCAGAAGTAGCGGTCCCACGCGATGTCGGGATTGACACCGTCCATGAGCCCCTTGGTGATGGGGATGAATCCGACGGCCGACAGGATCGTCGCGACACCGAGTCCGGTGTAGAGCGCGGCGGTGATGTTGCCCTTCGGACCGACCCGGACGAACCAGGTGCCGATGATGGAGGTGACGATCGAGATCGCACCGAGGGCCAGCGGGAACAGGATGGCGTTCTTGAGCGCGTCACCCGTGAAGTACAGCGAGCCGAGGAGCATCACGGCCACGGTCGTCACGGCGTACGTCTCGAAGAGGTCGGCGGCCATGCCGGCGCAGTCGCCGACGTTGTCGCCCACGTTGTCCGCGATGACGGCCGGGTTGCGCGGGTCGTCCTCGGGGATTCCCGCCTCGACCTTTCCGACCAGGTCGGCACCGACGTCGGCGCCCTTGGTGAAGATTCCACCGCCCAGTCGGGCGAACACGGAGATGAGCGAACCACCGAACGCGAGGCCGACGAGCGGCTTGACCGCGTCGCTGACCTTCGTCGGGTCGTCAGATCCGCCGCCCAGGATGAGGAAGTACGCGGCGACGGCGAGAAGGCCGAGGCCGACCACCAGAAGACCGGTGACCGCGCCACCCTTGAAGGCGACGCTGAGCGCGGGCTTGAGACCCCCGCGGGCCGCCTCGGCGGTGCGTACGTTGGTGCGCACCGAGACGTTCATCCCGATAAAACCGGCAGCAGCGGAGGCCGCGGCACCGATCAGGAATCCGATCGCGGCCTTCCATCCGAGAAGCGGCGACTCGACGGCGCTTCCGAGGACGCCGATGAGGACGAAGAGCACGACCGCGACTGCACCGATGATGCTGTACTGACGGTTGAGGTACGCCTTCGCGCCTTCCTGGATCGCCTGCGCGATCTCCTGCATCCGCTCGTTGCCCGCAGGCTGCTTCAACAGGTAAACAATGAGTCCGATGCCGTAGGCAACGGCCAAGAGTCCACAGATGACGGCAACCAAGATTGTGTTGTCCGCCCAGAAACCAGACAAGATCTATCCCCCCCATTTCTTCGGGTCTGCATCGAGTGCGTGGCCGCCGGACATTCTTCCGCCCAGCGCTTCGGCCCCGAAATGGCGGTTGTTTCTATCACAGTCGGCGGTCGGAGCCCGGGAGTGCCAACTCCGCAACGGCCGTCTCGCCGCCTTTCCGCGGGGCCCGCTCGCGGATACCGGCCCGGTCCCGGTGACGCTTGTCACGGCTCGAGACCGATGTCGGCTGAGGAGGCCGGGTGACGGTTCGTCCGGCGCTCTCCGGGCCCCGCGGGGTACGGTCAGCGCATGGATCGATTCGCACTCATTCTCTTCGCCGCCATCGGCGGCGGCGCGATCGCCGCACAGGCGCCGATCAACGCCCGCCTCCGGGTCGCCGTCGGATCACCGGTACTCAGTGCCGGGATCTCATTCCTGATCGGGACCCTGGTGCTCTTCGGAGCGGTCGCGGTCAGCCGGAGCGGTGGCGGCGTCGTGAACGCCGGCACGGCACCGTGGTGGGCGTGGCTCGGCGGATTCGCCGGCGCCGTCCTCGTCACCGCCACCCTCATGGCCGCCCCGCGGCTGGGGGTGACGCTGACCATGGTGGCCGTCGTGGCCGGTCAGCTCGTGATCGGCGCCCTCGCCGATCGCTTCGGATGGCTCGGCATCCCGGCCCGGGAGCTCTCGGCCGGACGCGTCACCGCCATCCTGCTCATCGTCGTGGCGCTCATCCTCCTCATCCGGGAGGGCTGAGCGCCACGCGATGTCGGATCAGTGCGCGCCGGAGAGGGCGTTCGCCGCGTGGGGGTCCGGCTCGGTCGGCACCTTCGGGATGACGTGGAACAGGAGCTTCCTGAGCTTCTCGTTGTTCTCGCCGAAGGTCTTCACCACCTCGGCGTGGGTGACCGGCGGGACACCGTCGACTCCGACGTCGTAGTCGGTGATGAGTGACACGTTGGCGTATCCGATCGCGAGCTCGCGCGCCAGGTATCCCTCCGGATAGGCCGTCATGTTGATGACCTCCCAGCCGGCGCTGCTGAACCACTTGCTCTCCGCCCGGGTCGAGAAGCGCGGCCCCTGGATCACGACGACGGTACCGGTCTCGTGGACCGGGATGCCGAGGTCGTGGCAGCCGTCGATGAGGAGCTGCCGGAGAACGGGGCTGTAGGGGTCCGCCGAGCTGACGTGCGTGGTGATGGGCCCGTCGTAGAACGTGTCGCGACGACCCGTGGTCCGGTCGACGAACTGGTCGCAGACGACGAACTCGCCGATCTTGACGTCCGCCTGGAGGCTGCCGCTCGCGCAGGGACCGAAGATGAAGTCGACCCCGAGCTCCTTCATCACCCAGAGGTTCGCGCGGTAGTTGATCGCGTGCGCGGGGAGCTCATGATCGACGCCGTGCCGCGGCAGGAACGCCACCGAGCGCCCCTCCAGCTTGCCGATGAACACCTTCGAGGACGGGAGTCCGTAGGGCGTGTCGATCGCGACGGCCTCGACGTTGTCCAGGAACGAATAGAACCCGGAGCCTCCGAAGACCCCGATCTCAGCATCTGCCACCACTCAACCTCCACGTTCGTTCAGCCGGGGACGGCACGTCCCCATGACAGGTCCCACAGCGCCACGACACATCGGAACGCGGCGCTCGCGGCGGCGGTGACGGGCACCGCACCCGCTCACCGGCGGATCAGCTCCCCGGCGTCCACAGGCCCGACTGTCCCGGGCCCTTCTCGTCCTCCGGCGTCCAGATGCCGGATTCGCCCTCACCACCGTCTCCACCGGCCTCACCGGATGCCGCCGCCGACGCCTCCTCCTCGGAGGCCCGGGCGTACAGCATCTGCAGCTGTGCCAGCGGCTCGCGGAAGGGACGGGCCTGAGCGGCTCCGACCTCGGCCTCGATCACGGCGACGAGGGCACGCAGCGTCTCGATGGCGAGACGTGCCTGCGGAAGATCGCGCCGTGCGGGGCCCTCCGGGCCGAAGCCGAGGCGGATGCCGGCGAGGTCGGCGAACGTCGCCATCGTCTGCATGACGAAATCCCGCACCGGGCGCTCGGCCAGCTGGCGGGCCATCTCCCGCATCAGGTCCTCGGGCGTCAGCTGATCGGATCCCGGCTCGTTCCCTCCGGGGGCGTCCGCGGGTCGTTCGTCCTCGGTCATGTGACCATCTCCTTCTGAAGCTCGTCGCGCATTGTGATGGCGGATTGCCGCGTGCGCTCGATGACGGCCGCCACCAGATCAGGTCCCGCGCCCAGTCGCTCGCACAGCTCGAGCTGCCACATCGCACCGTTGACACCGCCCGCGAGCGTGCGTGCGTCATCGATGAACGACCGGATCCCCAGCCCGTCCACGACCGGATCCACCCAGTCGCAGAGTTCCGTGATGGCCTCGCGCGCGGGCCGTTCCCGAGCGGTGTCGAGGTCGATCAGCTCACCCGTCATCCCGTAGCGGATGGCCCGCCACAGGTTCTCCTCGATGAGCCGGTCCGGATGCGCGGGCAGGACCTGGCCGTCGTCGTACGCCGCCGCGAACCGCGCGATGAGCGCGTAGGCCAGGGCCATGATGGCGAGCGCGTGCCGCACGTCCGTCTGGCCGTCGCAGATGCGGATCTCGATGGTGCCGAACGCATGGTGGGGACGCACGCTCCACCAGATCTGCGTGCTCTTCTGGATGGAGTCCGACCGGCTGAGGAAGCTGATGTAGTCGGCGTACTCGTCCCACGAGAGGAATGCGTCGGGGATGCCGCAGCGCGGGAAGCTGCGGGCGAAGACCTGCGTGCGAGTGGAATGGAGACGCGTCGCGCGCCCGAGGAAGATCGGGCTGTTCGCGGAGAGCGCGAGGAGGTCCGGGAGCACGCTGCGCATGGCCGTGGCGATGACGATGGCGCGGTTGGCGTCATGGATGCCGCAGTGGATGTGCGTCGACCAGGTGTTGTTGGTCCAGGCGACGTAGCCGAGGGTGTCGTCGAGGAGCCGGTAGTGCGGCGTGTCGATGAGCCGCTGGTCCTGCCACTGACTGAACGGATGGACGCCCGTGACGCCGAGGTCGACTCCGACGCGGTCCGCGAGGTCGAACGCCGCGAGCCGCCCCTCCACCAGTTCGCGCGCGGCCGTCGTGAAGCCGTCGTGCTTCACCGTGCGGTACTCGATCTCACTCGCGATGAGTTCGCCGGCGAAGCGATCGGCCACGGCCTCGGGCGCGGCGGCCATCATCTCCTCGAACCGGTTGGTCAGCTCCCGCGTCGCCGGATCGAGGATCTGGTACTCCTCCTCCAACCCGACGGTGAAGTCGGTCGATTCCGCAAACCGTGCTTCGACGCCCTCCAGGAGGCCATGTGGATCCGGTGCGGTCACTGCGCCGAGTGTAGCAACGCCCGTCGGAACACCGGCCGCCCCGGGGGCCCTGACGGGCGTTACGAAAGCCCTGAGCCCGCCGAGCCTCTGCCGGCCCTCTCGTCCACGTAGAGATCGGCGAACTGGCGCGCCGCCCGAGGGGTCAGGCCGCGATCCACGCCGAAACGACGGGCACCCGCATCGACGTCGTCGGGCACCTCTCCCAGCCGTCGGTGCACGAACGACCGCGCCACGTCGAGGAACTGTGCCACGGTCAGGAATCCGAACCCGATTCGCAGGCCGAAGCGACTGGCGAGCGCCGACCGCTCCCCCCGGCCGAGGTGCTCCTCCAGATCGTCCTCACGGGCCGAACGCGTCTCGTGGATCAGGCGCATGCGGTTGGAGGTGGCCCAGACGGCGACGTTGGAGGGTCGTTCGGACGCGTCACCTTCCAGCATGGCGCGGAGTTCCCGATCCGTACGTTCGCCGTCGTCGAACACGAGGTCGTCGAAGACGACGAGGCAGCGCGGACCGTCACCCCGGAGGGCGTCCAGCACGTCTCCGAGGGCGTGGATCTCACGACGGTCGATCTGCACCAACCGCAGGCCATCGTCCGCGAAGGCGGACGCGAGGGCGTGCACGGTGGTCGACTTGCCGGTGCCGGGAGGGCCGTAGAGGAGCACGTCGACCGCCGGTCCGCCGGCGACGAACGCACCGAGCACGGATGCGAGGCGGGCGCGCACCTCACCTCCGCCGACGAGATCGGACTCCCGCACGACGTCGGGGTATGCGATCCCCTGGAGCACCCCGTCGATCACGCGGGCGGACCGATGCCGCGCGAGCGGACCCGTCCCCTGCCCCCGGTGGAACACGGCGACCTCATCGGCCAGTGCCGACCAGTCCCGGGTCTCCGCCATCCGCCGGGCGAGGGCGGCCGTTGCGACCGGGAGCCCGGGCGCGGGCACGGGCCTAGCGCTCTCCTCGGGCGCGTAATCGCCGAGACCGTGGACGTCGAGCACCGTCCGGAGGTCCTGGTGGGCCAGATCCGCGAGGATGCCGAGTTCCCGCGCCAGAATGCGGCGGTGGCGCTCGCCGATGCCGTGGCGCGCGATACGCGCGAGGGGGCTCTCGGTGCCGAGGACGGCGATGGCACCGGCATACGGCACGCCGGACTCCACGCCGACCAGGACCCGGGCGAGCCGTTCGGCGTTCGCGGCGGACGGGTCCGCCGCATGGGAGGCGAGGGCGCCGATGAGCGCGTCGGCACGCAGCGGTTCGTATCCGATCAGCGTCGTCATCGATCACCCGCGAGCGTGGACACTAGGTCAGATAGAAGTACAGGGCGTAGAGGAGCTCGACCGCGGGACTCGACGTGTGGACGGTCACGTCGGACGGAACCGTCAGCAGCGCGTCG
Organism: uncultured Bifidobacteriaceae bacterium; assembly: GCA_964406645.1. Lineage (GTDB taxonomy): Bacteria > Actinomycetota > Thermoleophilia > Miltoncostaeales > Miltoncostaeaceae > CALMEC01. The sequence continues at coordinate 6,409 of CAYOSM010000054.1, read as the reverse complement.
GAGTAGTTGAAGATGATCTTCACGCCGGACGCGACGAGGTCGTCGGCGACCATCTGCGCGGCGTGGCTCGGCACCGCCATGACGCCGACCATGATCCCGTCCTCGGCGACCACCTGCGGGAGGTCCGAGTAGTGGCGCACCGTGAGGTCCCCCACCCGCTGACCGACCTTGTCCGGATCGACGTCGAAGATCGCCGAGATGCGGAACCCGTGGTCGACGAACACACCCGAGCTTGCGATGGCGAGCCCGAGGTTCCCCGCACCGAACAGGGCGATGTTGTGCTGCCCCGACGTCCGGAGGATCTTCCGGATCTGGGCGATGAGCATGTCGATGTCGTAGCCGACACCGCGTTTGCCGAACTTCCCGAATCCGGAGAGGTCCCGACGGATCTGCGTCGGGTTGACGTTCGTGTATTCGGAGATGGCCTGCGACGAGATGGAGATCTTCCCCATCTTCTTGGCCTGAGTGAGCACCTGGAGATAGCGCGAGAGTCGCGCGGCCACCCCGAGCGTGAGTCGATCCTGCGGCATGCCACACGTCCTTCCGGGCGCATCCCCGTACTGCTTGTGCGAAGAGGCTACAAACTATGCTCCGTGCACGGGTGCCGTGTCAAGCGTCACTTGAGGGCGAACGGGCTGCCGGTCTGCGTCAGGCGGCGTCCGTCGGGCGCGACGGCCTGCACGCGGACCCGATAGCGACCGGCGGGGACGTCCTCACCGGACGCGCTGCGACGGGTCATCGCGAAGCGATACGTGCCCGCGGGCCACTCCGTGCTGACGCGGTCCGAGTTCATGCGGATGGCCTCGGACGCCGTCCCGCCGACCGGCACGAGCCAGACCTGGAGGGACCGTGCGGTTCCCCCACCGGTCACGCCGACCGCGACCTGGGCCGGCCGGGTCGTCGAAGTGACCCGCGGGGCGGTGAGGCGGGTCGTGGTCGCCACCGGGGGGACCACGACGAACGGCGCCGAGGCCACGACCCGGTCGTCGGCGTCGATGAGGACGAGCGTGGAGTCGGACGGCGGGAAGCCCGCGGGGATCGTGACGTTCATCGCCGCACGCCCGCGGGCCGCGAGCGGTGTGGCCGCGCCCGGGGCCACGACCGTCGCCCCGTTGCGGATGATGGCGGCGCGGAGATCCAGCGCCTGATCGGTGAGCGAGCTGACCGCGAACGACACCGTGCCCGCCGGTGCGCCCTCTTTACGGCGGATCGACACGATCGAGGGCTCGACGGCGACCGCGCGTCGCATCGGAGCGCCGATGACGCCCGCACCCTGCGCACTCGCCCGCTCGCCGGGCAGGGGATCCGCGGACTGGACGACGAGGCTGCGTACCTGCGCCGGGGTCAGGTCGGGGTGATCGACGCGGAGGCGGAGGACCGCGGCCGCGACCTGCGCCGCCGCCGGGCTGGTCCCGGTGATGCGGGCCGTGAGGAGCTCGGACCCCTCGCCCGGGTACGCGCTCTCGACGTCGACGCCCGGAGCGATGACGTCCGGCTCGGAGTGCCCTTCGGCCGTGGGGCCGCGCGACGAGAACGACGCGACGCGCTTGCCGGCCGGGGCGGTCGCGTCCTCGGCGATGGAGACCTTGAGGTCGCGGTGCTGGAGCAGCGTCGCGCCCTGTTCGCGACCGAGTCCGACCACGGTGATCGGGATGACCGTGTCCGCGGCGATACCGGGGAAGCGACCGTCGCCGGACTGGTCCCAGACCACGAGGGCCCGGGCACCGGCCTGAGCGGCCAGGCGCGCCTTGACGGGGATGCCCTCTCCCCCGCGGGCGACGACGACGACCGCGCCCCGGACCCGGCTGCGACCGCGGGCGTCGACGTAGTCGGTGGCGTCACTTCCGCTGTGCATGCCGTCGGTTCCCGAGAGGACGACGACCGGAAGGTCACCGGTCGACGGCTTCGCGCCGAGAAGCGGAAGACCGGAGAGACGGGCCGAGGCCGGCCCGATGGAGAGCGACAGCGATCCCGTACGCGGTGCCGTCGTGGGACCGGCGGCGCCGACGGTGAGAACCGCCTCGGATGCGGCCGGTCCGGCGACCGTCCCCGTGGAGGCGTCGCCCGACGGACCATCGTTCCCCGCGGGTGCGACGACGACCGTACCGACGCGATCGGCGTTCTCCGCCGCCTCCCGCACGGGCTCGTCGCCGGACGTCGGTGCCCCCCGGCTGACGCCGAGCAGGATCACCGACGCATGGTCGTCCAGGTTGTGATCCTCATCCGGGTCGACCGCGCGGTCCATCGCCGCGAGGACCCTGTCGCTGCGGGCGACCATCCGGCTGCGCCCGTCGACCCGCTCCGGTGCCATGACCCGGTAGGCGTACATCCGCGGGAGACGGTCCGCGGGAAGATCCGTGATCGCGTCGGAGGCGAGGACCAGCGAGGCCATCTCCGTGCCGTGGGCCTCGAGCACGCGCGCCTGCGGAAGGGCCTCCGGACCGTCGTTGCCCTGGACGAAGTCGGCACCGCCGACGATGAGTCGCGTGGTGCCGATCCCGCCGCCGAGCCACGGGTGCTCACTGTGGACGCCGGCATCGATCAGCGCGATGGTGGCGGGACGGGAGGACGCCGCCCCGGGTGCCCGCGGAGTGGTGGTGCCGGCGTCCGGGAGCGGGGTGCCCGCGTTCTCCGTCGCCTCCGCCGCCGGGGCCATGTAGGTGACCGGGTGCACGGCCTTCACGCCGGGAAGCGCGGCGACAAGGGAGAGACGCCCGGCCGGGATCCGGATGGCCAGCCCGTTGACCACGTTCTGGTACCGGAAGTTGACCTTGGCGCCGAGCCCGGTGAGCGAGGCCTCCAGGGTGTTCTGTTCCAGCTTCAGCTGCGCGGCGGCGTCGGCGCGATCGGCGGCCGGACGGCGTGCCAGGGGATCCGATTCGAGGACGACGATGGCCGACTCGTCCTTGGACGGTTCGGGGATGAGCGGCGACCGGTACCCGTCGATGACGTCGCGCCACCCCGCGGCGGCGAGGACCTGCTGGTCGGGACCTCCGGCCTCCTGCGCGGTCTCGTCCGCGAGAAGGACCGGTCCGGTGGTGGCGAGCGCGCCGACGGCGAGGAGCCCCACCTTCCGGAACCAGGAGGAGTTCATCATGCGGCGATGCCCCCGGGGGCGACCGTCGCGATCGCGTCCTCGGCGAGGTAGTCCGGCCACGCGATGGGCGGCGTGAACGCCGCCGCGGCACCGATCATGGCGGCGTTGTCCGTGCAGAGGGACATCGCGGGGAACACCGCCACAATCCCCTTCCTCTCCGCACGTTCTGACACAAGCTCCCTCAGTCGTCCGTTCGCCGCGACCCCGCCGCCGACCGTCACCGTGGCCACGTCCTCGTCGACCGCGGCCTGGATCAGCCGATCGGCGAGAGGACGCATGATCGCATCCTGATACGAGGCGGCCAGATCGGCACGTGCCGCCTCGACACCAGTATCGCCCAGATCCCGGACGCGGTACAGGAGGGCGGTCTTCACACCGGCGAACGAGAAGTCCCGCTGATGCTTGCCGGAGAGACCCACGGGGAAGGCGAACGCCTCCCGGTCACCCGCCGACGCGAGTCGCTCCAGGGCCGGGCCACCCGGATACCCGAGGCCCAGGAGACGTGCGCCCTTGTCGACGGCCTCCCCCGCCGCGTCGTCGCGGGTCTGCCCCAGAAGCTCCGGACGCGCCATGTCACGGACCAGGTCGAGTCGCGTGTGACCGCCGGAGGCCACGAGGCTCACGAACGGCGGATCGAGCGACAGCGGCTCGAGCCACGACGCGGCGATGTGGCCGTGCAGGTGGTCGACCATGACCAGCGGGAGTCCGCGGGCATAGGCGAGCGCCTTGGCCGTGGCGACCCCGACGAGGAGGGCGCCGATGAGCCCCGGTCGCCGGGTGACGGCGATGCGCTCGATGCCGTCCCACGCCACGCCGGCCTCCTCCATGGCACGATCGACGACCCCGTTGACGGTGCCCAGGTGATGGCGCGCAGCAACCTCGGGGACCACCCCGCCGTACGGCGAGTGGAGCTCGGCCTGACTGGCGACGATGTTCGAGAGGATCCTCCGCCCCGCCACGACGGCCGCGGCGGTCTCGTCGCACGAGGTCTCAATGGCCAGGGTGACCGGTGCGTCCGTCATTCGGACCCCTCGGGCAGGCGCCACATGATCAGTGCGTCCTCACCGTTGTCACTGTAATAGCGAGGGCGGCGGCCATGGGTAACGAACCCGAGACGCTCATAGAGGGAGATGGCGCGGTCGTTGGAGACGCGGACCTCCAGCGTGTACCCCACGTTGGGCACCGTGTCACCCGTGGTCATGGCTCCGGTGACGAGGGCCCCGCCGATGCCCCGGCCGCGGTGGAGGGGATGGACGGTGACGTTGAGGATGTGCCAGACGTCGACCTGCAGGCCGACCAGGATGTATCCGAGGACCGCACCGTCGTGGTCGGCGACGAGCCGGACGCCTCCCTCGCGGGTGAGCTCGTCCTGGACCATGTGGAGGGTCCACGGCGCGGTGTGGGACTCCCGTTCGATCGCCATGATCTGGGGCACGTCATCGTGACGCATCTCCCGCAGCCGGACGCGTTCGCGCACGGCGTGGCCGGGGGACTCGCCGGTCATGAGACCACCGCCCGCCGGCGACGGTTGACCTCCGCGTCCGGAAGGCGCAGATAGATCGGGGTCACCGGGAGCCCCTGCCCTCCGTCGGCCAGACGGACCGCGAGCGCGGCGCGGACGACCCCGCTCGCCGCGTCGATGACGGCACCGGCCTCCGCGAGGACGTCCTCCGCGATGCGTGCGGTTCCGTCGCCGGCGACGACGACGGGTCCGCCCAATCCGGAGAGGAACGCCGCGGCCTCCGCCACCGGAAGCGCCCGCGCCTGCGCCACGCAGGTCACCCCGTCATCGGTGCGACGGTACGCCGCCGTGAAGACCTCGTTGCGTCGCGCGTCGATGAGCGGCACGAGGACCGCGTCCCCGTGGCCGGCATCACCCATGCCGAGCGCGAGGGTGTCGAGGGTCGACGCACCGACGACCGGAAGGCCGCGGGCCTGGGCCAGGCCGAGCGCCGTCGAGATCCCGATGCGGATGCCGGTGAACCCGCCCGGACCGACTCCGACGACGATGCGGTCGACGTCGTCGATCGTGAGCCCGGCGGAGACGAGGAGCGCGTGGATCTCCTCCGCGACACGGCGACCGGCGCCGACCTGAGCGGCGATCTGGCGTTCGACCACCTCCGAGCCCTGCACGATGGCGAGGCTGGGAGCCGGTGTCGCTGTGTCAAAGGCGAGCGTTGTCAATGGCATGTGCGAGCGCCGCCCGACGGGAGTCGTCGACGACCTCAAACGCTAGCAACCGCTCGTCGCCGCCCCCATGGGCGATGTCGACGACGAGCGTGGGCCGATCGATGACCCCATGGAGGGCGTCGGGCCATTCGACGAGCACGACGGAGCTCGCCATCTCCGCCAGGTAGAGCCCGGCCTCCTCGTCGTCGATGTCGCCCAGGCGATAGGCGTCGAGGTGGGAGATGGGGACGCGCCCCTCATACCGCTGCGCGACGGTGAACGACGGGCTCGTGACGTGCCCCTCGACCCCCAGGGCACGGGCGACGCCGCGCACGAACGTCGTCTTCCCCGCTCCCAGGTCACCGCGCAGCAGGACGACGTCCCCGATGTCGAGCACGGCCCCCACCGCGCGCCCGAGACCCTCCGTCCCGGACGCGTCCACTGTGCGGATCTGGATCAGAAGAGGCCCAGCTGCTCGTGTCCGACGGTGTCCTCGTCCGGTGCGGACTCGGTGACGCTGATCTCCTCGGGCACCGGGGTCTGCGGGATCTCCGCGAGCGGGACGACCGGCTCGGCCCGCCCAAGGAGCTCGGGGATCCGTGCGAAGTCCTCCTCCAGCGTGGCCAGCATGGAGGGCGTGTAGAGGGCCGCCGCGGGATGGAAGAGCGGATAGAGGAGCGTCTCGTGACCGCCCACCGTGATGGGGAGCTCGCACCCGTGGACCCGGCTGATGGAGTCCGGGCGTCCCGAGATGAGCTTGGTCGAGAAGTTGCCGAGCGTGCAGATCATGCGCGGGCGGATGATCTGGACCTGCCGGAAGAGATGCGGCTCGCAGGAGGCGATCTCGGAGGCCAGCGGATCGCGGTTGCCCGGCGGGCGGCACTTCAGCACGTTCGCGATGAAGACGTCGTCGCGCGTCCACCCGAGTCCGCCGAGGAGCCGTTCGAGCAGCTTTCCGGCCTGCCCCACGAACGGCAGGCCGCTGCGGTCCTCGTGGTACCCCGGGGCCTCACCGACGAACATGACCTCGGCGGCCGGGTCCCCGGCTCCGGGCACGACGTTGGACCGGGTCTGGTGAAGCGCACAGCGGGTGCACCCGACGACCTCGGCGGCGTGGTATTCGGCGATGGCACCGGCACGCGA
>CAYOSM010000053.1:0-14558 GCA_964406645.1 uncultured Bifidobacteriaceae bacterium | reverse complement strand
GCCGCGCTGCTCGACGACATCGCCGCCCTGGCGAAGGTCGCCGCGGCCTCGGTCGACGATGTCGGCGCCGCCGCCGGACGGGCCAGTGCCAAGGCCGCCGGCGTGGTCATCGACGACACGGCCGTGACGCCGCGGTACGTCCAGGGCTTCACGGCGGAGCGCGAGCTCCCCATCGTCCGGCGCATCGCCCTCGGCTCCGTGCGGAACAAGCTCGTGTTCATCCTGCCGGCGATCATGATCCTCAGCGAGTTCGTCGACTGGATCGTGTCGCCGCTCCTCATGCTCGGTGGCTGTTACCTCGCCTACGAGGGCGTCGAGAAACTCTGGGAGCGCTTCTCGGGACACGGTCACGCGACCCCCGACAGGCCCGCGGCGATGGTGGACGAGAGCCATGAGGAGACGATGGTGCGCGGAGCCATCCGCACCGACTTCATCCTCTCCGCGGAGATCATGGTCATCGCGCTGCGCGAGGTCACCGACCAGACGTTCGTCGCACGCCTCCTCATCCTCATCGTCGTGGCACTCACCATCACGGTCCTCGTGTACGGGGCGGTCGCGCTCATCGTGAAGATGGACGACATGGGCCTCGCTCTCGCCCAGCGTGAGTCGGAGGGCTCGCAGCGGGTCGGGCGGTGGATGGTGCGGTCCGTCCCGAAGCTGATGGCGGTGCTGGCGATGGTCGGGGTGATCGCGATGATCTGGGTGGGCGGTCACATCCTCCTGAACGGCGCCGACGAGCTGGGCTGGCACTGGCCGCACGACGTGGTCCATCACATGGAGGAGGCGGTGAACGGGGTGCCCGGCATCGGCGGACTCCTTGGATGGATCGTCAACACCGCGTTCTCCGCTCTGATCGGAGTCATCGTCGGCGCGATCATCGTCGCCGTCATGCACGTGATCCGGTCCCGGCGCTCGCCGCAGACGGCGCACTGACCCGACCGGCGGGCCTGTGCGGCCGACCGCAGCGACGGCCTGGTGCCTGACACCGAGCCGTCGCTTGCGCGTAGGTATCAGGTAGGAAGATGCCGGATTGCAGGGAGTTTCCGCGTCGGGCTGTGTGAGCGACGACGTGGTGCCTGACACCAGGCCGTCGCTTGTGTCGGGCGACACGAGCATTCGGCGGGACGGTGCCGCCGCATCGGGCCCTCCGGCGTCGCCTTGTCAGGCGGCGGAAAGCGCCTCGGTCACGCGCCGGTCGACGGACGCGCGGACGGCATCGGCGTCCGTGACGCCCATGTCGGCCAGGGACGTCACGTGGCCCGCCAGCCGGCGGCCCATCGCGGGATCCTCACCCAGCACCCGCCACAGGGGCGGGTTCTCCGGACGTGCGAGCAGGCCCACCTGGAGGATGAGGCCGTTCCTTCGCCGGATCTGCGACAGGCCGACGATCTTGCGGTCGTCGACGACGACCTCCCACGGTGAGAGCCCCCCGAAACAGGACACGGCGGCCAGGTCGGGCTGATTGGCGGCGTGGGCCTCGGCCGCGGGCACGGCGCGCGCGGGCAGGCCGACGTCCCGGAGTCCCTCCGCGATGGCCTCGCCCAGCCACTCGTAGGCCGCGGTGATGTCGGGGACGTGCAGCGGGTGGGACCGCGGGACGATGACGTCGAACGCGAGGAGATGGGGCCCCCACAGGACGGGGCCGCCCCCGGATCCACGCCGGACGACCGGGACGGAGGTATCCGCCGGGTCCTGGTGGCGGCGTTCGCCGCGTCCCAGGACGAGCGTCGGGGTGTCCACGTGCCACCACGCCACGACCGGCTCGTCACCGATGGTCGCGAGCAGATCGTTCGCGGCCTGGATCGCCTCCGCCGCGCCGAGCGACACGGGGTCGCCCGGCAGTCGGCGAGAAGGGGTCACCGCCGCGAGAGGATGGGCCGGTCCGCGCCGGGGGAGAAGGCTTCCTTGATGATCCGCGCCTGCTCGACCTTGTGCATCTGCGGGTAGCCCTCGGCCGTGCTCGACCGGGTGGAGCGGCCGACGTACGAGAGGCCGACGCCGGGCGGGAGCTCCGCCTCGAGCGTCCGGCGGAGGAAGGTCCACGCACCCATGTTGCGCGGCTCCTCCTGGACCCAGGTGATCTCCGTGAGGTTCGGGTATGACGCGATGGCCGCCCGGATCTCCTCGGTCGGGATGGGGTAGATCATCTCCACGCGGGCGACGGCCACGCCCGACTGGGTCTCGCGCAGGTTCGACGCGTCGAGGTCGTGGTAGATCTTGCCGGAGCAGAAGAGAAGGCGCGTGACCTCGTCCCGCCGGTCCACGGCTTTCGGGTCGTCGATGACCATCTGGAACTGGCCCTCGACCAGCGACTCCACGGTGCAGGACGCCGCCGTCGAACGGAGGAGGCTCTTCGGGGTGAAGACGATGAGGGGCCGGTGCGTGCTGTGGCGGCCCTGGCGGCGGAGCAGGTGGAAGTAGTTGTCCGCCGTGGACGGGTACGCCACCCGGATGTTGTCCTCGGCACACGCCTGGAGGAACCGCTCGATGCGGGCGCTGGAGTGCTCCGGACCGTTGCCCTCGTACCCGTGCGGCAGCAGCAGGACCAGCCGGCTGCGCTCACCCCACTTCGCGCGGCCCGAGGTGATGAACTGGTCGATCATGATCTGGCCGCCGTTGGCGAAGTCGCCGTACTGGGCCTCCCAGATGACCAGGGTCTCGGGCGCGAGCGTGGAGTAGCCGTACTCGAAGCCGATGGTGGCGGCCTCAGAGAGCGGGCTGTTGAAGACCTCGAAGCTCGACGACGCCGTCGTCAGGTTCGCGATCGGCGTGTAGGTGCTCCCGGTGAACGGCTTCCAGTCCTTCTCCGCCACGTCGTGCAGACGCAGGTGGCGCTGGCTGAAGGTGCCGCGCTCGGCGTCCTGACCGGTGAGCCGGATCGGGACCCCGTCCTCGAGGAGCGAGGCCCAGCCGAGGGCCTCGGCGTGGGCCCAGAGAAGTCCGGAGCCCTCGTTGAACGCCTCGCGGCGCTTCTCCAGCTGCGGCACGAGCTTGGGGTGGATGGTGAACCCGTCGGGAACCGTGAGGAGCTCCTCGTTGAGCTTGGCCAGCACGTCGTGAGGGACCTTGGTCTCGACCTCGGGGAAGCTCTGCGTGGTGGCGGGGGCGGGAGGCTCCTCCTCCTGCGCCTGCGCCGCGGCCACCATCGCCAGGACCTCCTTGCGGGCCGTGGCGAGCTCCGCGTTGATCTTCTTCTCGATGGCCGTGACGTCGGCCTCGGTGATGACGCCCTCGTCCTGAAGCTGCTTCGCGTACACCTGGTAGGGCCGCGGGTGCTTCTTGATGGTCTGCGTCATGACGGGCTGCGTGTAGCCGGGCTCGTCCGCCTCGTTGTGGCCGTGACGCCGGTATCCGACGAGGTCGATCACGATGTCCCGGTGGAACATGTTGCGGTACGCGACGCAGAGCCGGACGGCGGCGATGCATGCCTCGACGTCGTCGGCGTTGACGTGGATGATCGGGATGTCGAAGCCCTTGGCCAGGTCGCTCGCGTACCGGGTGGAGCGCGAGTCCTGCGGGTCGGTGGTGAACCCGATCTGGTTGTTGGCGATGATGTGGATCGTTCCGCCGGTGCTGTAGCCGCGGAGACCGTTCAGGTTGAGCGTCTCGGCCACGACACCCTGTCCGGGGAACGCGGCGTCGCCGTGCACGAGGACGGGGACGGCGAGGCGCGGATCGTGGCCCTGATCGCGTCCATGGCGGATCGTCTGGCGGGCCCGGGTACCGCCCTCGACCACCGCGTTGACCTGCTCGAGGTGGCTGGGGTTGGCGGCGAGCGTGATCGCGACCGGACGTCCCCCGGTCGTGGTGTAGGTGCCCTCGGCACCGAGGTGGTATTTCACGTCACCCGCGGTCGCGATCCAGTCCTCGGGATCGGCCGGCTCGGTCATGCCCTCGAACTCGGCGAGGATGGACTGGACCGGGCGGCCCACCACGTGGGTGATGACGTTGAGCCGGCCGCGGTGCGCCATGCCGATCACGATCTGGTTGGCGCCGGATTCGGCGGAGAGCTCGATGGTGTGGTCGAGCATCGGGACGAGGGCGTCGACGCCCTCGATCGAGAAGGTCTTCTGGCCGATGTACGCGCGCTGCAGGAAGCGCTCGAAGAGGTCGACCCGCGCCAGGCGCTCGAGGAGCTCGGTGCGCTCATTGACCGGCAGCGGGACGCGGATGAATCCGGCCTCGATCTCCTTGCGGAGCCAGTGGCGCTGCTCGTGGCTGGCGATGTGCTCCACCTGGTAGGCGATGCGACCGCAGTAGGTGTCGCGGAGGGTGGGGTAGACGTCGGCGAAGGTGCGGCCGGAGAAGTACACGCGGAGCAGTTCCGCGGGCACGAGCTCCATCATCTCCGGGGTGAGACCCGAGCCTGCCGGCTCGAGCGACGGGTCGCCGACCGGCGGGTAGCCCAGCGGGTCGAGTGACGCGGCGAGGTGACCGTAGAGGCGGTGCGACTTGACGATCGACATCGCGGCGGCGACCGCGGCCAGCGTCTGGGAGTCGGCCGACGGCGCGGCCGGTGCGGCGGCGCTCGATCCGGCGACCGTCGAGAGCGTCTTGACCTGCTGCGGCTCAAGCGGCGGCAGGGACACGCTGAGGCTGGTGGCGAGGTCCTCGTAGAACCGGTCCTCGCCCGCGAGGTAGAGGTCGATCTGCCGGAGGAAGGCACCGCTCTCCGCGCCCTGGATGACGCGGTGGTCGTAGGTCGACGTCGCCGTCATGACCTTCTGGATGCCGAGTGCGGCGGCGTCGACGTGCTCGAAGCCGACCGGGTAGGCGATGGAGCCCGTGGCGATGATGGTGCCCTGGCCCGGCATGAGGCGAGGGACGGACGACACCGTCCCGAATCCACCCGGGTTGGTGAGGCTGATGTAGGCCCCGACCAGATCGTCCGGCGAGACCTTGCCCTTTCGGGTCGTGGCGACGAGATCGTCGAAGGCGTCGACGAAGCCCTTGAACCCGAGGGTCTCCGCGGCCCGCACGACCGGGACGAGGAGCGACCGGGTGCCGTCCTTGCGCTCGACGTCGACGGCGAGGCCGATGTTGACGTTGGAACGGGTGATCTTGTGCGGCTTGCCGTCGATCTCCTCGAACGCCGTCGCCATGACGGGGAAGTCCTGGACGGACCGGACGATGGCCCACGCCACGATGTGGGTGAACGAGAGCTTCTTCTCGGACCCGATGCTCTTGAGGGCGGTGTTGAGCTGACGGCGACGCGCGTCGAGCGTGCCGACGGGGATGGTGCGGAACGTGGTGGCCGTCGGGATGGAGCGGCTGTCGTTCATGTAGCGGGCCAGCGCGGCTGGCGGGCCCTTCAGCTGGACCGTCTCATCGGCCGGGCCTCCCGCGCCGTTCGTGCTCGGCGCGCCCGACCCGGTGGATGCGTTGCGCACGTCGTCGGCGACGATGCGTCCGCGCGGTCCGCTGCCGGACACCGCGTCGAGGTTGACGCCCTTCTCACCGGCCAGGCGCCGTGCCTGCGGTGAGGCGAGTCCTCCGCCGGTGGCGGCGGCCCCCGTGGAGGGCACGGTCTCGGCCGGCGCCGATGCTGCGGCGGATCCGCCGTTCGCCGTCGCCGGAGCGCCCGCGGGTGCTGTCGCACCGACGGCGATGCGGGCCAGGAGCCCGCCGACCTCGACGGTGTCGCCGGGCTGGGCGACGATCTCGGCGAGGACGCCCTCGGCGGGGGAGGGGACCTCGAGGTCGGCCTTGTCGCTCGTGATCTCGCAGATCTCCTCGTCGAGGGCGATCTGGTCGCCCACCGACTTGATCCACTCGATGATGGTGGCCTCGGTCACGGACTCGCCGAGGCTGGGAAGCGTGACGTCGAAGATCTCGGCTCCGGCGATGGCCTCTTCCAGCGAGGGACCCGATGCGGCTGCTGCTCCGTCCTCCGACGGTGCCGCCGCGGTCGCGGCCCCGTCGTCCGACGAACCGTCCGTCGCGGCGACGGCGGTGCCGGGCGGCGCGAGGAGTGCCATGAGCTCGCCGACCTGAATGGTGTCGCCGGGCTTGGCGACGATCTCGGCGAGGACGCCCTCGGCGGGGGAGGGGACCTCGAGGTCGGCCTTGTCGCTCGTGATCTCGCAGATCTCCTCGTCGAGGGCGACCGCGTCACCGGGCTTCTTCAGCCACTCGACGATGGTGGCTTCGGTGACGGACTCTCCGAGCGATGGGAGTACGACGGGGACGTTCTCAGATTCAGGCACGCTGGGCTCGTGGTTCGGGGGGTGGTCGAATCGGGACGTGAGGTCCGTGCAGGTGGCACCTCAGGCCGTAGGGTACCGTGCCTCGCCCTCGGGTGACGGCTTCATGTCCGTCTGATCGAGGGACGAAGGCCACCAGATCCGCCGTCCGGCGTCGAGGACCAGTGCCGGGACCAGGACGGTCCGCACGATGAGGGCGTCAATGAGCACGCCGAGGGCCACCACGAGGCCGACCTGGGCCAGGGGGACGAGCGGCAGCACGGCGAGGACGGAGAAGGTCCCGGCGAGCACGATGCCCGCCGATGTGATGACCGATCCGGTGGCGGTGAGCGCCCGCAGCGTGCCGCGGCGCGTGCCGTGGGTGACGGCCTCCTCGCGGACCCGTGCCATGAGGAAGATGTTGTAGTCGATCCCCAGTGCGACCAGGAAGATGAAGGCGTACAGCGGGAACGACGGGTCGACGGTGTCGACTCCGAACAGGACGGGGAAGACGAGCACGCTGATACCCATCGCCGCGAGGTAGGAGAGGATCGTCGTGATGACGAGGAGGACGGGGGCGACGAGGGCGCGCAGCAGGACGACGAGGACAGCCAGTGTGACGAGAAGGATCATCGGCGGGATCCGGAGGCCGTCGGAGAGCGACGCATCCTTCAGGTCCACCTCGATGGCCGTCTGCCCGCCGATGACCACCGGCGTCCCGGGCGCGGCGTCCTCCACCACGCGCCGGAGGTCTCGGATGGCGTCGAAACCGGCCGTGTCGTACGGCTCCACGGTGAGCGTCATGGTGAACCGGCTTCCCGGTGGCCCGGCCTCGGTCGGGCCGAGCGCCGCCACGAGCGGCGAGGCGTCGAGGGCCGCCCGCACCGGTGCCGGGTCTCCCCGGACGATCACCTCCGCGGGCGTCGACGTGCCGGGCGGGAACGCGGCGGTGACGGCCCTCTCGGCGTCGATGGCCTCGACGCCTCCGCGGAACTGGTCCAGCGACGTCATACCGTCGTCGTAGCGGACGAGTCCGAGGCAGGCGACGAGGAGGAGGACGGTCGTCGTGATCCACACCGTCCGCGGGCGGCGCGCGATGCGCTCTCCGATGCCGGTGAAGAGACCGGCCGGCTGGGGCGCCGACTCCTCCGGCCGCACCCGCGGGATTCGCGGCCAGAAGGGGCGACGCCCCGCGATGGCGAGGAGCGCGGGGAGCAGGGTCACCATCGCCAGACCGGTGACGGCGATCCCGATGGCTCCCAGCACACCGAGACCACGGGTGCCGTTGATCGATGCGAAGGCCAGGCACAGAAGGGCGAGGACGACCGTGCCGCAGGACGCGACGATCGATGGGCCGGCCTGTCGCAGCGCGATCCCCATGGCCTCGTGGTGGTCCTCCCGGCGCTGCAGCTCCTCGCGGTACCGGGCGATCAGGAGGAGTGCGTAGTCCGTCCCGGCACCGAACACGAGCACGAGGAGGATCCCGGCGGTCTGGCCGGTGATGGTGAGCCCGGTCTGCCCCAGCAGGTACCCCACGGCCCGCACGGTGGTCTCCGCGGCGAACACGGCCGCCAGGGGGATGACCCAGAAGACCGGGCTGCGGTAGATGAGGATGAGGAGGACGAACACCAGAGATGCCGTCGCCAGGAGCAGGGTGGTGTTGATGTTCGCGAACACCCGGATCGCGTCGGCGGCGAAGCCCGCCCCGCCGCCGACGTCCACGCCGAGGCCCTCGGGACGGGTGTGGGTGACGTCGCGGATGGCCGCGACGGCGTCGGCGATGACGTCGATGTCGCCGGTCCGTACCGGGACGACGACGAGCGCGGCGGAGCCGTCGGGCGCGAGTCGCGGACCCTGCGGCGATCCGATCGCCGGCTCGTCGAGTGCCGCGATCCGGGTGGTCATCCCGTGGAGCGCCGCCCGGTCCGCGGCCGTCAGTCCTCCGTCCCGGTGGGCCACGACGACGGCGGGGATGCTCTCACCGGACGGGAACTGCCGGGCGAGCTCCACCGCCTGGAGCGACTCGGTCCCATTGGGGAGTCGCGCGCGCTGCTCGTTCGTCTGGACGGATTCGAACCGGCCGCCCAGAGGACCGGCGACGGCGAGCACCAGCACCCACAGCGCCAGGACGATCCACTTCCCGCGCCGGCCGGTGGCGAGCATCGCGAGCGTCGTCATCGGGTGGGCGACATCCGGACGGACCGGCAGAGGGGAGCAGGGATCACGTTGGGGCCAAGGCTAGCTCACGCATCTCCACGTAGACGCGGGATGACGGTCCCCGATGCGGTCACGGCCCGAGCCGCGTGGGCCGGGCCGTGACCGGAAGGAGGGGCTACATCCCGTGGACGACGGCGGTGTCCTGACCGGCGTTCTTGAGCTCCTTGCCGCGGAGCATCACGAGGATGGTGATGAGCCCGATGAGGGTGAACCCGGCCGCGACGCCCAGTCCGACGGCGTACCCGTGGGTGAGGTCGCTCAGGTTCTGCGGCGTGAGCGCGGCGAAGTTGACCGGGCCGGTCACGGTCGTCGCGACGCTGGACAGGACGGCCACGCCGAGCGCACCGCCGATCTGCTGGTTCGTGTTGATCAACCCGGACGCGAGGCCGGCCTCGTAGGCCGGGACCCCGGCCAGGGCCGCGATGGAGACCGGGACGAACGAGAAGCCGAGACCGACGCCGATCAGGAGGAAGCCGGGGAGCAGCCCGCTCGCGTACGAGGTGTCGGTGCCGATCTGAGTGAGAAGGAGGAGCCCGGCGCCCATGGTCACCATTCCGACCATCAGCACCGTCCGCACCCCGATGCGCGAGACGAGCGCCTGTGCGGCTCCGGCGGCGACGATCGAGGTGAGTGCGAGCGAGAGGTATGCGAAGCCGGTCTTGATGGGCTCGTATCCGAGGACGAACTGCATGTACAGCGAGAGCAGGAGGAAGATCCCCTGCACGGTCATGCCGAGCGCGAACCCGATGACGTTGGCCCCCGTGGGCACCCGGCGACGGAAGAACGTCATCGGGACGAGCGGATGCTTGGATCGCATCTCCACGAGCACGAACGCGATCATGAGCACGATGGACACCGCGATGAGACCCAGGGTGAGCGGCTCCAGCCAGCCGGACTCGCTGGCGTGGGTCAGGGCGTAGACCAGGATCATCAGTGAGCCCGTGACGAGGACCGCGCCGGCGGCGTCGAAGTGGCGGTGCGTGCTGTCCGCGCGGCTCTCGCGGACGAAGCGGCTGGTGAAGAGCAGCGTGATGAGCGCGATCGGGACGTTGATGAAGAAGCACCAGCGCCAGTCGGCCTTCTCGGTGAGCACGCCGCCCAGGATGACCCCGATCGCGGCACCCGAGCCGGCGACCGCGCCGAGGATGCCGAGCGCTTTGTTGCGCTCCGCGCCCTCCTCGAAGGTGACGGCCACGATGGAGAACACCGACGGGGCCAGGGCCGCCGCCGCGGCGCCCTGGAAGATGCGTGCGACGATGAGCATCTCCGGTGAGGTGGCGAGCCCGCAGAGGAGGGAGAAGAACGCGAAGAGGCCGACGCCGAGCATGAAGAGGCGCTTGCGTCCCAGCAGGTCACCGATGCGGCCTCCCAGGAGCATGAAGCCTCCGAATGTGAGCGCGTAACCGGTGATGACCCACTGCAGATCGGCCTGCGCGACCTTCAGGTCGAGGGCGATGTGGCTGAGTGCGACGTTGACGATGCTGACGTCCAGCACCACCATCAGATAGGAGACGGAGAGGACGGCGAGCGCCTTCCATCGGTTGTCGTCGCGGGCTTCTGTCGTCACGAGGATCCCTTAGTCTGCGAATGGTTTGAGCCGACGGACGATAGCGCGTTCCGGCGAGCCCGCGCCGGTCGGTGATCATACGGTTGTCAAGGGGTAAATGGACCGGGTCCACGGGCTAGACTGACCCCAATGCGGGTCGTGGTCACCGCGGCCGGTCGACACTGACGCAGGGGGATCGAGACATGTCGGAGAGAGTGATTCCGGTTCGCAGCGAGTGGGCGGAGCGCGCTCACATCACCGCCGACACCTATCGCGAGATGTACGCGGCCTCGATCGACTCACCCGAGGAGTTCTGGGGGGAGCACGGCCGGCGCATCTCCTGGATGCGTCCGTACACCACGGTCAAGAACACGTCGTTCGAACGCGGCAAGGTGGACATCCGCTGGTACGAGGACGGCACCACCAACGCGTCCTACAACTGCATCGACCGCCACCTGGAGACCCGCGGCGATCAGGTGGCCATCATCTGGGAGGGCGACGACCCGGCTGACTCGCGGACCATCACCTACCGCGAGCTCCACGAGGAGGTCTGCCGCTTCGCCAACGTGCTGCGCGCGCAGGGGGTGGGCAAGGGCGACACGGTCACCATCTACCTCCCGATGATCCCGGCGGCGGCCTTCGCGATGCTGGCCTGCGCGCGGATCGGCGCGGTGCACTCCGTCGTGTTCGGCGGCTTCTCCGCCGACTCGCTGGCCGGGCGCATCACCGACTGCCGGTCCTCGGTGGTCATCACCGCCGACGAGGGGCGCCGGGGAGGCCGTCCCGTTCCGCTCAAGAAGAACGTCGACGCGGCCATCGCGAAGACCGACGGCATCGTCGACAGCGTCATCGTCGTCCGCCACACGGGCGGCGACGTGGAGACCGTCGCCGGACGCGACGTCTGGTACGACGAGGCCGCGGCCCAGGTGCCGGCCGACTGCGAGCCGGAGGAGATGGAGGCCGAGGCCCCGCTCTTCATCCTGTACACGTCGGGATCGACCGGCACGCCGAAGGGCGTCGTCCACACGACCGGCGGGTATCTGGTCTTCACGTCGATGACACACGAATACGTCTTTGACTACCACGAGGGCGACGTCTACTGGTGCACCGCCGACGTGGGCTGGGTCACCGGCCACAGCTACATCGTCTACGGCCCGCTCGCCAACGGCGCGACGACGGTCATGTTCGAGGGGGTCCCCACCTACCCGGACGCCTCGCGCTTCTGGCAGGTCGTCGACAAGCACGGCGTCAACATCTTCTACACCGCGCCCACCGCGATCCGCTCGCTCATGAGCAAGGGGGACGACCCGGTCACGGCGACGGACAGGACGACGCTGCGGACCCTGGGGTCGGTCGGCGAGCCGATCAACCCGGAGGCGTGGGAGTGGTACTACCGTGTGGTCGGCGAGGAACGGTGCCCCGTCGTCGACACCTGGTGGCAGACCGAGACGGGCGGGATCATGATCTCTCCGCTCCCCGGGGCGACGGACCTCAAACCGGGGTCGGCCCAGTGGCCGTTCTTCGGAATCCGGCCCGAGGTGCTCGACGAGAACGGGAATCTGCGCACCGAGACCGAGACGAAGGGACTCCTCGTCATCGCGGACTCGTGGCCCGGCCAGATGCGCACCGTCTGGGGCGATCACGAGCGCTTCGAGCTGACCTACTTCGCGCACTTCCACGGCAAGTACTTCACCGGTGACGGCTGTCGTCGCGACGCCGACGGCGACTACTGGATCACGGGCCGCGTGGACGACGTCATCAACGTGTCCGGCCACCGAATGAGCACCGCCGAGGTCGAGAGTGCCCTTGTGGCCCATCCGAAGGTGTCCGAGGCGGCGGTCGTCGGCTTCCCGCACGACATCAAGGGGCAGGGCATCTACGCCTTCGTCACCCTCATGAACGGCGAGGAGCCCGTTCCCGGTCTCGAGGGCGAGCTTGTGGGCTGGGTGCGCACCGAGATCGGGCCGATCGCGAGCCCCGACATCATCCAGTTCACGCCGGATCTCCCCAAGACGCGCTCGGGCAAGATCATGCGCCGCTTCCTGCGCAAGATCGCGGAGAACGAGCTGTCGAACCTGGGGGACACGTCGACACTCGCCGATCCGGCCGTGCTCGACGCGCTGATCGAGAACCGCCGGAGCGGTTGACGGCGTAGCGGTGGCTCACGGCGGGCGGGCACGTCAGCCGTCGCCGTCCGTCAGGCGTCCTGGCCTGCGTCACTTCGTGCGTTCCGGCCAGGAAGCCCAGGTTCGCGATGTCCTACGCCTCGGCGGCGATGGAATGCCGTCTGCGCATCCTCGTCGCGCGGGCCGCGGTGATCGCCCTTGTGCGCCGGATGACTCGAGAGCCGTGGGACGCACCGCGGACTTCGGTAAGGCGCGATCGGCCGTTCCCGGCCTCTGACTCTCCTCCACCGCGACCCGCGGGTCCTTCCATCCTCAGGGGAATGCGTCCCGAAGCGGCTCTCACGATTCGCTCGGATGTCACCCCCGCGATTCTGGCCGATGGCATGCGCGTGTGTGGCGATACGGATTCGACTCCGGCGCGATTCGACATGAAGGGCTTCACAGGATCCGAGGCCGATCCCGTGAGGCGAAGAAGCGCTCTATGACGTCAAGGACCGGTGTGAGCCCCTTATCCGGGCGTGCAAGTTAATCGACTGACACCAAGCTTGCACGAGTGCTCGCGGCCAGGTCGGCGTGTCTCGGCTAACGCTCGGTCGCCGCGTGCACGTGGTCTACGAGCCGCGCCAGGATCGCGGGGTCCGTGTCCGGCAGCACGCCGTGTCCGAGGTTGAACACGTGGCCCGGACGGTTCGCGGCCTCGCCGATCACGCGGTCGGCCTCCCGCTCCACGGCATCCCACCCGGCGAGAAGGACGGTGGGATCGAGGTTGCCCTGGATGCCCCGGTCGTGTCCGATCCGGTTCCACGCCTGCGCGAGCCCGACGCGGTAGTCGACGCACACGACGTCGGATCCGGCCGATGCGATCTCCTCCAGCATCCCGCCGGCGCCGGTGCCGAAGTGAATGGTGGGGACGCCCAGATCCCGAATGCCGTCGAAGATGCGGCGGCTGTACGGGAGCACGTGCTCGGCGTAGGCGGACGGGCCGAGATCGCCGATCCACGAGTCGAAGAGCTGGAGCACCTGGGCGCCCGATTCCACCTGCGCGCGCAGGTACCGGATGGTGACCTCGGTCAGCGTCTCCATGAGCGCGGCCCACAGATCCGGCTGCCCGTACATCATGGCCTTCGCGCGGGCACGGTCCTTGGTGGGCCGACCCTCCACCATGTACGAGGCCAGCGTGTAGGGGGCGCCGGCGAATCCGAGGAGCGCGGCACGTCCGTGGAGCTCGGCGCGAAGCGTGCGGAGCGCCGCGAAGATCTCCGGCGTGGCCTCCTCGGCGTCCGCGATCCGCAGCCGCCTCACGGCATCCGCGTCCCGCACCGGCTCGTGGACCACGGGACCGACGCCGGGGTCGATGGTGAACGGGAGTCCCATGCCGTAGAGGGGCATCATGATGTCCGCGTAGAGGACGGCCCCGTCCACGCCCATGATGTCGACGGGCATCAGTGTCACCTCGACGCAGAGATCCGGTGTGCGGATCATCTCGAGGATGCCGTGCGATTCACGGAGCTTCCGGTACTGGGGAAGACAGCGCCCTGCCTGGCGCATGAACCACACGGGAGTGCGGTCGACCTCTTCGCGCCGGCAGGCGGCGAGCATGCGGTCCGCCCCGGTCATGGTGGACGGGCTCGGTGCCACGTGGGTGCTCCTCGACGGTGACGGGTTCTCGGACATCCGATGGAACCTAGCGAAGGACGGGGAGTCCGACGGCCCTCCGGCGGGAGACGGTCGTCATGGTCCGGATGAACGGGACGTGGAGGACCGACAGCCCGGCCGGTCATCTCGCCGACACGGCAGGGCCCGGAATTGCGACGGGGGCACCGTGTGGTGCCCCCGTGGTTGGTTGGTTGGTGGTGTGGTGTGTTAGCCGGTGACGGCGGGGAGGTTGACTCCTGCGACTGTGGCAGGGGTGACTCCGACGCGGGCGGTGGCTTTGACGCGGTTGGCGTTTGCGGAGGTCGCGGTGACGGGGTTGCGGATGGATCCGCGTGCGGTCAGGGCGACCCGGGTTTGGATGGTGATGCGTGCTGTCTGTCCGACGGCGAGGGTGCGGAGGGTGACGCAGGCCTGGCCGCGGGTGACGGTGATCCGTGTGGTGGATCGGGTGGTGCGGCGTCCTGTGATCAGCTCGATGCGTGCCGTGGTGTTGGCGAGCGTGAGCGCTCCGGGGAGGGTGTCGCAGACGCGGACGGTCTTGGCGGCGATCTTCCCGCGGTTGCGGACCTCGATCCGCCAGCTCATCACCGTGCCGGCGACGGGCCTGCGGGTGATCGCGACCTTCTTGACCGACAGGGTGGTGCGCGTCGGCGGGGTGGTCGGCGGCTTCACCGGCGGGGTGACCGGGGGCGTGACCGGCGGAGTGACAGGCGGCGTCACCGGCGGAGTCACGGGTGCCGGGTGGGCGTGCCAGTCGTCACTGTCGGTGACGCTCCTGTTGGAGGTCCGGCCGGTGGCCGTGACCGTCGCGCGGTCGGCGTGTGCCTGGGT
>CAYOSM010000052.1:11579-14570 GCA_964406645.1 uncultured Bifidobacteriaceae bacterium | reverse complement strand
CTTCGGTGTGCGCCTGGCCACGCAGGTGGCGGAGGATCTCGCCGCGCAGTGAGCGTCTGACGATGCGGTGGCCGGTGGCCACCGCATCCCGTCATCCGTCGATGATGTCCGTGACCTCGTCCAGCAGGGCGAGGAAGCGATCGTTCTCGTCAGGATGACCCACCGTCACCCGGATGCCGGACGGAGCACCGAAGCCACCGGTCGGACGGATGATCATCCCCCGTGCGAGGAGCTCCTCGTTGAGGCGCGCCGCGCGCTCCGGGCTCCCGGCGTCGAAGAAGAGGAAGTTGCCCTGTGACGGGAGCGGCGTGATGCCGCGGTCGCGGAGGCCGGCCGCCAGGCGGGCGCGCTCCGTGCGGTTGGCCGTCCCACGCTCGGCGACGATGGCCTCGGCATCGCCCACCGATGCCGTCGCGGCGAGGAGCGCCATGTGGTTGACGTCGAACACGTTCCGTACGCGGCCGATGGCCTCGATGAGCCCTGAGGGAGCGACCAGGTAGCCCACTCGCAGTCCCGCGAGGCCGTAGATCTTGGAGAAGGTTCGCGTCACCGCGAGCGGCCGGTCGCCCCGGGAGAGGGCGATCGCGTCATGGCCGCCCTCGTCCATGAACTCGAAGTACGCCTCGTCGACGACCGGGAGGACGTGATCGGGCAGATCCGCCAGGAACGCCGCCAGCTCGTCCGGGTCCACGGCACCGCCGGTCGGGTTGTTCGGGCTGACGATCACCACCAGCTTCGTCGTGTCGGTGATCGCCGCTCGGATCGCCGGCAGGTCGTATGCGCCGTCCTCGGCCAGCGGCACCAGGATCGGCGTGGCACCCATCATCAGCGCACCCTGCCGCCACGACGGGAACGACGGCCACCCCATCACCAGCGTGTCGTCCGGGTCGAGCACGGCCAGGCAGATGAGCTTGATCAGGCTGTCGACGCCGTTGCCGACGACGATCCGCTCGGCGGGGACGTCGAGGTGGTCCGCCAGCGCACCGCGCAGATCCCACGCACCGGGATCCGGGTAGACACGCAGATCCGGGAGTGCCTCCGCCATCGCGCGCTGCGCGGCCTCGGCCGGCGGGAACGGCCCTTCGTTGGACGCCAGCTTCACGATGTCGGTGACGCCGGTCTCACGGGCGAGGTCCCCGGCGGGGCGACCCGGTTGGTAGGGATCGACGCGGTCGAGTGCCGGGCGGATCAGGGTGTCGGGGACGGTCGGGTCGGTCATCAGGCGGGATCGTATAGTGCGTGTGACCGCCCTCATGACCATCACCGACCCCGACATCCTGGGGCTCTTCCCCCTCGACCTCGTCCTCCTTCCGGGGGAGCGCGTGCCGCTCCACATCTTCGAACCCCGGTACCGGGCGCTCGTGGCCGACTGCGTCCTGACACCGGCGGAGTTCGTCCTGCCGAGGGTCGTCGAGGACGCCATCACACGGGTCGCCTGTGCCGCGCGCGTCGAGAGCGTCACCCGCCGGTTCGCCGACGGGCGGATGAACATCGTGGTCCGGGGCACGCGGCGCGTCCAGATCTCCCTCGCGGAGGGCGACGAGCCCTACCTCACCGGACTGGTGGAGGACCTCCCGGACGAGCACGACGAGTCCGACGACGCGGTGCGGGGCAGGGTTGCGGAGGCGTTCAACGGGTACATGGCGAAGGTCGCCGCGGGACGCCGTGCCGTCACATCGATGGACGTTCCGTATTCCTACGCGCTTGCGGCCCAGTTGCCGCTGGACCCGTCGCTCAAGCAGTTCCTGGTGGAGGAGCGGTCCGAGACGAAGCGCCTCGTCGCTCTGCTGGCGGTCCTCGATCAGGCGCTGCGCGCGCTCGACGAGTCCGAGGGGGCCGACGAGCCGACGGGCGACGACGGCCGTACCACGGTGCCCGAATGACGAGCGCCGTCGGCCGTGAGCGGATGGCGACCGTGTGGGTGGACGGACCCGACGCCGGTGCGTTCCTCCACGGACTCCTGTCGCAGGACATCGCCTCGATGAGCGACGGCGAGGTGCGCGACGCGCTCCTTCTCGACAACACCGGGCACGTGCGCGTGGACCTCCGGGTCGTCCGCACCGGGCCCGACGCCTACACCCTTGTCACCGAGGAGTCCGCGGGAGAGCGCCTCGCGGAGCTCCTGGAGGAGTACCACTTCTCCGAGGAGGTCGAGATCCTCGGCCCCGAACCGGTCGACGTCGTCACCTTCCTGGACCGCACCGACCCGTTCGTGGCGGGCGCCGACCTCGTCGTCCCCGGCCGGCTGCCCGGCGCCGTGGACGCGATCGGGGACGGCTCCACCATCCTCGACGCCAACGCGACGCTCCCGGTCGACCCGGAGCGGATCGAGGCCCTGCGCATCGCGGCCGGCATCCCGCGGCTCGGCGTCGACATGACCGAGCGCACGCTGGTCCACGAGGCCGGGCTCCAGCACAGGAGCGTCTCGTTCGACAAGGGCTGCTACCTCGGACAGGAGACGGTCGCCCGGGTCGAGTACCGCGGCGGGGTCAACCGCCGTCTGGTGGGCCTGCGGCTGCCGGGGCCGGTGGACGCCGGTGCGACGATCACCAGCGGCGAGAAGACGGTCGGGACCGTGACGAGCGTGGCGGTGCATCCGGCGCTTGGCCCCATCGCGCTGGCCACGGTGCGCAAGGAGGCCACCGACGGCAGCGAGGTCGTCGTGGAGGGGGCGTCCGCGCCGGCGCGCGTGGTCGCGCTCCCCTTCCCCTCCGACGGCTGACGCCACCGCCGGAGGCAGGGGCAGGGCCCGTCCGTGGTCCGCCCAACGGGACTCAGGTGCCAGGCACCACGATCCCGTTGCCGGCGACATAACCGGGGAGAAAACCCGCAAATAGCGACCAATGAGGGGATTTTTGCCCCGATCAACGGGACTCAGGTGCCAGGCACCGCGGTCCCGCTGAGCCACGCCAAGCCGTGCGCCGGGAGTCCGACGTGCCCCGCTAGGGTGCGGGCATCGTCACCGCCGTCATCACCCCGCGGGGGCCCTAC
>CAYOSM010000052.1:0-11479 GCA_964406645.1 uncultured Bifidobacteriaceae bacterium | reverse complement strand
GCCCCGCTAGGGTGCGGGCATCGTCACCGCCGTCATCACCCCGCGGGGGCCCTACTCCCTCGCCTCCACCGTCGGCAGGTTCCCCGACACCACCCGCCGCCACCTGCCGCACGGCGGGCTCGAGCTCGTGTTCGACACGGGCGCGAACGCGACCCACGCACGGGTCTGGCAGAGACCCGATGGCCGGCTCGTCGCGGACATCACCGCCGCGGCCGACCACGATGCGGCGCTGACCCATCTGCGGTTCGTACTCGCCGTCGACGACGACACGAGCGCGTTCACTGAGTCCATCCGCGACGACGCCCTCCTCAGCCGGGCCGTCCACGCACGTGGGACGCGACCGACCCGGACGACCACCGTGGCCCACGCCGTGCTCAAGGCGTTCGCGGGGCAGCTGATCACCGCACGCGAGGCGATGCTCATCGAGCGCCGGGTCATCGATCGCATCGGCCGCACGCACGCCGGGCTGGCCATGCCGCCCGACCAGGACGCGCTGGCCTCGCTCACGGTCGCCGACTACACCGCGTGCGGTCTGAATCCGAAACGCGCGTCGGCCCTGTGCCGCCTCATCCGTCACGTCGACCTGGAGGCGCTGCGCACCGAGACCGCCGAACGGCTCACCGCCCGCCTCCTGCGAGAGCGCATGATCGGCCCCTGGACCGTGGGCGTCATCGCACTCGGCGGCCTCGGCCGATACGACCTCGGCCTCGCCGGTGACCTGAACCTGATCCGCCTCTCGGCCAACCTCCTGGGCCGCCCCGCGACCGCGGAGGACTCCGAGCGGCTCCTGGAACGGTACGACCCGTGGGCGGGACTGGCCTCCATCCACCTGATGCGACACCCGCTGGCCCGAGAGCGTCGCCATCCCCGGGCGGACGACGACCTCGGGACGGCGCGATCAGCCGGCCGACCGCGCCGTCGGATGGGCGGCGGCCGATGATCCGGGCGCGCATCGCGATCGCGATCGCCGCCATGTGCGTGGTCGCCGGGTCGGCCATGGCGCAGTCCGGTTTCCAGTACTCCGTGTTGCCTCTGACGGCGGAGGAGCGTGCCGCGATGACCCCGTCGGCGTGGCGGCCCGGCTGCCCGGTGCACCTGAGGGACCTGCGTGTCGTCCGTGTGACCCACCGGACCTTCAGTGGAACCACCCGTACGGGACGACTGGTCGTGCACCGCGACGTGGCCTCCCAGGTCGTGCGGATCATGCGGCGGCTCTACACCTCCGGGGTGCCGATCCGCTGGATGGTGCCGATCGAGCGGTTCGGCGGGAGTGACTTCCGGTCCATCGAGGCCGACAACACCAGCGCGTTCAACTGCCGTTACGTCGGCGGCTCCCGCCGCTGGTCCAAGCATGCGTACGGTCGCGCCATCGACATCAATCCCATCGAGAACCCCTACGTCTCTGGCGGCCGCACGTCCCATCCGCGCAGCGTCCCGTACGTCAATCGTCGACCCCGGCTCGGCATGGCGGTCGAGGGTCGCGCGCTGGTACGTGCCTTCACCGCCGAGGGCTGGGAGTGGGGCGGCCGGTGGAGTCCCGAGAAGGACTACCAGCACTTCGCCTCCCGTCGCCGGTGAGCGAAGCCTCACCCATTCTCATCGGAGCGATGATTTCTCACGGCATCGGGGCTCGGAGAGCCAAGCACAGACGATGAAGATCCCACCCGAGCACATCGAAACAGACCTCATCCGAAGGATCCGCTGCGGAGAGGGGCTTCCCGTGCGCCTTCCCGAGATCGCGCCCTCGGACGTTCCGGGGATGTGCGAGGTGACCTTCGCCTGGCAGCCGGATGACCCGGCGCTCGCGGACGGTGAGGTCATGGTGCATCTGAACTCGATCACCGACGCCCACCGTGAGGACATCGACCCGGCGCGCATGGATCGGATCGGCGACACGGACATCGCCGCGGTGGGATACCTCCTCCCGGACGATCTGGTCGCGAGCTATCGCATCGTCTGGATGCCCGCCATTCCCCAGCGTCCCGGCGCGACCCGGGAGGGGTGGCGCGAGATCCACGCCGCCGGCCGACCCGACCCCCGGAATCCCGAAAGGGTCCCCAATCCGCTGGGGACGACCAGTTCCGTCCTGCGCATGCCGCGAAGTCGGCGCAACGCGGCCGAGGAGGCCGCCACGCCGATTCGTCGCGAGGTCCGGTCCCAGGACCTCGCGCTGCCGGCCGACTCCGGCGTCCCGTGGGCGCGTCTTCTGATCCCGTCCGACGGGGCGCGACGTCTGGTCCTCATGCTCGACGGCGAGCCCTGGAACGGACTGCCCCTCGAGGACGCCCTCCGCCGTCTGGGCGGACCGCCCACGGCGGCCGTACTCGTGGGCTCGGGTACGCGTGCGGAGCGCGTGGTATTCCTGCCGGACGTCGACCGGGTCTGCCGGGCGCTCGCGGGCGTACTCGCCGCCTGCCGGTCGGCGAGACTCGGCGAGGTTCCGGAGGACGTAGTCGTCACCGGTCAGAGCCTGGGGGGCCTCGCCGCGGCGGCGTGCGTCGTCCACGCCCCGCACCTAACCCGGACGGCCATCGCCCAGTCCGGCTCCTACTGGCACGGCATCCCGGACGACACACCGCGGACCGAGGGCGGCGTGCTGATGGGTGAGGTCGCCGGCATGTCGCTGGCCGGTCGGCGCCTGGTCATCCAGTACGGACGCCAGGAGCACGTGCTGGGTCCCCTCAGCCGGCGGTTCGCGAAGGTCTGCCGCGCGTCGTCCGCCGAGGTCGTCGAGCGTGAGTACTCGGGCGGCCACGACTACGCGTGGTGGTTCACCGGTGTTCTGGACGCACTCGACGCCCTGGATTCCGCGTCATGAACCCCGGGCTCGATGCCCGATGCAAGTTAATCGACTGACACCAAGCTTGCACGCGCCGGGCGCGACGCCGAAGATCCGGCGGGTCAGGTTTCCGACGGCGCATTCCGGCTCTCCCGTCGCGCACGCCGGCGGCGATCGCGGCGACGGGCACGGACGCGCAGCACGATGAGGGCCGCGATGATCGCGGCCACGATGCCGGCGATCGTCCAGAACCACCACTGCCGTCCGGTGTCCGGGTTCTCCCCGCCCCACGAGATGCGGACGCTGTTGAAGTGCTCGCGCCACTCCCTCGGCAGGTATTCGATGTTCTGCAGGAGCTGCAGCAGCTGGCGGTGGTAGACCTGGTAGGTCTCGGGCGCCGGGTCCATCGTCCGGAGGCTGTATCGCGAGAGGCCGTTGTGGAGGTCGTACTCGTCCAGGTGGGCGTTCACCTCGAGCGCCGCGAGATACACGTACTCCCGTGCCCGATCACGCAGCTCACCGAACCGCGGATCCGTCGCCGCGAGCCCGTCCGCCTGGGTCGCGAAACGGTCGAGGCTGACGATGGACTGGGCGAAGCCGTTCAGGATGCGCGAGTCGTCCCCACGAGGGGTCGCGTACTCGAGGAACCACTTGCCCCCGGCCGTGCCGTCGGTCGCCACGCCACCGTCGCGCCAGTCGACGGCGAAGGAGTTGAGGTACTCCTCGGCCAGCGTGAAGACCCGGCCGCGCTCCTCGTCGGTCGCGTTCTCGTCGAGGGTGGGGATCAGGGTCGTGAGGATGAGGCCCTGCCCCATCGCGTCGCGCCACGGCGGCGCGGTGCTGTCGGTGGACAGATAGACGCTGTCGTTGATCCGGAAGGGCGTGCCGTCGGGTGCGACGCGTCGCGCACCGAACGCGACGATCTCGTCGACGGCGTCGCGGGCGTTGCCCGGCTCCCCGGCCCGCTGA
The DNA here is from genome assembly GCA_964406645.1 of uncultured Bifidobacteriaceae bacterium. GTDB lineage: Bacteria > Actinomycetota > Thermoleophilia > Miltoncostaeales > Miltoncostaeaceae > CALMEC01. The sequence goes on along the minus strand of CAYOSM010000052.1, from coordinate 7,731 downwards.
CGGCGCCCGACGTCGCGGGCGGCCGTCACCCAGTTCGGGAAGAAGCCCTGGTTGCGGTAGTAGCGCCAGAGAAGCGCCGATCCCTCCGGCCGAAACTCCTCCTTACGGACCGGGGTCTTCCCCGGATTCCGGTCCATCCACTGCTGGTTGATCTCGGTGATGCGCGCGGCGGTCTCCGCATCGGCCGCTCCCTCACGGATGTGGAGGATGGACGGCTGCGCACCGGCGGTCGCGGCGCCCAGGCCACAGGCGATGCACACCAGCACCGCGAGGACCGCGAACGGGCGGCTCATGCGAAGAGGATCTCGTCCTCTGGCGCACCCTCCTCGAGCCGCTCGACGATCTTGCCGACCGCCACCTCGTAGACGATCGGGGCGAGGACCCCCATCCCGGCGTCGAGCGCATCCGGCGCGATCGAGTGCACGCGCACGCGTCCGACGAAACAGGTCTTGATGCCGAGGAGCTCACCGTCCTTCAGCACGTGGACCTGGAATCCCCACATGGCCGTCGGCGTGTCCGTCAGGCTGGTGCGGATCGGTTGCGGCGCGAGGACGTACTCCACGTCTCCGACGGTTACCGGGTAGATGAAGTCGTCGCTCACAGGTCGTGGACCTCCCCGTCCGCGGTGACGACGGCGGCGGCGCCCCCTCGGCGCGGATCGCCGGCGCCCGCCAGGCGTCCGTCGTGGTTGGTGACGGCCGAGACGCCGCCGAAGAAGAGATTGCGGTGATCCCACCGGCGCAGCGTGTGGCCGTCGGCCTCGAGGGACGCGCAGACGGCGTCGCTGACGCCGAACTCGACGTCCACGGCACCGTCCTCCGGATGTACACGCGCGCGGTTCACGGCGTCGGCGACGTCGCACCCGGCGTCCATGACGCTGACGAGCGTCTGAAGGATGGCCGACCGCAGCCGGTTCGATCCCGCGGAGCCGAGGGCGAGAGCCGGTTCACCGCGACGGATGACGAGCGTCGGAGCCATCATCGACGTCATTCGGAGGCCGGGTTCGAGGAGACCGAAGCCCGCTGGATTGAGGTCTTGCTCACCCGACATGTTGTTGAGCAGGATACCCGTGCCCGGAACGACGATGCCTCCGCCGGAGCCCAGTGAGGACGAGAGACCGGCCATGCCGCCGTCGGCGTCGATGACGCTCACATTGGTGGTGCCGGTCGGCTTCCGCGTGATGGCGGAGAGCACACGTTCGACCACACCCGGCTCGCGCAGAGAGTCGATGAACGCGTCGTCGCGCAATCCGTTGGCGGCGACCCCTCCGCGCGTGACCGCGCGGTAGAACCCTTCGTCGGTGCCCACCTCGTGCGGATCGATCGTGGAGAGGGCCGCGAGGATGAGGATCCCGCCCGCGGAGGGAGGCGCGTTGGTGATGACCTCGTAGTCGGAGCGCGTCAGGTGGAGCGGCGTCCGCTCGATGACGTGGTACTCACGCAGATCGGTCTCGGTCAGAAGGCCCGTATCCCCGAGGTGTTCCAGGATCGCCTGCCCGATGCGTCCCGTGCTGATCGCCGCCGACCCGTGCTCGGCGAAGTACTCGAACGTCTCGGCCAGATCCGGGAGACGGAGGACGTCCCCGGCGCACAGCAGGCGCCCCTCGGGCGCGTAGATCGCCTCGGACTCCGGGCTGAACCGGAGCATCCCCCCGAGTATCCGGTAGAGGAAGTCGATCTCCTCGGTCAGGCGGACGCCCTCCCGCGCGAGACGGCAGGCCGGTTCCACGACCTCCGCGAGCGAGAGCCGGCCGTAGTGCTCGACGGCGTGGGCGATGCCGTGGAGGAAGCCCGGCACGGCGACGGACGCCCGGCCGATGTGGAAGACCTGGTCCGCGCCGCCGAACGGAACCACGAACGAGTCGAGCATGTCCGGGTCCAGGTGGCGACCGCCCTCACCCAGTCCCGGCACTTGCACGAAGAAGTCCACGAGCCGGGGCTCGCCACCCGCGGGACGGAAGATGAGGAACCCTCCGGCACCGGGTCCGGTGAGGGGGTTCTCCGCGATGGACGCCGCGCACGCCGCGGCGGCGGCCGCGTCGACCGCGTTGCCGCCTCGCGCCAGCGTCAGCGCGCCCGCACGTGCCGATTCACGGTGGCCGGCGGCGACGATCCCGACGGGCATCAGCTCGAAGCGGGCGGTTCGTCGTCCTTGTCGTGGCGGTCACGCTTGAGCGACCGGAAGAGATGGGTCACGGGGTTGTGGCCACCCGACGACTCCTCCTTGGCCTCCGGCTCGTCCTCCTGCACCGGGGCCGCTGGGGCCTCCTCGACCTCGGCCTGGGCGACAGGCTCGACCACGGACGTAATCTCAATATCGAGTTGAGGGTCAGGTTCGGGCTCGGGCGCGGGCTCGGGTGCCGTCTCCGGCTGGTGGAGCAGCGTCGGCGGCTCGTCGCCCGGTTCCGGCGGACTGAAGAGCGTGGTCTCGTCCTCGAGGTCACCGAAGAGCGCCGCGGCGGCGTCGATCTCCTCCTCCTTCGGAGGCTCGTTGCGCTCCTCCTCGGTGAGGGCCGAGAAATCCGGGGCCTCCGGCGGCTCGTCCGGGGCGTCGGGAGCACCGATGTCGGTGAACTCCGTCGGAGAAGGCGGTTCCGCCGCCGCAGAGGCATGCTGCGACGACGGAGCCGGGGAGGCGATCGGCGGGAACGTCGGTGCGGGGCCGCTACCGGACCCTGACGGGGCCGACGGAGCGGCCGGCTCGACGGGTGCGGGACGTTCCTGGACAGGCTGCGCCGGTGCGACGGGCGTCGGCTGTGCGATCGGTGTCGGCGGCGCGATGGATGCGGGCGCGGCCGGCGCGGCGGATCGGGGTGCCGGCTCGACGGCGGCCGGACGCGGGCTCACGGCGCGCTTGCCGCTGAAGCCGGCGGCGACGACCGTGACCCACACCTTGCCCTCGAGCTCCGGGTCGACCGTCGCACCGAAGATGATGTTGGCGTCGGGGTCGGCGGCGTCCGACACCACCTTGGCCGCCCGGCTGATCTCGCTGAGCGAGAGGTCCGGGCCACCGGTGATGCCGAGGAGGATGCCGCGGGCGCCGTCGATGGGTGTCTCGAGCAGTGGGGAACTGATCGCGGCGAGCGCCGCCTCCTCCGCCCGGTCTCCGCCGCTGGCGTACCCGATCCCGAGCAGTGCGGTGCCCGCCCCGCGGATGACGGTGCGGACGTCCGCGAAGTCCAGGTTGATGAGCCCCGGGAGGGTGATGAGGTCGGTGATGCCCTGCACGCCCTGGCGCAGGAGGTCATCGCAGACGCGGAAGGCGTCGACCATCGACACCCCGCGCTCCAGGACCGTCAGCAGGCGGTCGTTCTGGATGACGATGATGGTGTCGGCCTGCTCGCGAAGCAGGGCGACGCCCTGGTCGGCCATCGACCCGCGACGTGACCCCTCGAATCCGAACGGGCGCGTGACGACGGCGACGGTGAGCGCCCCCATCTCACGGGCGAGTTTCGCGACGATCGGCGCGCCACCGGTGCCGGTGCCGCCGCCCTCGCCGGTGGCGATGAACACGAGGTCCGCGCCGCGCAGCGCGCGACGGAGCTGTTCCTCGCTCTCGCGGAGTGCCTGCTCCCCCAGGGCGGGGTCTCCTCCGGTGCCGCGGCCGCGGGTGAGATCGATGCCGACCGGGATGCGGATGTCCGCGTCGGTCGCGTCGAGAGACTGGCGGTCGGTGTTGACGGCGATGAACTCGACGCCGCGGATCCCGGCCTCAATCATGCGGTTGATGGCGTTGACGCCGGCGCCGCCGACGCCGACGCACTTGATCACGGCGAGGTAGTTGGTCCGGTCGCCGAACGACGGCGCCTCACGCCCCCAGGCGGGCGGCTCGGCCTCGGGGGCCGGTGGCTCTGCATCGCCGGCGGTCGGACGGAAGAGCTCGCTGAGCGGCCCCTCCCGCATGCTCGATTTCTTGTCGCTCATGCTGCTCTCTTCACCTCATCACGCGCGTCACGCGCGAGGATCTCGTCAGCGAGACGCCGGTACCACCGGGCCGCCTGGCTGGCCTTGTCGTACGCGAGGACGCTCTGACCGGAGACGGGCGCCTCGGCGAACTTGATCGTCTTCCCGATACGTGTCTGGAAGACGATATCCCCGAAGCTCTCCTCGAGGAGCATGACCGCTTCGCGGCCGTGGACGGTGCGACCGTCGTACATGGTCGGGATTATGCCCGCGATGTGCACGCGCGGGTTGAGATGCTCGCGGATCTGGGCCAGCGTCTGCTGCAGGAGCGCGAGCCCGCGGAGGGAGAGGTACTCGCACTGGACGGGCACGATGATGCCGTCGGCCGCCACCATCGCGTTGATGGTGAGGAGGCCGAGGGACGGCGGGGTGTCGATGAGGATGAAGTCGTAGAGATCGAGGTACGGCGCGAGAGCACGCTCGAGCTGGCGCTCACGGCCGATCATGGCCGACAGCGCGATCTCCGCACCGGCGAGCTCGATACCAGCGGGCGCGATGTCGATCTCGCGCGCCTCGATGATCTCGGAGAGCGCCGCGCCGCGCACGAGGACGTCGAACATCCCCGTCCGGAGCGTCTCGATCTCGATCCCCTGGCTCATCGAGAGATTGCTCTGCGGATCGAGGTCGAGTGCGAGCACCCGCGCCCCACGCTCCTTCAGGGCGACGCCCAGATTGAGCGTGGTCGTCGTCTTGGCGACGCCACCCTTTTGATTTGCGAGCACCAGCACACGTGCCGGTCGAGACATGGACGCACCCCTGGCGAGAGTTTTGCGTCTGGCGGATTCTACGGCCGCGGGCGGATTCCTCCCCCTATGCGGGTTTCGCCGACCCCAGAGTGAGCGGCTCACGGCGTCGGTGGACCGTGAGATAGCGCACGCCGACGGGCCCCGAGCGGATCGCCCGCTCGGCTCCGCGCGGAACGATGATGCACCGGTCGGCGGCCAGGTCGATCTCCTCACCGTCGACCGTGACGAGCGCCGAGCCGGACACGCCGATGAAGACGACGTCACGCTCGCCGTTGACGTGCGCGTCGACGCCCTCCTCCCGCCCCCACTGCACGAGGTTCACGTTGAGGTCGTCCGTGGCGAACCCGAGGAGCACACCCCGTCCGTCGTCGGAGGACTCCAGGTCGATGACCTCCGCGGGACGGGATTCATCGCTGGGCATGCTCATGACCTCATTCCGGCGGGAGTTCGAGTCGACGCTGACCGGCCCATGCGGCCGCCTGCGAGCGGCGCTGGAATCCGAGTTTTCGCAGGAGCTGGCTGACGTGGTTGCGCACGGTCTTCTCGGAGAGGTGCAGCACGTCGCCGATCGCGCGGTTGGTGTAGCCCTCGGCGATGAGCGTCAGCATGCGGCGCTCCCGGTCGGTGAGGCCCGCCAGTTCGGCCTCGGCCTGCTTGGCCGAGAGCTCGCGGAACTGGTTGAGGAGCGCGCCGGCGGCCCGCGGGTCGAGCGACGAGGCCCCATCGGCGGCCTCGCGGATGGCGCGGGTGAGCTGATCCGAATCGGCCTGCTTGAGCAGGTAGCCGTTGGCGCCGGCCATCACGGCTCCCACGATCGCCTCCTCGTCGGAGTACGAGGTGAGCATCACGACGCGGATGTCGGGATGCGACTTCTTGATCTCGCGGCAGGCGTCCACGCCGCTGCCGTCGGGCAGGCGGACATCCATGAGGACGACGTCGGGCCGGGCCTGGTCGGCCGCGGAGATGGCCTCCGCCACGGTCGCCGCCTCGCCGACCACGCGGAAGCCGCTGGTGTGCCCGAGAAGAGACCGAAGACCGATGCGGACGACCGCGTGGTCGTCGACGATCAACACTCTGATGATGTCCGTTGCTGTCATCTGACAACCTCCTGGTCCGGCGATTCGAATTCCTCGGGGGCGTCGAAATCCAACGGGATCTCGAGCGCCACCCGCGTTCCGGTGACACCCACGCGGCCGATGACCGCGCGTCCACCGAGCCGTCGGGCCCGTTCCTGCATGTTACGGAGCCCCTCCCCCGCATGGCGGGGCTCGGACGGGATTCCCCGCCCATCATCCACGATGACGAGGTCGAGCTCGTCAGGTGCGAACCGGATCTCGACGTGGATCTCCTTCGCCTGCCCATGCCGGGCCGCGTTGGAGAGTGCCTCGCGGAGTACCTGCTCGAGGTGGTGGTTGACCTCCTCGGGGAGCTCTCCGGACTCGTTGACACCGCTCACGGTGCACCGCACGCTGACCCCGGTCGTGTCCTCGAACGTACGGGCGACGTCCTGCAGGCTGGCCGCGAGCAGCATGGCTCCGCCCTCCGTCTGCCGAAGGCCGGAGATGTACTCGCGGATCCCGCCGATGGTCGCGTTGAGCCCCTCGATCACCTCGCGCACGTCCGCCCGCGTGGGGTCGTCGGCGCGCATCGCCACCGACTCCAGGTGCAGGCCCGCCGCGTACAGGGACTGGATGGTCCCGTCGTGGAGATCGCGACCGAACCGCTCGCGCTCCTCGGCGACCGCACGGGCCCGGTCGATGGCCTCGAGCTGCGTCTTGGCCTCCACGTTGAAGATCTCGAGCAGGCGGATGGCGAAGATGCAGAGGGCGAGGCCGACGATGGCGCGCAGGACGGCGATCTGGATGGCGGCACCGGTGAGCCGCTCGCCGTCGGATGCGAGGTCGGACGGATCCCAGAACGGTCCGCCGACGAGCGGCAGGGCGACGAGGCCGTAGACGGCGATGGCCACGGCCATGGCCGCGGCAAATCGTCGGATGCCCGAAAACCCCGCGTCGCTGAGCTCGGACCTTTGCCGCCACATGCCCCACGAGGCGACCACGACGGCGGGGACCATGAGGACGATCCGGCCGAGTCCCTCCACGGATTGCTCCCACTGCACCGGGCTCCAGTCGCCGTTCCCGGCGAGCAGGGTCGCGGTGAGGATGACGAGGAGGAGGGCGGCGAGACTGATGGCGCGCCACTTGAGCTTCTCGCGGCGGCTGTCGACGAGGAGCCGGACGCCGAACTGGAACAGGAGGAAGAACGCCACCACCTGGAGCAGGCCGCGCACGACGAGGAGGACCTCGATGACCCCGTCGCGCACGTAGCGCTCCTGGATCGGCACGAACACGTGCCCCCAGACGGCGAGGGCGTCCGCCGCCGCGAAGGCCGCGAGCCAGTTGAGCGACTGGGTCAGGCGCAGACGGGTGGAGCGGCGCCGTTGAAGCCAGACCGCGAATCCGAGTGCCATGAAGACGAGACCCTGCGCGAACAGGATGATCGTCTCGTTCTCTTTGAGGAACCTCGTCATCGACTCGGCGGGAGACCGCGGCGCGCATGGAACGCGTCCGAGAACGGCGCCGGAGGTCGGGAGCGTCGATCCATCAGGCGGACAGTATCGCGCCGGCCAACCGCCGGGCGACGGCAAGTTCCCGAACCACGATCACCCCCGTCAACGGCAGGACCGCGTATCCATCAGAGGACCCGCTGCCGTTGAAGGCTACGAGAGGCCGCCGTTGGGGCGGCCTGGCGATTGGCCGGGGCGGGTGGGTGGATGCCCTTCCGCCAGGCCGAGGCAGCGCCCGTACCACAACCACTCCGTCAACGGCAGGTGCGCGTAACCATCGAAGGACCCACTGCCGTTGACGGTTACGAGAGGCCGCCGTTGGGGCGGCCTGGCGGTTGGCCGGGGCGGGTGGGTGGATGCCCCTCCGCCAGGCCGAGGCAGCGCCCGAATCACGACCGTCGAAGATCACGAGGGGCCGAAATCGCCGGTGCCCGCGCCGAAGGGCGCGGGCACCGAT
>CAYOSM010000051.1:9792-14728 GCA_964406645.1 uncultured Bifidobacteriaceae bacterium | reverse complement strand
GTTCGTGACGAGTATCTGCATGCCCGGTCGAGTATGGCAGGGCCACGCGACGGCCCGGCCGGAGGTACGGCCCCTCAGACCTCCGGGATCTCGGTCTCCCGGCGCACGAACATCCACCACTTGTAGAAGGTGTCGCGGTGATCGGAGACGACCGCGACCGGCGTCGCCGGATCGGCCGGATCCCACTCGAACGCCTGACGCGCCAGGCGCTTGGGGTCGACCTCCGGCCGGCCCCAGCGGGCGAGGGCGCGCTCCACACCGTCGGGGGCGGAGTCGCCGCCACCGGAGAACCGGGCGCCGCAGCCCTCGCAGACCCCCTCGTCGGGAGGCTCCGTCCCGTCCACGATGACGTGGCGGCAGAACGGGCAGTCCAGGCGGATGACCGCGCCCAGGGTCAGCTCCAGAACACCGGGATCGCGATGGCGAGCCCGGCCACGATGACGGACCCCACCGCGGAGAACGGGATGCCGCGCGAGCCGAGGAGGCGCCAGCCGGCGCTGTAGGCGAGGAAGCCCGTGATGCCCGCGAGGACGATCAACGTTCCCTGCCCCCACTCGAAGACGTTCCGCGAGAGGGCGACGCCGCTCAGGACCGCCGTGAGGATGGACGCCGTGCCGATGGACTCGACGGCCTCACCGTGTCCGCGGCGGATCTCCGTCGTCTCGAATGCGAGCCAGAGGCCCACGAGGATGTTCCACGCGGCGATCACGATGACGGTCGCGGACGCGTTGACGTCGGTGCCGAACCAGTCGATCGCCATGACGACACCGACCACGAGGGACGCCAGGGACAGCAGTCCGACCGCGGGCCACAGGAATTCGAGCGCTCCCCGCTGACGCCCGTCGAGCCGCGAGGCCGGCGGGATCTCGTTCATGTGGTCGGCCTGGAAGCGCGCGCCCGTGCCGAAGCGACGCCACACGAGGAGCGCGACGCCCCAGATGGCGAGCCCGACGCCGACGCCGATCGGCACCGAGATGCCGGCCGCCTCGCTCGGGCTGCGCCCGCCGAACCGGAGGACGTTGTAGACGATGAGCCATCCGACGATCAGCGACGACACCAGCCATGACACGCGCCGTGACATCGGAAGTGATGCGTGGCGGGCCGACGGCGGCGGCACCGTGTCGGTGAGTCGATTGCTGCCCATATGGGTCCTATCCTGCCACGTCGGCGACGGGAGCCCCCAGGACCGCGGCGAGCCGCCGGACGGCCCGGCCACGGTGTGACAGCGCGGCCTTCTCCTCGGAGGTCATCTCCGCCATCGTCCGGCCGGCGGGATCGTCGATCGGCTGGAACACGGGGTCGTAGCCGAAGCCGTCGGCGCCGCGCGGCGCCTGCGTGATCCACCCCGGGCACGAGCCCTCCGTGACGAACACGCGACCGTCACCGGCCAGACCGACCAGCACGGTCGCGAAACACGCGCGTCGGTCGTCACGCGCCTCGAGCTCCTCGATGAGCCGCCGGCAGTTGTCCTCGTAGGTGGCGTCCGGCCCCGCGTAGCGGGACGAGAAGACCCCCGGCCGGCCGCCGAGCGCGTGGACGAAGAGGCCCGAGTCGTCGGCGACCACGATCCGGTCGTCGTCCGCGGACCGGCGCAGCTCGGCCGCCTTCAGCCATGCGTTCTGGAGGAGGGTGCTCCCGGTCTCGTCGACGTCGAACCCGTCCGGGGCCGGCACGACGTCGATCCCTCCGAGGATCTCCGAGATCTCGCGCACCTTGTCCCGGTTGCCCGTCGCGAGCGAGATCCTCACTCAGGCCACCGCGACCGACGCCTGGACCTGCAGGCCGCGCAGCTCCTCGATGCCCGGCGCGGCCAGATCGAGCATGGCGGTGAGCTCGTCACGCGTGAACGTCTGTCCCTCGGCCGTGGCCTGCACCTCGACGATGCGCCCGGAGCCGGTCATCACGACGTTCATGTCCACCTCGGCGCTCGAGTCCTCCACGTAACAGAGGTCGAGGAGCGACGTCCCATCGACGATCCCGACGCTGACGGCCGCGACGGAGTCCGTCAGCGGAAGTTCCGCGATCGTGCCGTCCCGCACCAGGCCGCGAAGGGCGAGTTCCAGGGCGACGTATCCGCCGGTGATGCTCGCGCACCGGGTGCCGCCGTCGGCCTGGATGACGTCGCAGTCCACCCACACCATGCGCTCGCCGAGGGCCTCCAGGTCGGTGACGGCGCGCAGGGAGCGGCCGATGAGCCGCTGGATCTCCTGGGTGCGCCCGTCGACCTTGCCCCGCGAGGACTCGCGCTGACGACGCTCGCCGGTGGAGCCGGGCAGCATGCCGTACTCGGCGCTCACCCACCCCCGTCCGCGGCCTCGGAGCCACGGCGGGACGGACTCCTGGATCATCGCGGTGCAGATCACGCGTGTGCTGCCCACGCTGATCAGCACACTCCCGTGTGCCGACTCGATGAAGCCGGGATCGATCGTGGCGGGGCGGGCCTGGTCTGGGGTACGTCCGTCTGAGCGCATGGCGCGCACAATAGCCGCGTGAGACGGACGCGCCCGACCGGCCGGTCCGTGCGTCCGCGGCGGCGATCACCGGGGTAATGTGCGCGCATGAGCACCGCGGAGGATCTGGCACGACTGCTGGCGGACGCCCGCCACGCCGTGGTTCTGACCGGCGCGGGCATCTCGACCGAGAGCGGCATCCCCGACTTCCGGTCCCCCGGCGGCCTCTGGGAGAAGTACGACCCGATGGAGGTCGGGTCGATGGACATGTTCGTCCGCGACCCCGAGAAGTTCTGGCGGTTCCATCGCCCGCGCTACGACGCCGTGGCGGAGGTGGAGCCGAACCCGGCGCACCACGCCGTCGCGGAGCTGGAGCGCCGCGGCATCGTGAAGGCCCTCATCACCCAGAACATCGACGGCCTGCACCGGCGCGCGGGCTCAAAGGACCCGATCGAGATCCACGGGTCGCTCTCCGGAGGCCGGTGCCTCCGCTGCGGTCACACGGTGTCGGTGGACGAGCTCCTGGCACGCGCCGACGCGACCTTCGACGGGGTGCCCCGCTGCAACTGCGGCTTCCAGCTCAAGAGCAGCGTCGTCCTGTTCGGAGAGCTCCTGCCGCAGGCGGAGATGGAGGCGGCGCTCGAGGAGGCCGAAAAGGCCGACGTGCTCCTGGTCATCGGATCGAGCCTGCTGGTCTCGCCGGTGAGCGACATCCCCGGCATGGTCCTGGGCCACGGCGGATCGCTCGCCATCGTGACGGAGGGTGAGACGCCGTACGATCATCGCGCGACCGTGCGTCTGCACACCTGGGCGGCGGGCACGATGGTCGAAGTGGTCGAGCACCTCGACGCGATGGAGGACAGCACCGCCACGTGAGCGGACTCCCTCCGAGGACGGGACCGGCCGACACGGATCCGGCGGGCCCGTCCCTTCTCATCACCCTGACGGGCCCCGATCAGTCGGGGATCTCGACCGCGGTGTTCGCCGCGCTCCGGGACTTCGACGTACGGGTTCTCGACGTCGAGCAGGCCGTCCTGCGACGTCACCTCAACCTGGCGATCCTCCTCGGCCTCGGTGACGAGGTGGACGACGCGGACGTGTCGCGCGCCGTCACCGCTGTCGCCGACCGACTCGGGCTCACCGCGGAGTACCTGAAGAGCCTCGGCGACCACGAGGAGCGACGCTCCGGCCGGCTCATCGTCACGGTCCTCGGGCGCCCACTGCGCGCCGCGCACCTGGCGGCCGTCACGCAGCGGCTCTGGGAGCATCGCGCCAACATCGACAGCATGCGGCGGCTCTCCCACTCGCCGGTCACCACCATCGAACTGTCGGTGTCGGGCGCCCGCGGAGAGGAGCTCCGTCGCGAACTCGCCGCCGTGTCGGTCGAACACCGGATCGACATCGCCGTCTCACCGGCGGGACTCGCCCGGCGCGGTCGCCGCCTGGTGGTGATGGACGTCGACTCGACGCTGATCACCGGCGAGGTGATCGAGATGCTGGCCGAGCACGCCGGACGCGCGGAGGAGGTCCGGGCGGTGACCGAGGCGGCCATGGCCGGCGAACTCGACTTCGCGACGAGCCTCCACCGCCGGGTGGCGGCGCTCGAGGGCCTCGACGTCGGCATCCTCGACGAGGTGCGTGCCCAGGTCCGGCTGACCCCGGGTGCGCGGACCCTGTGCCGCACGCTCCGAGAGCTCGGCTTCTCCATCGCCCTCGTCTCGGGAGGGTTCGCCGAGATCGTCGAGCCGCTCGGCCGGGAGGTCGGGGCCACCTACGTCCGCGCCAACCGGCTCGACGTGGCGGACGGACGGCTCACCGGACGGGTGGACGGCCCCGTGGTGGACCGCGCGGGCAAGGCGGCGGCGCTCCGTGAGTTCGCGGAGCGGGAGAACCTCCCCCTCTCCCGGACCGTGGCGATCGGTGACGGCGCCAACGACCTCGAGATGCTCGCGGTCGCGGGTCTCGGCATCGCCTTCAACGCGAAGCCCGTCGTCCAGGCCCAGGCGGACACGTCGGTGAACGTCCCGTATCTCGACTCGGTGCTCTATCTGCTCGGCATCAACGCCGACGACGTGCACGAGGCCGCCGAGGCCTGATCGCACCCGGTCGCCCGTCACCGGGCGACCGCGATACCGAGCCGCCACAAAGCCGGTGGCGCGAGGAGTGGTGCGCGGTGCCGCGTCCTGCCGGCGTCCGTTCCCACCACACGGGGTGGCGCCCACGTCCCGGCCACCACTCACAGCATCACCCCAGCTCTCGCACAGGGACACCCCTGCCACGGGCGGCACTCTGAGGTGCGAAGAGACCCGACCCAGCGAGTCATCAAGGGAGTGATCGACATGAACCGCCGCATCCCCGACGCCGACCGGACACCGAACGGACCTGCCTATGAGGGGCGACTCCTCGTGCGCCCCGACGACGAGGTGGTCGATCAGGGAGCCGGCTTCGACATGGACACGCTGATCACCCGCCGCCGGGTGCTCTCC
>CAYOSM010000051.1:8252-9692 GCA_964406645.1 uncultured Bifidobacteriaceae bacterium | reverse complement strand
CCCGACCGACCACACCACCTGATTGGAGACCACGATGTTCCAGAACCTCAGCGGATGGCATGCACTCGTCATCCTCACGATCGTCCTTCTCGTCTTCGGATCCGCCAAGCTGCCCGCGCTCGCCCGCAGCGTCGGACAGTCGATGCGGATCCTGAAGGACGAGGTCCACGACGAGACCGCGGAGACGCGCGGGACGTCCTTGGCCGGCGCTGAGTCGCCCGCCCCGGCCGTCGTCCGGGTCGACACCCGCACCGACGGCCGCGCGTCATGACCACCGCCACCGCCGCACGCGGCGAGATGCCCGTCGTCGGTCATGTGCGTGAGGCCCGGCGACGGGCGGCCCGCGCGGCGGTGGCTCTCACGATCGGCGTCGTCGCCGGCTTCGTCCTCGCCGAGCCGATCCTCGATGTGCTGCGCGAGCCCGTGGAGAGGCTGGCGTCCTCGCGCACCGCGAGCCTCAACTACGACACGGTGACCGGGGCGTTCGACCTCCGCCTGCGGATCGCGTTCGCCGCGGGCATCGTCATGTCGAGCCCGATATGGCTCTACGAGCTCTTCGCGTTCATCGTCCCCGGACTGACCCGCCGTGAGAGGCGCTACGCCCTCGGATTCTCGGCGATCGCCGTCCCGCTCTTCGCCGCCGGATGCGCCTTCGGATTCCTGCTGTTCCCCCGGATGGTGGAGGTACTCACCCGATTCTCATCGAACGACGACAGCACGATCCTGGCGGCCTCGCACTACGTCGACTTCGTCCTGAAGATCGTCCTTGCGATCGGCCTCGCGTTCGTCCTCCCGGTGCTGCTCGTCATGCTGAACGCCGTCGGCGTCCTTCCCGCGGCGACCATCCGCCGCAGCTGGCGGATGACCGTCGTCGGCATCACCCTCTTCAGCGCGCTCGTCACACCAGCGGCCGACGTGCTCTCGATGTTCCTCGTGGCGGTGCCGATGTCCGTCCTGTTCCTCGGTGCGATGCTCGTCACCCACCTGCGCGACGCCCGCGCAGTGCGACGCGGGGCGACGACGAAGGACATCGCCCCATGACCCGACTGAGGATCCATCCGTCATGTTCGGACTGACCTTCGAGAAGCTCCTTCTGGTGGCCGTGATCGCCGGCCTGGTCATCGGCCCGCACCGACTGCCCCACTACGCCCGTCGCCTGGCCGAGATCGTGCGATCCCTGCGCGCTCTCATCGATACGACGCGAACGCGTGTGGAGGCCGAGACCGGAGGGACGCTCGCATCCGACGACTGGACGTCACTCGATCTCCGCCGGTACGACCCCCGGCGCATCGTCCGCGACGCTCTGGACGCTCCGTCCGCTCCTGACGGCCAGGATGCCGCGCTGATGGAGCAGGCACGCCGGATCCGCCCCGGACAGAGGTTCATCGTCACCGGATCCGCGGCGCACCCCCGCCGCATCGCCATCGCCTCGCTCCCGCC
>CAYOSM010000051.1:6251-8152 GCA_964406645.1 uncultured Bifidobacteriaceae bacterium | reverse complement strand
CCCGCATGTACCCTGCCCACCGATGACGGAACGCCCACGCAGACTCGCCATTCTCCAGACCGGTGGAACCATCGGCAGCCGGACCGATCAGGCCGGTGAACTCCGGCCGGACTCCGAGTTCCTGATCGACCGCATCGCGGACCTGTCGCCGCTCGAGACGCAGGTCATCCAGCCGTTCACGCTGCCGAGCCCGCACATCACGCCCCGCCACATGCACCAGCTGCGGGAATGCATCCACGACATCCACAACGACGTCGACGGCATCGTGATCACCCACGGCACCGACACGCTGGAGGAGACGGCCTTCTACCTCCACCTGACGGTCGACTCCCAGGTTCCGGTCGTCCTCACGGGAAGCATGCGGCACGTCGGTGAGCCGAGCTGGGACGGCCCCTTCAACATCTGGGCCGCCGCGCACACGGCCACCCATCCGTTCTCGGTCAACCACGGCGTGATGGTCGTCTTCGGCGGGGACATCTTCGATGCGCGGACGGTCACCAAGGTCCACACGACGGCCCTCGAGGCGTTCAGCGGGTACCCGGGGCCGATCGGCCGCATCGACACGGTCGAGGGAAAGCCGTCACTCCGGTACTTCGCCCGCCCGGAGGTTCGCAACCCGGTCGATCCCGCGGGTCCGACGGCGACGGTCGAGATCCTCACCGCCTACGCCGGCTGGACCGGCGAGGGGCTCGTCGAGGCGCTGCGCCGGGCCGACGGCATCGTGATCGCGGCGCTCGGATCGGGAAACCTCCCCGCCCAGCTCGTCGACATCATCGCGGAATCCGACACCCCGATCGTCATCGCGACGCGAACCGACATCGGCCCGATCCTCCCCATCTACGGGTATGAGGGCGGTGGCCGCACGCTCGAGCGCGCGGGCGCGATCCCGGCGTCGTTCCTCAACGCATTCAAGGCCCGGATCAAGCTGATCGTCCTGCTGTCGCTCGGCTACGACCGCGACCGCATCGACGCCGCCTTCCGTGCCTACGGACGCGCCTCCGTCACCTGATCCCCGACGGGATCGACGCGGGTGACGGACCCCATCGGCATCTGGAGGAAGCGGCTGCCGACCTCACGGAATCCCTCGACGTCGCCGCTGCAGGCGAAGGAGTAGGTGCCCTCCCCGCCGTTCGGTCGACGGAGGCCGCGCCGTGAGAGCGTCTCGTCGACGTCGCGTGCGAGTTCCTCGCCGGCCTTGATGATCGCGACACCGGGGAGCTGACGCCGGAGGATCTTCTCGACCATCGGGTAGTGCGTGCACCCGAGGATCACGGTGTCGACATCCGCACGGCGGAGCGGCTCCGTGTACTCGCGGATCATCTCGATCATCTCCTCGCCCCAGTCCGTCCCGGCCTGGATGGCGGGCGCGAGGCGTGGGCACGCCACGCTCGTGACGGTCACGCCGGCGTCGTTGGCGTGGATCATGCGCTCGTAGCTTCCGCTCGCGACCGTCGCCTCGGTGGCGAGGAGCCCGACGCGGCGGTTACGCGTCGTCTGTGCGGCGGCGCGGGCCTCGGGACCCATCACGCCCATCACCGGGACCTCGAGCGTCGTCTGGAGGTACTCCAGGGCGGCGGCCGTGGCCGTGTTGCACGCGACGACGATCAGCTTGACGTCCTGATCGATGAGCCACTCGGAGATGGCGCGCGCACGGTGGCGGAGGTCCTCCGAGCTCTTCTCGCCGTACGGGAAGTACGCGGTGTCCCCGTAGTAGATGAAGTTCTCCGAGGCGAGCCCGACGAGGCACTCCTCGAGCACCGTGAGGCCACCGACCCCCGAGTCGAACACTCCGATGGGACGATCCGACGTGTGCAGGGTCACTCCCCGCGCGGAACCAGTGTGCGGTAGGCACCCCGGTAGTAGAGGACCGGCTCGCCCGAGGTGACGTCCACCTGCTCGAC
>CAYOSM010000051.1:0-6151 GCA_964406645.1 uncultured Bifidobacteriaceae bacterium | reverse complement strand
GAGTCCGGCGAAGCGGTCGCCGGGACTGGCGAAGCGGGTCGACGTCTCCGACTCGCCGTCACCGAGGATATGCACCGCGAAACCGGATGCGGCGACGAGATCGTCGTGAGAGAACGCGTGACGAGCGAGCGCGACCGTGATGAGCGGCGGCTCTAGCGAGAGGGATGCGAACGCCGACACCGTCATCCCGACGGGCCCGGAGGGGCACGTCGCCGTCACGACGGTGACCCCGCTCGCCCAGTGGGAGAGCGCGGCCTTGAAGTCGTCCGGAGTGACGTCATGAGCGTCGGGCATGGGGCGCATGCTAGCCGGACCCGTCCTGGGTGGACGACGCGAAACGGCACGCCGGACACCCCCGCGCCGTCGCCGGCCCCGCCCGAGGAGAAGGGCGGCACGTCCTGGACAGGGTCCGATGGACGGCGCGATGCCGGGCGTGTGCGGACGCGCCGCATTCACGTCAAGTGCAAGGCACCAGGCTTGACTCCGGGCGACGTACCCGCGGACCCTCGGCCCTCGTGGTGTGACATATCTCACCGGTGCGGTGCCGGTCGGGGGTGGCTCTCACCGTCACATGCGAGGATGCCGCCCATGACCCAGACAATGCATCCGCGACTGACCGAGGTCCTCGAGACGGTCATGCGCCGCCACAGAAGCGAGCCGGAGTTCCTCCAGGCCGTCACCGAGGTCCTCGAATCGCTCACCCCCGTCCTCGAGGAACACCCGCAGTACACGGAGGCCGGCCTCCTCGAACGGATCACGGAGCCCGAGCGCCTGGTGAGCTTCCAGGTCCCCTGGACCGACGACGCCGGGAAGGTCCACGTCAACCGCGGATTCCGCATCGGGTTCAACGGCGCGCTCGGCCCGTACAAGGGCGGGCTGCGCTTCCACCCGACGGTCTACGCCGGCACGATCCGCTTCCTCGGGTTCGAGCAGACGCTCAAGAACGCCCTCACCGGTCTCGCCATCGGCGGCGGCAAGGGTGGCGCGGACTTCGATCCCCGCGGACGCAGCGAGACCGAGATCATGCGGTTCTGCCAGGCGTTCATGACCGAGCTCGCCCCCCACATCGGCGAGCAGGTCGACATCCCGGCCGGTGACATCGGCGTCGGTGAACGCGAGATCGCCTACATGTTCGGCCACTATCGCCGGATCAACCACCGTCACGAGTGGGGCGTCCTCACCGGCAAGCCCCTCATCTCGGGCGGGCTCCGCCTCCGGACCGAGGCGACGGGCTACGGGCTCATCACCTTCGTCAACGAGATCCTGGCGACGAAGGGCGAGACGTTCTACGGACGCAGCGTGGTCGTGTCGGGCTCCGGCAACGTGGCCATCTACGCGGCCGAGAAGGCGCAGGAGCTCGGGGCACGCGTCATCGGATGCTGCGACTCCGGCGGATACGTCCTCGACGAGGAGGGTCTCGACGTGGACCTCCTGCGGGTCGTGAAGACCGAGGAGCGCCTGCGGCTCACCGAGTACGTCAAGCGCCGCGGCGGCGTTGCGACGTTCGTGCCCGACCGGCCGGTGTGGGAGATCCCGTGTGAGATCGCCCTTCCCTGCGCCACCGAGAACGAGCTCGACGGCGAGCACGCGAAGGCGCTGATCGCGAACGGCTGCCAGATCGTCGCCGAGGGCGCGAACATGCCGTGCACTCCGGAGGCCATCCAGGCCTTTCACGACGCCGGCGTCACCTTCGCACCGGGCAAGGCCGCCAACGCGGGCGGCGTTGCGACGTCGGGGCTCGAGATGCAGCAGAACGCCGCACTCGCGACCTGGACCCGCGAGCAGACCGACGTCGAACTGACGTCGATCATGCAGTCCATCCACACGCGGTGCGTGAACGCCGCCACGAGGTACGGGCACGAGGGCAACTACGTCGTCGGCGCCAATATCGCCGGCTTCATGCGCGTCGCCGACGCGATGCTCCTGCTCGGTTACTGACCGACCCCGGGGAGGTGCGCTCCTCCCCTCCCTCCTCGTCGGACCTACGGCTTTGCGCTCTCGGGTCTGGCGAGGAGCAATCGGTCCGGACGGATGACGGGACGAGTTGGTCACCGGACGTCGCCTCCACGCTCGTCGTAGTCTCCCGGCGTGCTGCCCGAACTCGTCGCCACCCGGTACGTCACCCCGCTCCGCGAGGGCGGATCGCTTCCCGCGATCGTCGAGGCCGACGACGACGGGACCTACGTGCTCAAGTTCCGGGGCGCCGCGCAGGGGCGGCGCGTGCTCGTGGCCGAGGTCATCGTGGGTGAGCTCGCACGCGCCCTCGGACTGAACGTGCCCTCGCTCGCGGTCATCGATCTGCGGCGGGAGATCGCCCGGTACGAGGCCGACCAGGAGGTGCAGGATCTGCTGAGCGCCTCGCTCGGGTCGAACCTGGGCGTGGACTTCCTGCCCGGAGCGCTCGGCTACGACGGCTCGTTCCCGCCCGACCGGGACACCGCGGAGCGCATCGTCTGGCTGGACGCGCTGACCACGAACGTCGACCGCACCTGGAAGAACCCCAACCTGCTGGTCTGGCACGGCGCCCCGTGGGTCATCGACCACGGAGCCGCGCTGTACCAGCATCATTCCTGGGAGTCGTCCGCACCGGACGCCACACGCTTCGCCCGGACGCCCTACGACGCGTCCACTCACGTGCTCCACTCGATCGCACCGTCCGTGGTCGACCGGCACGAGGAGTTCACCCAACTCGTGACTCCGGCACTCGAGCCCGCCGTCGACGCCGTACCGGACGACTGGCTCGCGCCGACTCCCGACCTCCCCGACGCCGCAGCCAACCGCGACGCGTACCGCACCCTCCTCGGCGCGCGTCTGGCCGATCCCTCCGCATGGGTTCCGGGACACCGATGACGAAGGGCTACCAGTACACCGTGCTGCGCCTCGTGCCGCACGTCGACCGCGGGGAGTGCGTCAACGTCGGCGTGGTCCTCTACTGCCAGGACGCGGCCTTCCTCGAGGTCGCGAGCCACGTCGGAGAGGATCGCATCGCCGCCCTCGCGCCGGGTGTGGACATCGATGGCGTCCGCGCCACGCTCGACCGGGTCGCCCTCATCTGCCGGGGCGAGCTGGCCGACCTACCGGCAGACCTGGCCAGCCGCGGACAGCGGTTCGGCTGGATCCTCGCCCCGCGGTCGACCATCGTGCAGCCTGGCCCCGTGCACGGCGGCATCTGCGACGACCCGGCCGACGAGCTGCGGCGCCTCTTCACCCGCCTCGTCCTCCCGCCGCCCGCTCCTGGGGCGGGGAACTAGACTCTTCCCTCGCGCGGGCGCGTAGCTCAGTTGGTCAGAGCAAGGGACTCATAATCCCCGGGTCGCAGGTTCGAGTCCTGCCGCGCCCATGGCGGGAGGGAGTAGAACGCCCTCTCTTCCATGCTGCACCCACCTTGCTCGAATGTACTCTAAATTGTTTAGAGTACATTCATGGGGACAGTCGCCGTCGAAAACGCACTCGCATCTGGTCCGGAAGAGATCGGCAACGAACTGCTCGCAATCCACGAGGACCAGTGGTTCGATCGAAAGAGCGCCAGGATCTCGCCAGCGGACCTTGCAAAGGATCTCATCGGCCTGGCCAACGCTGAGGGCGGAGTCATCGTCATCGGCCTTCACAACGGCGACGTTCAGGGTCGCCCCGCCAACCCGAAACGACTCAGCGACTGGAGACAGGTACCTCTCGACTTTACCCGGCCGGCTGTCTCCGCGCGGTTCCGAGAAGTCCCCTGTGTCAACTCACGCGGCGAAGCTGACGAACTCCTCATCATCGAAGTCGACGCGAGCGAGCGCGTACACGAAAACAACCGTAGTGAGGTGTATCTGCGCGTTGGCGACGAAACACGTCGGCTGAACCCGGCACAGGTCCAAGAGCTGACCTACGACAAAGGCCAGGCGACTTTCGAATCCTCTCCTGTCGATGCCGGGTTCGGCGACCTCGACCAGCCGCTCCTCGAAAGCTACGCCGACGCCGTCATGCACCCTGACGCAACGCGCCTTCTGCGTGCGCGAGGGCTGGCTCGGGCAGACGGTCGCCTCACGATCGGAGCACTCCTGTTGTTCGGCCTGCATCCGCAGGACCACTATCCCGAGGCGTGCGTCCGCATCCTCCGGTACCGGGGGACCGAACGGGGCACAGGCGCTCGCCAACAGCTCATTGACGACACCCGCTGCGAAGGGCCGATCCCGAAAGTGATCGATTGCGCCAGACGCGCGATCGCAACTCACATTCCGACCCGTCAGGCCCTGGGCGCAGACGGACGGTTCGGCCCCGTCGGAATCGTCCCGGAGGACGCCTGGCTTGAAGGCGTCGTCAACGCCGTCGTCCACCGCTCGTACAGTGTCATGGGCGACCACATCCGCGTTGAGATCTTCGATGATCGGATCGAGATCGAAAGCCCCGGGCGCTTCCCGGGTCTGGTTGACCCAACCAATCCTCTTGCGGTGACCCGCTTCGCTCGGAACCCTCGCATCGCTCGCGTTTGCGCCGATCTCCGGTTCGGTCAAGAACTTGGTGAGGGGATCAGGAGGATGTTCGAGGAGATGAGGCTCGCGGGCCTTGCCGACCCCCTCTACCGTCAGACGTCAGGGAGCGTCCATCTGACGCTTTCGTCGGAGCCGGTCGACCGGGAACTCGAAGCCCGCCTGCCCTCGCGCTCCCGCGACATCGTGCGTTTCATTCGAGATCAGACGCGGCCGAGCACCGGAGATATCGCGGCAGCGATACAGATCTCCCGACCGGTCGCCATCCGGCGGCTGAAACAGCTCGCCGACGAGGGAATCATTGAGCGCGTGGGAACGAGCGCTAAGGACCCCCGCGCGTACTGGCGCCTCAAGAGTTAGAGACTCGAAAGGCTGTCAACCACCGAAAGTCCTGTAGTGAGCGGAAAAGGGTCGGCACTCTAAACACAGCTCTAAACCCAGGGGGCTCCGCACGATCAAGCCCGCGACGATACGACCTGGCTCGCCACGCGCTCACGCACGGCTGTCGGCGGATCCTCGCCCTCAGGCGCATTCTCTGCCGTATTCATCATCGCCCTTCCATGAACATTTCTTTCCTGATTTCCAGGGGATTCACGGATCGAGCTTACGAGGTGCCCCGGACGTCGAGACGATGGGTCAAAGGGCAGTGCCCTGCATACTCTCGCCCGCGCACCGTTGTCACGTGGGACACACACTCCGACACGTCACCACCGTGCGCGGATCCCTGGGCTGCAGAGACGCATCCTTCAGGTAGGGGGTCCCGGCCGGCCATCACCCTCACCGTTCCACCCCGATGTTGTGGGGTGGCTCGAAGCTGTGCGGGTCCGCCGCCTCCCATGCCGCCGCCCATTCGCGCGGCGCGCCCTCCAGCAGTTCCCCCGGCCGCAGCCACTCGTAGAGCTCCTCGTACGAACGTTCCTCGAGGAGGCTGATGTTCTGCCGCAGCTGCCACGGGCGGAGCTCCGTCGGGCTGTGCACCCCCATCGCCCCTATCAGGCGGGCCACCTCCTTCACCGTGGCGTCGTGATAGTTGCGCACGCGCTCGGCCTTGCTCGGCACGTCGAGGGCGCGTGCACGCCACGGGTCCTGCGTCGCCACGCCGACCGGGCACTTGCCGGTGTGGCACTTCTGGGCCTGGATGCACCCGATCGCCATCATCATCGCCCGCGCGGAGTTGGTGAAGTCGGCTCCCTGGATGAGGCGTTTCACGACGTCGCTGGCGCGGGCGATCTTCCCGCTCGCGCCGAGGCGGATGTGATCGCGCAGACCGGTTCCGACGAGTGCGTTGTGCACGGTCATGAGCCCCTGGGTGAGGGGCATGCCCACGTTGTCCTCGAACTCCAGGGGAGCCGCACCGGTCCCGCCCTCGGAGCCGTCAACGGTGATGAAGTCAGGAGCCGTCCCCACCTCCCGCATCGCCTTGCAGATGGCGAGCACGTCCGTACGTGAGCCGACGCAGAGCTTGATGCCCGTCGGCTTTCCTCCCGACAGCTCACGCAGACGGGCCACGAACTCGATCAGCTCCACGGGGGTCGTGAACGTCCGGTGCGCCGACGGACTGATGCAGTCCACGCCCTCGGCGACGCCGCGGATCTCCGCGATCTCATGACTGACCTTCGGGGCCGGCAGGATCCCGCCCAGTCCCGGCTTGGCCCCTTGGGAGAGCTTCAGAGAGACGC
>CAYOSM010000050.1:12862-14732 GCA_964406645.1 uncultured Bifidobacteriaceae bacterium | reverse complement strand
AGGAGCCAGCGGAACGTCGTCGGCGTCTCGCCGGTCTTCTCGGCGCGCATGTTTGTCGAATCGATCACGTGCGTCACGAGGGTGCGCCGGTGTTCGGGGACATCGGGGAACTCGCCGATCACGACCGCGGCGTGGTCGTGCAGGAGGTAGATGCCGCGCCGCTCGCCGGTCGGCGCCGTGAGGTGGCGGCAGACGATCCCCCCGATGGGTGAGGTCTCGTCGGCGATGGGGGCGATGCCCCGGGCGCGATCGGCGGACGGGCCGTGGACATCGGCGCCGTGACGATCGCGGAGTGCCTGGAGCATCGGGTCGTCGGGCTCTCCGGTGACCAGCACCCGGACGGGCAGCCCGCGCCGCTCCACGTCGGCGTCGAAGGCGCGCCAGAAGCGATCCCGTTCGGCGTCCTCCTCCGGCAGGCCGGGGTCGATGAGAACGGTGGCATCCGGAGCCTCGACATAGGTGCACCACCGGGTGCGGCCCTCGACGGAGGCGGACCACTGCCAGAGGCCGTCGGCGATCATCGTCACATCCATTCCCATGGCGGAGAACTCAAGCAGATCGGCGGTGTTGCCGACAGAACACTGTTATTTGCAGGACTCATCCTGGTTGAGGAGGATCCCGTCCATGCGCCGTCAGACAATCAGCTCCATCGTCGCCCTCGGTCTTCTCTGCCCGGTCGCGGCACACGCCGCCGACGCGCGGAGCACAGCGGACCGCGCTGCCACGGGCACCTCGGCCACCAAGGTCACCACCGCCAAGAAGGCCCCGGCCAAGAAGAAGAAGAAAGTGGTCCCGCGGTTCACGTTCCGGTTCCCGGGACGCGGCTTCGGCCACGGGGTGGGGATGTCGCAGTACGGCGCCTACGGGATGGCGCTGGCCGGAAAGACGGCCGACGAGATCATCACGACCTACTTCACCGGGACCACGATCTCACAGCTCCCGACCACGATCGTCCGGGTGCTCCTCGCGGAGCGCACGAGCCGTGTCACCGTCTCCTCGCCCGGCCAGTGGGTCGCGAGTGCCGACGGCGGAGCCCAGGCGCAGGCCCTGACTCCCGGTGCGACGTTCACCATCCGGAACGGGGGCTCGGGCCGCATCCTTCTGGTGCAGGCCGACGGCGCGACGCTGCTCCAGCGCAGCGGCGCGCTGGTGCTGAGCCCCATGGCCGGAGGCACCGTGTCCTTCAACGGGATCCGCTACCGCGGCTCCCTGCGCATCACGGCGTCCGGATCGGCGCTCCGCGTGATCAACACCGTCGACCTGGAGGAGTACCTCTACGGCGTGGTCCCGCGTGAGGTGCCCGCCTCCTGGGGCAACCGCGCACCGGCAGTCCTCGAGGCCCAGGCGATCGCCGCGCGCTCCTACGCCATCGCCACGAAGAAGACCGGCGACTTCGACATGTACGCCGACGAACGCAGCCAGGTCTACGGCGGCGCATCCGGCGAGGACTCGCGCACCACGGCCGCCGTCAAGGCGACCGCGGGTAAGGTGGCCACCTACCAGGGCAGGATCGCCACGACGTTCTTCTTCTCGACCTCCGGTGGGCGCACCGAGAACTCGGAGAACGTGTTCTCGAACCCCCTGCCGTACCTCCGCGGTATCAACGACGCCCAGTACGACAAGCTGTCACCGAAGAACCTCTGGCGGGGTAAGGACATCCAGACGTTCTCCGACGCGCGGCTCGGCAAGCTTCTCGGCACCAAGACGGTGCTCAGCATGAAGATCGTCAAGCGCGGTGTCTCGCCCCGCGCCGTGCGGGTCCGCATCACGACGCGCACCGGTGGCGTGAAGGTCATGACCGGCGCCGATGTGCGTCGGGCACTCGGCCTCCCGTCCTCCTGGTTCGAGGTCAAGCGCGCCGTCAAGTAGG
>CAYOSM010000050.1:1262-12762 GCA_964406645.1 uncultured Bifidobacteriaceae bacterium | reverse complement strand
CTCCCGTCCTCCTGGTTCGAGGTCAAGCGCGCCGTCAAGTAGGTCCATGGCGGGGTCCCGGTGATGTCTCTCCGTCGCGGCCACTTGGGATCGCAGGATCCCCGGGCCTCGACGTCGGTCCTCGCCCCTGCCGCTGTCGTCGTCGGTGTGCCCGTCTGGCACGGCGCGCCACACCGACTTCGGGGCGCTGACGCGGCGTGCTGCCGCGTTTCACATCCAGTGAAGTGCCGGGTGCGAGGCACCCGGCACCACACCCGGGCCGGCGCCGCGGGAGCGGGCCGGCCCAAAGGGGACTACTTCTTCTTGATGGGCGGCTTCGGCGTGGCCTGGCGCGTCGGGAGGACCTCTTCGTCGCCGGGCTCGGTCTGCGTTCCGCCGACCACGATCTTCCGCTCACAGCTGCGGTCGATCACGTCGTTCGCGCGGGCGTACGCGACGTCCCAGCCGGGACCGCAGACGAGGATGTCCACCTGGTTGTCGTCGGCACGTGCGATCAGGACGTCGTTGCCCCGGCCGCCGAAGAGGATGTCCTCGCCGGCTCCGGCGTACAGCACGTCGTGCCCGAGACCGCCGAAGACGCGGTCGTTGCCGCTGCCACCGAGTGCCACGTCGTGGCCGCGGCCACCCTCGATGACGTCGTCACCGGCCTGACCGAAGAGCTGGTCGTTCCCGTAGCTGCCACGGATGACGTCGTTGTCCTCGTTGCCGGCGATCCGGTCGTTCCCGTAGCCGCCGCCGAGCACGTCGTTGCCGGGTCCACCTGAGATCCGGTCGTGTCCCCTGTGGCCGAAGACGACGTCGCCGCCGGCGCCCGCGCTGATCACGTCGGACCGGTTCGTCCCGTTCAGGATGTCGGGGTTGGGCGTGCCGTTGATAACCGCGCCGAGGGCCATCGGCGCGCTGATCGCAAGAACGGCAGCTCCTGCCGCGATCTTCGCCTTCAATTTCATCGTGGTGCTCCTAGTCCAGGGGACATTCGTGACGCGAGCACCCTGTCTGCCAGACATGAGCGAATCGCGAGATCCATGTTCGGGAGCTGTAAGGGTTCGTGATCACGATGTGCGGCCGGTTCCCGACGCCGTCCTCTCGCGAGATCGCAGGATGCGGCGGTCGGGCCCTGCGATGGGCGCGGTCATCGCCACCCCTTTGAAATGACCACGCGGTGACCGCCGCACGTGAGTGTCGACCCGCATCACCACAGTCGCGTCCCATACGGCGACAGGGGCGAGTCAGGCGGCAGGCAAGTGGCCGTCACCGACGACGACGAACAGCGCGAAGAACGACCCGATGCCGAAGGAGATCATTCCGTGGAGCGTGCCGGTCTGACGGCGCGCTCAGTTGCGTTCGAGCGTACCGATCTCATCGTCCGCGGCATTGAGAACGTGCAGCGTGTCGCCCTCCACCGTGCCGGTGGCCAGCCCGTTGAGCCAGGTATCGACACCCTCGCAGGCCATCTGGGTGGAGGCGACGGTGCCGAAGTCGATTCGGTCCCCGACCTCCTTCCAGGTGCTGACGAGTCGGTTGCAGCCGTCGGTGCCGCTGAGGCCGCCGTCTTCTGCGAGCACGAGCTGCGGGCCGTCATCGGTTCCCCATGTGCCGACGGGCGAGGTGCCATCTGAACCGCAGCCGGAGGCGAACAGCGAGACACCCACTGTGAGGGCGGCGATGAGAACCATTCGTGCGCCGAACACGTCTACTGCGCTCCGCCGACTGCTGCATGCTTGAGCATCTGGAACTCCGCCCTGGGTGATCGTGACGTTGTCGAGCGACTGCATCGCCTGCGCGAGTGGGTCGCAGTAGGGACTATTCCGCACTGAAGCCAGATGACCTCCGACGGACGGCGCTGTCGGCCGTCGGTCCCCTACTGATTCTCGAGAAGCTCCTCGGCCGGGACGTCGCGCCATACCCGCGCCGGAAGGCCGGCCACGAGCTTGCCCGCCGGCACGTCCTTGGTGACGAGGGCGCCGGCGGCGATGAACGCCTCCTCGCCGATCTCGATGCCCGGAAGGAGGATGCACGCGCCGCCCACACGCGCCCCGCGACGGATCGTGGGCCCCTTCACGAAGTCGTGGCGGGCCTCGGTGCGGCCCATGAAGTTGTCGTTCGTCGTCGCCACGCACGGCGCGATGAAGACGTTCTCCTCGAGGAGCGAGTAGGCGGTGATGTAGACGTTCGCCTGGATCTTGGTGCCGTCGCCGATGGACGTGTCGTTCTCGACGAGGCTGCCGCGCCCGATGATCACGTTGTCGCCGATGGTGACCCGCTCGCGGATGGCCGTCTGATCGCCGATCACGCAGTCGTCGCCGATCACCGATCCCGCGAAGATCACGGCACCCGCGCAGACGGCGGTGCCGGAGCCGATCCGAAGCGGCGCGGACGGTTCACGCTTGGCCGTGGACCTCTTGCCGAGACGGGGCTGCTTGCCGAGCACCACGTTGTCCTGGATGACCACGCCGTCGCCGATGACGGTCCCCTCGTGGATGACGACGTTGGCACCGATCTCGACGTCCTCACCGAGGACGACGCCGTCACCGAGGACGAGATTCTCGCGACTCATTGTGTTCCTCCTCCGAGCGCCACCGGACGACCCGCCGAGGCGAGCGACTGCGTCATCGCCTCCAGGACCTCCACGACGGCGAGGCCCGCCTGAGCGTCCGAGAGCGGTGTCCTGCCCTCGGCGATGCAGTCGACGAAGTGCTCGCACACGAGGCGGAGCGGCTCCGTCCCGGCCACCTTCGGGATGTGGATGTCACCCGAGCGCACCTGGATGTACTCACCGTAGGTGGTCGTCTGAGGGATGGGCCCCTTGTCGTAGATGGTGACCTTGCGCTCGGTCTCCATGTCGTCGAACACGACCATGCGCTCCGAGCCGATGACGGTCATCTTGCGCATCTTGTGGGGGTCGAGCCACGACAGGTGGAGGTGGCCCGTGACGCCGGACGGGAAGCGGAGGTGGCCGAAGACGACGTCCTCGACACCCTCCTGCAGGTACGAGCTGCCCCAAGCGGCGACCTCGGTCGGACGCTCGCCCGCGAACCAGAGCATGACGCTGATGTCGTGCGGGCCGAGGCTCCAGAGGGCGTTCTCGTCCTGGCGGACGATGCCGAGGTTCTGGCGGTTGCCGTACATGTAGTACGTCTCCCCGCCGAGCTCGCCGGCGTCGATGATGTCCTTCACCTTGCCGAGGCCGGGGTGGTACACGAGCAGGTGGTCCACCATCGCGATGAGCCCGCGGTCCTCCGCCAGATCGACGACCCGCTTGGCGTCGGCCACGGTCAGCGCCAGCGGCTTCTCCACGAAGACGTGCTTGCCGGCCTCCAGGGCCATGCATGCCAGATTCGCGTGCGTGGGCACCGACGTGGCGATCACGACGCCGTCGACCGATTCGTCGGAGAGGAGGTCGTCCAGCCGGGTCGTGAACGTGCTCGACGGGAACGACGCGCGGTGGCGGTCGAGGACCGCCTCGTCCAGGTCACAGCAGTAGGTCAGCTCGCAGCCGGGCAGGCGATCGAAGTTCCGGGCGAGGTTCGGACCCCAGTAGTTGAGTCCGACCACGCCGAGGGAGACCGTGCTCACAGAGTCCACACCTTCCCGTCGCGCTGCGGCACCACGTTGCGGAAGTCGACCACGAGCTGCGCGTTCTCCGCGACGAAGTCCCAGTCGACCGAGCTGTGCGGTGTCACGACCGCCACGGCGTCCGCCGCCGCGAGGTTCTCGGCGGTGAGCGGGACGCTGGTGAGGCCCTTCTTCACGAGGGTCGCGACGTGCGGGTCGTGGTACGAGACCTCGGCCCCCTCCGCCACGAGCAGGTCGATGACCTTGAGCGCCGGGCTCTCGCGCATGTCGTTGACGTCGGCCTTGTAGGCGACGCCGATGACGAGGATGCGGCTGCCGTTGAGCGGCTTGCGCTTCGCGTTGAGGGCCCGCGACAACTTGTTGACGCAAAAGGCCGGCATGTGGGAGTTGATCTTCCCGGCGAGTTCGATGAACTCGGTGTGGAACTCGTACTCCCGGGCCTTCCACGTGAGGTAGAAGGGGTCGATCGGGATGCAGTGTCCGCCGAGGCCGGGGCCGGGCTGGAAGGCCATGAACCCGAACGGCTTGGTGGACGCCGCGCGGATCACCTCCCAGACGTCGATCCCCATGGTGTCGCAGAGCATCGCCATCTCGTTGACGAGGGCGATGTTGACGCTCCGGAAGATGTTCTCGAGGAGCTTCGTCATCTCCGCGATCTCGGGAGTCGGCACGGGGACGACCGTCTCCGCGAACTCCCCGTAGAGCTCCTGGGCGCGTTTGGAACAGTCTTCCGTCAGGCCGCCGACGACCTTCGGGGTGGTGCGCGTCGTCCAGTCGGTGCGGCCGGGATCGACCCGCTCGGGAGAGAACGCGACGTTGAAGTCGCGGCCCGCGACGAGGCCGGAGCGCTCGAGCACCGGAGTGAGCTCGTCACGCGTCGTGCCGGGGTAGGTCGTGCTTTCGAGGACGACGAGCTGCCCCTTGCGGAGGCGTGTGGCGAGGCTTTCCGCAGCGCCGAGAACGGCGGAGAGGTCGGGCTCGCGGTGCTCGTCGAGCGGGGTGGGGAGACAGATGATCACGTTGTCGACGAAGCGCATCCGGTCCCAGTCCGTCGTGGCCGCGACGAGGCCCTTCTCGACGAGGGGACGGAGCCGTTCGCTGGTGACGTCCTCGATGTAGGAGTCACCGCGGTTCAGCTGGTCGACCTTGGATTGGACGGCGTCGAGTCCGAGGACGGGGACGCCGGCTTCCGCGAAGGTGACGGCGAGCGGCAGGCCGACGTAGCCCATGCCGATCACGCCCACCCGCGCGGCGGGCTGGCTCACCACGTGTGTGTGGGTTGGGTCAGTGTGTGCAAGGGGCTATCGTAACCGAAATGGCCGATGCGACGCTTGAGGGCATGCCGCGCATCGCGCGTGCGCCCGAGGAGATCCGACTCCGTGGCAGCCTCGCCCTCGCTGTCGTCGTCGCCACCGTGCTCTGGTGGGTCACCCAGTGGCTCATCGATCAGCCCCTTCAGACGGGACGGGCGGCGCTCGCCGGTCTCCTCGTGCTCGTTCTCGGACTGATCGCGGGGTTCATCAACGTCTCGCGACGGGTGGGCGAGGGGCTGGCCGAGGTGCGGCCGCCCGGGGCGAGCATGGTGTTCGAGACCCGCGCCGCGGGGCGGGATCGCCGCATGCGCTACTCCGCCGCCGTCTTCCTCACCGTCGTGGTGGTCCTCATGTTCGACTCACTCGCCGGATGGGGCGGCGTCGCGGCGGGCCTCGTCATCGGCGCCGGTCTCGCATCGGGCATCGCGGACCTCGTCGAGGGATCCCGGCTGGAACGGGAGGAGCGCAGGCGCCGGAGCGAGCTGTGGGTCCTGATCCGCCCGAAGGCGCTCGTCGCGAGCTACGGCCGCGCGATCTTGGTCGAACTGCCCGATCAGGACGGGACGGACGCCGGACGCTGACCCTCCGTCGGGCCGACGCCGGCGGTGATCAGGCGACGGGCGTGCTGCCGGCGGCGATGGCCGCGCGGACGGCGTCGACGTCGGCGTCCACGACCTCGAATCGCTGCGGGAGGTCCTCGATACCGTCGAACCGGGGCGGACGCGGCGGAGTGGTGCCGATGGCCTCCTCGATGGTCTCCGCGAACTTCGCGGGGAGCGCCGTCTCGAGACAGACCAGCGGCTCACCCTCCTCTCGCACGGCCAGACCCACGTGGATCCCGTCGGCGGTGTGGGGGTCGATCAGCCGCCCGTAGGCGTCGCGCACCGCGCGGATGGTGGCCAGACGGTCGGCGTGGGTGCTCGATCCGGCCGTGAAGCCGAATGCGGCGACGGCCTCGGACGGCGGTGTCTCCGACGGGAGCGTGAACTCGCCCTGGGTCCCCAACCGGGTCCAGAGATCCCGCAGGACGTGCGGGTCGCGGCCGACGGCGTCGAACACGAAGCGCTCCAGGTTGGAGGCGCGGGAGATGTCCATCGACGGGCTGGACGTGCGGTGGGTGTCCTCCGGCGTGCGCGGGCGGTAGACGCCGGTCCGGATGAACTCGTTGAGGACGTCGTTCTCGTTGGTGGCGAGGATCAGGCGGCGGATGGGGAGCCCCATCATGCGGGCGATGTGACCGGCGCAGATGTTGCCGAAGTTGCCCGAGGGCACCGAGAAGCTCACGCGCTCCCCGTTGTCCTTGCTCGCGAGAAAGTACGCCCGGAAGTAGTAGACGACCTGCGCGGCGATACGGGCCCAGTTGATCGAGTTGACCGTGCCGATGCGGTAGGCCGACTTGAACGTGGCGTCGGCGGAGACGGCCTTCACGATGTCCTGGCAGTCGTCGAAGACGCCGCGGACGGCGATGTTGTGGATGTTCGGGTCCTGAAGGCTGAACATCTGCGCCGTCTGGAACGCGCTCATGCGCTCGTGAGGGGAGAGCATGAAGACGCTGATGCCCTCCTTGCCGCGCATCGCGTACTCGGCGGAGGAGCCGGTGTCACCGCTGGTGGCACCGAGGATGTTGAGTGTCTCGCCCCGCGCCCGGAGGGCGTACTCGAAGAGATTCCCGAGGAGCTGCATCGCGATGTCCTTGAACGCGAGGCTCGGCCCGTTCGAGAGGGCGAGGATCCAGAGCCCGTCGTCCAGCCGGACGAGGGGGGTGATGTCGGCGGGATCCTCGCCGGGGCCGGTGTTCGCGAAGATCTCCGCGGTGTACGTCCGGTCGACGATGTCGCGCAGGTCCGCGGCCGGGATGTCGTCGATGAAGAGGGACAGGACCCGGAACGCGAGGTCGGGGTACGACAGGTCCCTCATGGCGGCGAGGTCGTCGGCGCCGAGCGTCGGATACCGGTCCGGGACGGCGAGCCCGCCGTCGGGCATGAGCCCCTCGAGGAGGATCTCCGTGAACGGGGCACCGGCCTGCGAGCCGGTGCCGCGGGTGCTGATGTAGCGCACGCTCACGCGCGGGCGTCCGCCCACCCGTGGAGCAGTTTCGTGATCTTTCCGGCGGCGTCGCCGTCGCCGTAGTAGTCCGGGCGCTCGGCCGGGAAGTCCGTGCGGGCGAGCGCGGCGACGACCCTCTCCGGATTCATTCCCGTCAGGGTGTTGAAGCCCCCGTTCACCGTCTCGACCCACTCGGTCTCGTCGCGGAGCGTGATGCAGGGGATGCTGTGGAAGTACGCCTCCTTCTGCACTCCGCCCGAATCGGTGACGACGGCCCGGGCCGTCGTCAGGAGGTTCGTGAAGTCCAGGTAACCGACGGGCGGTGCGACGTGGAGGTGCGGGATGGACCGGAGGTCGTCCCAGAGTCCCGCCGCCTCCAGCTTCGCCCGCGTGCGGGGGTGCACCGGGAAGATGGCCGGCGAACCGAGGGAGCGGAGAACCTCCACGAGCGACACGAGGGCCTCACGGGTGTCGGTGGCCGCGGCGCGGTGCACCGTGACGAGGATGTACTCGCCTCTCCCGAGCCCGTACCTCTCGGACCCCTCGCGCTCCGCGGCGACCGGCGCGAAGAGGAGGGCCGCGTCGTACATGACGTCGCCGACGACGTGGACCCCGGAGGTGATGCCCTCGGCGGTGAGGTTGGCGACGGCCACGTCCGTGGGGACGAAGAGCAGCTCGGACAGGTGGTCGGTGACGACCCGGTTCTGCTCCTCGGGCATGGACCGGACGAACGAGCGCAGACCGGCCTCCACGTGGGCGATCGGCACGTCGCGCTTGGCGGCCGCGAGTGCCCCGGCGAGGGTGGTCGTCGTGTCGCCGTACACCATCACGAGATCCGGTCGCTCGCTCTCGATGAGCGGGTCCAGGCGCGCCAGCATCGTGGAGAGCTGGATGTTGGGCGACCCGGCGCCCACCTCGAGCGCGTGGTCGGGCGCCGGGATGTCCAGCTCGTCGAAGAAGAGGTCGGCGAGCTCCGGGTCGTAGTGCTGCCCGCTGTGGACGAGCACCTCGTTGTTCTCCCGCCGCAGCGCGCGCGACAGGGGTGCCGCCTTCACGAACTGCGGGCGGTTTCCGATGACCGAGATGATGTTCAGAGTGCGATCCCCAGTCCTGAGATCTCTTGGGTGATGACCGTGAACCGTCCGGTCGCGATGAGTATGCCGATCAGGACGGTGAGAATCCCCGCGACCGTCGTGATGATCTTCCAGTGGTCGCGCACGTGGCGGGAGAGCGCGAGGGTCTGCGTCATGAAGAGCCCGGCCAGGAGGAACGGGATGCCCAGGCCGAGGGCGTAGACGAACAGGAGCGACGCCCCGATGCGGGGTGACTCGGTGGGGACCGCCAGCGTCAGCACCTGACCGAGGAAGGGTCCGGTGCACGGCGTCCAGGCGATGGCGAACGCGGCGCCGGCGAGCATGACGCCGCCGTGGGTCGCCGGGCGCCGTGAGATGTCGAACCGGCGCTCGCCCTGCAGGAAGTCGATGTGCGGGATGGCCAGCATGAGCAGGCCCATCACGATCAGCATTCCCCCGCTGATGAGGTTGATCAGGTCGCGCCGGCCGGAGAGCGAGTCGCCGAGATACCCGGCGCCGGCACCCCACAGGGTGAACATGATCGCGAAGCCGGCGACGAACGCGGCGGTGGCGGTGAGCACCGGACGGGTGCGGACGGCCGTGCCCCCCTCGGCGGTCACGACGGCACCGGACGTGGCCCCGGAGATGAACGAGAGGTATCCCGGGACCAGCGCGAGCGCGCAGGGGCTCGCGAACGAGACGAATCCTGCCGCCAACGCATCCGCGTAGGTGAGCACCGAGACGTTGTAGGCCATGACCACCGTGATGGTAGCCGCCTTCGGCCGTCGATTGGGCGGGCGCGACGGCGCGGGGACGATCGGCCCCGCGTCAGCGCACGAAGCTGGCGACCGCGTTGATCGTCACGGCGATGATGACGGCGCTGAAGAGATAGGACAGCAGGCAGTGGCCCAGCACGAGACGGCGCATCCGCCGTGTGGTCACGTTGTTGTCGCTCACCTGGAAGGTCATGCCGAGGGTGAACGACAGGTACGCGAAGTCACGGAAGTCCGGTGGCTCCGGCGTCCCGTCGCCCTCGGCGGGGAAGGTCACGCCGCCGCCGTCGGCGTAGTAGCGGTGCGCGTAGTGGAGCGTGTACTCCAGGTGCAGCACGAGCCAGGACACCACGACGACCCCGAGGGCGAGGATCACGAGCGCGGTGCTCCCGCTGCCGTTCCGGGTGTTGGCCTCGTGGAGGACGATGCCGGCTCCCAGAAGGCTGACGGTCGCCGTCAGCAGCGCGAACACCCGGGCGAAGGCGCGGGTCTCGTCGTCCCTCGTCGCGAACCGGGCGGTCAGGTCGGCGTCCGCGCGCCAGAGCGGAGCGATGAGGATGGCGAGCGTGAGCGTGAACCCGATCCACCCGCAGAGGATCCGTGCCGCCCAGGGCTCGACGTTCGGAATGAGGAGGGCGATGAGCACGCCGATGAGGACGCCGGTGAGCACGCGGTACACGGCCGAGAGGCGCGACGGATGGAGGAGACGGGTCACACCTGTCTTGTTGTCGGACCGCGGGCCGGATTCCTGCCCGCGACCTGGACGGGTCAGGTCGTGCTGTGCTCGCGCAAGGGCAGGCCGACCAGCCAGCGCTCGGCGGCCCGGTGACGGGCCTCGAGCTGCTCCAGCGTCGCCTCGCCGATCTGGCGGATGCCGACCGCGCGGTTCAACTCCGCGTTCACCTGTGCGTGGGCCAGGCGACGGTCGCGGGAGAGCCGGCGAACGATCACCGCGTTCGCATCGCGCAGTCGCCGCCGCCGCTCACGGGGACTGACGTCGCCGTCCACGAGGACCCGCAGATGCTCGACATCGGGGAACTCGATGAGGAGCCCGTCGTCCTCGGTCTCGGCGAGGTGCAGTCCCGCGTCGAACGGGGTGTGGACGCCCGCCTGCCCGGTGGGGGTCGCGGACACGGGCATGAAGAGCGAGAGCTGATCCTCGTCGCGCTCCGGCGGGCCCGTCAGCTCGTCGAGGGCGGCGGGATCGGGCTCCGGTGCCGGACCGTCCTCGTCGTCGGGGCGCCGCAGGCTGTGACGGCGCTGCTCGGCGACGGCGAGGACATGGTGGCGAAGGCGCGGATCGTCCGGAACGAACATGTACGCCGGCTGCGGGCCGAGCCCGCGGATCCATCGGGCGATGCGTCCCACGGCCTGGCGGAAGAAGAGCTCGGTGGTCGTGGTCGTGGCGAAGACCCCGACCCGCAGACGCGGGATGTCGACCCCCTCGGAGACCATCCGCACGGCCACGATCCAGGGGTCGCGGCTCTTCGCGAACGCCGTGATGCGCTCGGACGCGTCGGAGTCCTCGGAGAGGGCCACGACGGCACGGACCCCCAGGCGGCGGGACAGGATGTCGGCGATGCTCCGGGCGTGGGCCTGGTCGGTCGCGATGACGAGCCCGCCGGCGTCCGGATGCGTGTCGCGGATGGTGAGGAGCCGCCGGTGCGCCTCCGCCAGGACATGGGGCATCCATTCGCCCTCGGTCGAGAGGGCGGTGCGAAGGCGCGCCGCCGATCCGGCGCGATCCAGGTTGTCGGAGAACGAGGCGGAGGCGAGCCGGCCGGAGGCGTCGACCCACTCCATCTCGCCGTCCATCCGCGGGAAGTGGACCGGGCGCACCACGCCGCCGTCACCGAGGGCCGCGGCGTAGCCGTAGTCGAAGTCCGGCGTGGCGAGCCCGTCCCCGTCGTAGTGGACGAACGGGATCGCGAGGGTATCCGAGCGGAACGGCGTCCCTGACAGCGAGAGGCGCTGCGCTGCGTCGGCGAACGCCACGGAGACCGCATCTCCCCACGCCCGGTCATCCCCGGCGTGGTGGATCTCGTCGAGGATCACGAACGCCCCGCGGGCGATGTCGCGGATCTCGCCGGGGCTCTTCGCGACCTGCTGGTACGTGGTGACGAGGCCGTGCACGTCGGCCGGGAGACCACCCTGGCCGGACACCCACGCGCTCTCGAGGACCAGGCCGAAGGCCTCGGCGGCGTCGGCCCACTGGCCCTTGAGGTGCTGGGTCGGCGCCACGACGACCACACGTCCCGGCTCGCGCTGAACCGCCTGACGGGCCGCCGTGAGCGCGAAGGTGGTCTTGCCCGCGCCCGGTGTGGCGACGGCGAGGAAGTCAGGGGTGGCCCGCTCGGAGAAGCGGTCGAGGGCATCTCTCTGCCAGCGTCGGAGTCGAAGCGATCGGGCCATGTGAACGGGCCACGATAGCGAGTCGCTCGGCGTCCGCTCCGCGATCCCCGCACGGAGCGGACGGAGGACTTGTGACATCCGAAGCGAACTCCACAATCACGTGTGGATGCTCACAGGACACATGACACGAACGGCGCGTTCGTCGACCCGGCGGGAATGTCCTCCGTCCGCCGTTCACGGGGCGACTCGCCGACCATCCGGACCCGGGGAGCGCTGACATCGTGGACCCGATGACGATCATCGTTTCCATTGGAATCGCCGTCGTCGGGATCCAGGCCTTCCTCACCGCCATGGTCTACCGCAGGGC
>CAYOSM010000050.1:0-1162 GCA_964406645.1 uncultured Bifidobacteriaceae bacterium | reverse complement strand
CTGAGGAGCAGAGTACGGACATGACCCACACCGTTCGCGTACGTCGTGCCGCCGGCCTCATCGTGGTCGGGAGCCTCGTCGCCCTCGCGCCGACGGCGTCGGCCCGCCCCCTCCCGCAGGCGCCCGGCTGCCCGGTCTTCCCGCCGGCGAGTCCCTGGAACCAGCGCGTCGACCGGTTGCCGGTCGCGGCCGGATCGAAGGCCTTCATCGCCTCCTCGGGAATCCGTCGTCTGCACCCGGACTTCAGCGACAGCGACGCGGACGGCTACGGCATCCCGTTCAACGTGGTCGACTCCACGACGCCGCGCGCGACCGTGGCCTTCGACTACGCCGACGAGTCGGACGCCGGTCCGTATCCGATCCCGGACGGCGTGGCCATCGAGGGCGGCGGTGACCGGCACATCCTCCTCGTCGACCGCTCCACGTGCACGCTCTCCGAGCTGTTCGCCGCGGAGCGGACCGGTGCCCGCTCGTGGCGGGCGGGGTCGGGTGCGCGGTGGGATCTGCGCTCCACCCGGCTGCGTCCCGCGGGCTGGACGAGCGCCGACGCGGCCGGCCTGCCGATCCTCCCCGGGCTGGCCCGTCACGACGAGGTGGCGGTGGGTGTCGGCGGTATCGACCACGCCCTGCGGATCACGGTCCCGACGACGCAGCGCGCCTATCTGTGGCCGGCACGTCACCACGCGAGCAGCGTGCGCGCTCCGTCGGCGGTGCCGATGGGCCTTCGCATCCGGGTGCGCGCCTCGTACGACACACGCCGCTTCGGTCCCCAGACCCGCGCCATCCTCGAGGCCGGCAAGAGATACGGATTCATCGTCGCCGACAACGGCTCGGCCGGCTTCATCTCCGGCGCGCCGAGTCCCGGATGGAACGACGACGACCTGCATGCCCTCCACAACGTGCCGGCCAGCGCCCTCGAGGTGGTCGACACGTCGTCGCTCGTCGGAACCCCGGCCGTGCCGCGCGCGTGGAACATCCGGTGGACGACGGTCGCCGGAAAGCGTCGGGCGACCATGCTGCTCTCGCGCTCCGGGCGCGTGACCATCACGGCACGCGTCGGCGGGAAGGTCGTGGCGCGGAAGCAGGTCCGGCTGAAGCAGGGTTTCGTGGCCGTGGCGATCGCGGCACGGCGCGGCGCGACCTACCGCCTGACCTTCGCACG
>CAYOSM010000049.1:10391-15035 GCA_964406645.1 uncultured Bifidobacteriaceae bacterium | reverse complement strand
CGGCGCCGGCGCATCCCCGCCATGGACTATCTCGCACGCCTGCAGGCCGTCGCATCGCACCTCTCGTCCGGTCTCGACCCGGTGGAGGCCGAGGCACACGGACTGCGCCTGGGTGAGGCCCTCGCCGCGGCATCCGGGCCGAAGGGCTTCGACTACACCTTCGTCAAGCTGTTCGCGATCGCCCGGAAGCCCGACTGACGCGAAACCGTCGCCGGGTCCCGGTGCACGCCCGCGTCACAACGGCGTCTGCACGCTACGCGGGGCCATGGGACGCAAGTGGGTCGGTGGCGTTTCGTCGCTGAGGTGGCAAGCGGGTGCGGCCTGCCACCCCTCAACGTCGGTCGTCACCACGACCGACGCGTCCGAGAGGGACGACACCGGTGACCACGCCGACCTCCCGTCAGCGAGCGCTCAGAGCAGTGCATCGCGGCGGCGCGACATCGCCACCGAGGCGCCTACTTCCCGAATCCCACCTTCGCGGCGTCCTCCGGTGCGATCCGGACGAAGCAGAGTTCGCGGGGGTTGACCCAGAAGGACCCCTCCTCGGCCTCGAACGCGGTCCAGGTGTCGCCGCCCGTGGAGATGGCTCCCACGAGGGCATCGGCCGCGGCCTGGTCCATGGTGACGCGGAGGACGTTGCCGCCGCCGAATCCAACTTCGAGTCGTCTCTTGGTCATGACTTCGTCAGCACTGGAAGGGTTTTCTTTTCTTTGGTCTCGGGCTGCCAGGCGGGCATCCTACGGATCTCGTCGACGTGCTTCATCGACTCGACCTGGCTGGTGAACTTGAGGAGCTGGCTCCGACCGTAGCGACGGAAGACCGGCACGCCCATCAGACGGTAGATGAGGTCCATCGACTTCGTGGACATGCCCTCGCGTATGACCTTGAAGGCCTCGGGGCCCTGACCGCGCATCGAGAGGAACGCCAGCTTCGGCAGGCGGATCGTCGTGCGCCACTCGCGGGCGAGCATTCCGAGGACGCCGCCGATGTTGCTTCGCACGTCCCGGCTCATCATCTGCTTCCAGCCCCGCGCGGAGTAGAAGCGGAGCATGCCCTTCCACGTCTCCATCTGGAGTTCGTAGGGGGTCATGTTCTTGGGGGCGATGATGCAGTGATGCCCGTCGTACAGGCTGTAGTCCTGCGTGAGCACCCGGTTGTCCGCCCGCATCTGGGCGTCGAACGCCGTGCCGGGGAGGGTGGTCAGCATCATCATCTGGAGGGTGTCGACCTTGTGGTGCAGGGCGAAGTCGATGGTGGCGCGGACCGTCTCCTTCGTGTCCGTGTCGGCGCCGACGACGAACATGCCGTGCACGCGGATCCCGTGATCGTGCAGAAGCTTGATGGAGGTGGTGATGTGCTCCACCTTCTGCTTCTTGTTGTAGGCGTCGAGGCCGGCCTGCGTGACCGACTCGAATCCGACATAGACCATGTAGCAGCCGGAATCGCGCATGAGCTCCAGCAGCTCGTAGTCGGGCGTCAACTTGTTCTTCGACACGTAGAGGCTGTCGGCGCGGATCTGGGCCGTCCACATCGGCGTGATCTTCTCGCTGATCATCTGCCGGAAGAGGGCCTTCGCCTGCTTCTTGTCGACGATGAAGATGTCGTCGTAGAAGAACACGCGCTCCGCCTGCGCCATCCGCAGCTCGCGCATGACGTTCTCGACCGACCGGCTGCGCAGCTTCCGGCCGAACATCTTGATGACCGAACAGAAGTTGCAGTCGTACGGACATCCCCACTTCATCATGAGCGGGTAGGTCGTCATCCGCTCACGACCCTCCAACAGGTGGAAGGCGGGGAAGGGAAGCTCGTCCAGGTCCTCGCCCGAGGCCGGAGGGGCCTCCGGGTTGTCGACCTGCTTGCCGTCGGCGTCAAGCCAGGACAGGCCGAGGACCGCGTGGAGCTCGTCGCGGGCGCCGCCGCGTCGCATCCAGTCGAGAAGCTGCACCCAGCCGACGTGGCCCTCGCGCCGGATGACGAAGTCGGCGTGGTTGAGTGCCTCGTGCGCCATGAACGTCACATGCGAGCCGCCGATGATCACCGGGATGCCGGCCTCGCGGATGCGGTCCGCGTAGGCGTAGCCCTCGAGCGTCGTGTTGGTGGTGGTGGAGATGCACACGAGGTCCGATGAGAGGACATCGTCCCAGTCCACCTCGACGTCGCGGATGAGTTCGCAGTACACCCACTGGTCGACGGTGGGATCCTCACGCTCGGCACAGGCGGCGAGAAGGGGGAGACCGAGCTTCGGGAGGTTCGCGATCTCGTAGATCGTCGCGCCCTTCGGCCGGGGTTCGATGTATCGGATCTTCATTCGGCTCCTCCGTGCGACGCGTCCCCGGCCTCGACGAGTTCGGTCAGAACGCCGCCGGTCGAACGCGGGTGCAGAAATGCGATGTGGTGACCGCCCAGGCCCACACGGGGTTCGCGGTCGATCAGGTCGACGCCGTCCCCCGCGAGCTCCGCGAGGGTGGCGTGCAGGTCGTCCACCTCATATGCGACGTGGTGGAGTCCCTCGCCGCGCCGGTCGAGGAATCGCGCGACGGCGCTCTCGGGAGAGACGGGCTGGATCAGCTCGATGACGCTCGATCCCGCCTCGAGCGCGACGGCCTCGACACCCTGCTCGTCGAGCACCTCGCGCACCGCGACGCTCACGCCGAAGGTGGCCTCGTATCGGGCGATCGCCGCGTCGAGGTCCGTGACGACGTGACCGATGTGGTGGATTCGGTTGAGACGCACGACGTGAACCCTAGAGGGAATCCGGCTCGTCTGCGAGGGGATGGGGAGCGGTTCCGCGGGGCGGCGACCGCCGCGACGGCTCTGGATGGCCGTCACGGGCGACCGGGATGCGCCGACCTGCCAACTCGATCGAGGCCGGGGACGACGCGGATCCGCGGTGCTCCACCTGCAGGTTTTGGACCTCAAGAGATGTCGGATCGGTGCCGACAAATGAGAGCGGTGTCCGGGTACGGACCGAGCACCTCT
The DNA here is from genome assembly GCA_964406645.1 of uncultured Bifidobacteriaceae bacterium. Classification (GTDB taxonomy): domain Bacteria; phylum Actinomycetota; class Thermoleophilia; order Miltoncostaeales; family Miltoncostaeaceae; genus CALMEC01. The sequence goes on along the minus strand of CAYOSM010000049.1, from coordinate 12,056 downwards.
GGCGGACGGTCGTGACGCGCCGATCTCCCGCCTGACCCGCGACATGGAGAGTGGATGGCAGTACTGGGAGATCTCGCAGACTTCTCTGTGGCGGACGTTCTTCGGATCGTCCGGACGAAGACGGGCGTGCTCTACCTCTACAGTGCCCTCGGCGGACGGAGCCTGGAACTCGGGCTGCACCGTAACCACCTGCTCTGCATGTTCGTCGACGGACTGCCGGTCACGCGACCCGAGAAGGCCGAGGAGGTCCTGCGCTTCCTGGCGCGCGAGGGGAAGGGCAAGTTCTCCTTCGAGAACCAGCCGCTCGAGGCTCTCACCCGCCACTACGTGCTGCCGCTCGACAAGGGCGTGAACCAGGGCGTCGCCCAGCGGCGGGTCGGCGAGGCCGAACTCCCCCATCCGCTCACCCGCTTCCGCTCCGTGGATCCGCTTCCGATGGTCCCTCCCATCCTCCGCCCCTACTGGCAGCGTGCCGAGCCGTACCTGCGCCGGGGCTGCAACGGCGAGGAACTCGCACGAACGCTCGGAATCTCACTGCGTGACGCGCTCACGCTCATCTACCGCCTTCGCGCCGTCTCCCTCATCCAGGTCATGCGGGCACCGCGCGTCGCACCCGGCACGGCGCCCGGTCGAGGCGCCCCTGCCACCGTCACGAACGAGACCCGGTCCATCCTTCGACGGATGATCGGACGACTGCGGAGGGCCGCATGAGCATGCAGCCCCTGAAGTTCGTCGTCAGCGGCCCGGTCGGGTCGGGCAAGACCACCTTCATCCAGACCCTTTCGGAGACGGAGGTCGTGTCGACGGACGAGTCGGCCAGCGAGAACATCGGGAAGGCCGAGACCACGGTGGCCCTCGACTTCGGCACCGTCCACATCGACGACGCCCTGCTCTTCCTCTTCGGGACCCCCGGGCAGGAGCGGTTCGACTTCATGTGGGACGTCCTCTGCGAGGGCGCCCTCGGGCTCCTTGTCCTCGTGTCAGCAAGCAAGCCGAGCGACTTCCGTCACTCCCGCCACATCCTGGAGTTCATCTCCTCGCGATACGCGCTTCCCTATGTCGTCGGCGTCACCCACGAGGACGAGCTCGGTGCCTGGGCGGCGGAGGACGTCGGGATGTACTTCGACGTGTCGGACGATCTCATCATCGGATGCGACGCCCGTGAACCGCGCTCGTGTGCCCACGCGCTCTCGACGCTCCTGTCGGTGATCCACGACGAGCCCGACCCTCCGGCCCCGGCCGTGCCGCACCTCACATCGGTTCCGCCCCACGGCATCTCGCCCCGATCCGAGTAGGAGTGGCAGTGGAGATCCCCCCGATGAACCGGCAGGAAGAGACGCAGGCGATCCTCGACGGCCTGCGCGGCGCGATGCCGGACGTGCGGGGCGCGCTGATCGCGACGACGGACGGCCTGGCCGTCGCACGTTCGTTCGCGGAGGACACCGACCACCAGCGCATCGCCGCGATGGCGGCGACCGCACTGGGGCTCGGCAAGCGCATCGCGGTGACACTCGGTGCGGGCGAGTTCACCGAGACCTCGGTGTCGGGCAGTCAGGGCAACGCCCACATGTACGCCACGGGCCCGAAGGGCGTCCTCTGCGTGATCACACAGCCGGACGCGAATCTGGGCCTACTCCACATCGAGGCCCGCGAGGCGGCCCGCAG
>CAYOSM010000049.1:0-10291 GCA_964406645.1 uncultured Bifidobacteriaceae bacterium | reverse complement strand
TCAGCGCGGGCGGCGGGACGACTCCGACCGGGTGGGTGCCGGCTCGGCCGGGCGCAGGCTCTGTCCCAGGGCCGTCAGGGTCCCGCTCCACAGGAGGCCCTGTGTCTTCTCGGGGAAGACGAGCCGGTAGGCGAATGCCATGAACCCGCTGGAGCGGGTCGTGAGCGTGACAGCGGTGCCACCGTCGGTCAGTTCGTCGCACCGAATGGTGAGGGGGGCGCGCACCCCCATCGCCCGGATCATCCAGGAGAGTTCCTCGGGTGCGTTCAGGGCCGTGATCTCGGGCTCCGTCCAGAACAGCCGTCCGCGCGGGTGGCGCATCTGCATCCGAAGGCGCGTTCCGGGACCGATGGTCGCATCGTCGGTGATGACCGCGGCGCAGGCGGGATTCCAGTCCGGCCAGTTCGGGATGTCACTGATCCGCTGCCACGTGGTCGCGGGATCGGCGTCGGTCCGGACGGTGACGGTTATGGGCACGTCGACCGGGCTACTTGATGCCCTCGACGCGGAGGATCTCGTCCATCGCGGCCCGCCCGACGACCATCTGGCCGGGGCCGGGCTCGCGGGTCGCGAACCGCGCCTGGATCGTGTGGCCCACCTTGTGGACAGCGCGGGCGACCGGGTGCTCCGGCCGGCGGTGCGCGAACGCGAAGAGCTCGACGGCCGCGCCGATGCTGAGCATCGATCCGGCCATGCGGATCGGGGCGGCGGGCCGGGGGGTGACGCGCCGGATCGCGGTGTTCACGATGACGTTGAACACGAGCAGCGGCAGCACCAGGTTCGTGCCGCAGCGCATGTGCTCCTTCGGGTGCGTCGCGGCCCGGGCGACCTCGGAGGGCCCGCCGGCCTCGTAGGCGGCGATGCTCTTGTGCTCGACGGCGTGCCACGTCGCGGCGGATGAGCCGCGGAGGGTGGCGACGGCGGGGGCGAGGCCGGCCAGCGCGCCGACCGCCTCCTGGAGGAACGGGGAACGGGAGCTGCGGCGCACGACGGCGGCGACGGCCGCGGATCCGACGACGGTGGCGATGACACGGACGTTCTCCATGGCCAGGCGCGCGCTCGGCGTGCCCGCTCGTGCGACCGGGACGACGGCGATGGCCTCGGCCATCCTGAGGGCGCCCCGCACGATGGGGATCTTCCCCAGGGTGCCGCCCGTGAAGTGCGGCTTCGGCCCGGAGCTGACGATGATCTCGCCGCTCCCGTCGCGGACGGCCGCGGCCCAGTGCGTGGGGCCGTGGACCAGAAGCCCGTTGGCGAGTGCCATTCCCCCGAGTCGGGGATTGTCGTTCGGATCGCTCATCTCACCGAATCTAGCGGGATCGCATGGGAACGGTGGTCGTGGCGGGCGTCATCCGCGGCGGGTGTCCTGACGGGATTCCTGGGCCAGGCGCCCGGCCGTCGACGAGGTGTGGTCCACGAACTCCATGGCGTCAGCGATGGCACGATGGCCGGCCACGTCGCGGATGAGATGGTGCATGACCTGCGCCACCCGGCGGTAGGTGACGTGTCCCTGGGGCTGACTGCGCAGTTCGATGACGTGCATCGCCTCCCGGGCGTTCATCACCATGGTGAAGCGGATCCGGTGGGCGAGCGTGACGGCGTAGGCGGCCTCGTGCGGGACGTTTTCTCGCAGGGCCTCCCAGAGCCGGACGCATCGCTCCTGGGACTCGGCGTAGGCGTCGGCGGCACCGGCGTCGACGACGTCCTCGGGGATGTCGTATCCGAGATCGGCGGTCAGGGGCTGCGCCTGGAGCGACAGCATGCGGTGGCGCTGGAGGTCGCGGTACGCGCCGTAGTCGCAGACCACCTCGAAGGTGTAGGTGGTCGCCTCCAGGGCGCGGCCGGGCCGCTCGCGGCGGTCCGCACGGCGTCCCACGTAGGCGGCGAGCGCCTCGGCCCGGGTGGCGTGACTCAGCGTCCCCACCTTGGACCGCACGTCGCCGAGCGGTCGTCCGCTCTCCGGCCAGAGGATGTGCGTCAGCACCCGGTCCTCACCGTCGGGATCGAAGTCGACGAGCCGCACCGTGGGCCCGTCGGGCCGGTGGGGCACGTCCTCGAAGAGGCGGTGTGCGATCGCCGCGGTGTCCGCCTCGTTCCGCGCGATGTACCGCGCGTGGCGCACCCCGCGGTCGGGACGGTCGACCCGCGTGAGGAACGCCGGCACCACCTTCCGCAGCTCCGTCAGCATGCGCTCGCCGCACTCACGCGCCTCCGTGAGCGGACTGGCCTGCATGCGGACCAGGAGGGCCTCGAAGGCCTGGCCGGATCCGAAGATGCCGACGTTGGCCTGGGTGGCCGCCGGAAGCAGTCCGCGGAGCGCGTCGAGCGCACTGGCGCGGATGGCGCGCTCGCGCGCCGCGGCCGGGGTGGTGGGATCCTTCGGTACGCCTTGCCCGATGTGCTCCACGAGGACCGGGATCAGCGCCGAGTAGGTCTCGAAGCTCGCGTCCATGGTGGCGACGAAGTCGACGCCGAGCTCACCGTCCATGATCGCGGCGGGCCGGTGGTAGCGGAAGCGGCCTCCCGGCCGGTCGTCGAGGCGGATGTACCGCGTCGACTGCTCGAGATAGGACGCCAGGCGTCCCCACTCGAGGACCTTGGTGAGGATGTTGGATGCGCCCTCCACCGCCACATGGGCGGCACCGAGTTGCGCGACGGAGTCGTCGCCGTATTCGGCGAGTACCCGGTCGTAGAGATTCTCGGCGCGGTCAACTCCGACGCCGGATCCCTCCGCGGACGACCGCGGGGTGTCCTCCGGCGGGAGGAACTCGTCGAGCAGGAGGCGGCGGAGCGACTTGGGGCTCCGGCTGTAGCGCGCGAAGAGCGCGCCCTTCACAACGTCAGGGAGATTCCTGAGGACGAACACCGGACCTTCGACGTCCGTGACGTAGGGAGCGATTCGCTCGCGTTCGTCGGCGGTGAGGTCATCGGTGATCACGACCCCATCGTATTGGTTGAGCCGGTCGTCGGGTGAAGGACGACCGGCCCGAAAAAACGACCCTAGCCGAGGAGCGTCACGTTGGTCGCGAGCGGGCCCTTGGCGCCCTCCGAGACGTCAAAGCTCACGCGCTGACCCTCGTTCGCGGTGCGGTAACCCTCCACCTGGATCTCACGGAAGTGGAGGAAGAGGTCCTTGCCACCATCATCGGGGGTGATGAACCCGTAGCCCTTTTCGGCGGAGAACCACTTCACAACACCTTCTGGCATAACAACCATCCTTACATTCGGCGAGCCGGTCAGCCATGTCGCCTAAATGTCGACGCCACCACCCGATCCCGCAGTCTCACATCCCGCAATCCGGGTGCAGGGGGGAGAATAGCGGGTCCGGCGGACCGATGCGCGTCGCATCGGTCAATCTGGTAACCGGAGGGTGTCGGGAGTGTTTCGGTGCCGCGATCGTGAGGGGTGTCGCAGGGCGGTCCCGCGGCCTCCGAAACGCTGGTCCCCGGCCCGGTGCAGCCTTGGTCCGGCGTCTCACTCGCCACGTCGACGAAGGCCGACGTAGCATGGGCGCATGGGCATCTTCCTCCACACCATGTACCGGATCACCGATCCCGAGCGGTCCCGCGCCTTCTACGAGGCGCTCGGCTTCACCCCCAGCCGTTCGATGGACATCGTCCGCGGCGGCGAGGTCGAGGCGACCAACTACTTCTTCTCCATGGGCGACCAGAGGGACGTGCTGGAGCTGACGTTCAACCACGACGGACGCTCGTACGACACGGGCACCGCCTACGGCCACATCGCCATCGGCGTACCCGACCTGGACGGCACATTGGTCCGCCTGGCCGAGCAAGGCATCCGGCCGGAGAAGCCGCCGTACCAGGTCCGTGAGGGCGGGTCGCGGCTGTGCTTCGTGCGCGATCCGGACGACTACCGGATCGAGCTGATCGAGCGGTCGGCCTAGCGACGAGGCGCGCCGCGACGGGCACGTAGTTCACGCAGGCGGGCGTCCAGCTGGGCCTCGGGGCCGCGCTCGGTCGCGGTGTAGAAGGTCACGTGCTCCATCCCCTCCGGGAGCAGCGACTCGTCCAGGACCGCGTCCGGGAAGTCATGCGGGTAGTTGTAGCCGGTGCCGTGCCCGAAGTGCTTCGCGTTGGCGCGGCTGGAGTCGCGGAGCGACAGCGGCGGGCGCTGGGCACCGAACTTCTCCACGTGGGCGAGGGCGGCGTCGATGGCCAGGTAGCTGGCATTCGACTTCGGTGCCAGGGCCACGAACACCGCGGCCTGCGCCAGGGGGATGCGCGCCTCCGGCATGCCGATGAATTCGACGGCGCGTGCGGCGGCGTTGGCCAGCCCGATGGCGCGGGGGTCCGCGTTGCCCACGTCCTCCGCGGCGGCGACGATGATGCGCCGCGCGATGAACTTCGGGTCCTCGCCGGCGTGGAGCATGACGGCGAGGTAGTAGATCGTCGCGTCGGCGTCGCTCGCGCGCATCGACTTGATGAAGGCGGAGATCGTGTCGTAGTGCTGGTCGCCGTTCTTGTCGTACGGCACGGTCCGCGCGCCGTCGGCGGCGAGCACCGCCTCGGCGTCGATCTCCGCGCCGTCCGGCAACCCCGCGGCGACACGCTCCACGAGGTTGAGGGCGTGCCGCGCGTCACCGGCCGCCCGTGCGGTGATGGCGACGCGACCCTCATCCGTGAGCCGCACGCGCCCGGCCAGACCGTCGGGGTCGGAGAGCGCGCGGTCGACGACCACACCGATCGTCGAGTCGCTCAGGGGATCCAGGCGGATGACCTGCATGCGCGAGATGAGCGCCGAGTTCACCTCGTAGTAGGGGTTCTCGGTCGTCGCGCCGATCAGCGTGATGAGGCCGTCCTCCACACCGGGCAGGAGCGCGTCCTGCTGGCCCTTGTTGAAGCGGTGGATCTCGTCCAGGAAGAGGACGGTGCGGCGGCCCGTCGTCAGCCGGTCACGTGCCTGCCCGAGCACCCGCCGCACGTCGGCGAGTCCGGCCGAGACGGCGGAGAGCTCCTCGAAGGCGGCGTTCGTGGTGTGGGCGATGACCCGGGCCAGCGTCGTCTTTCCGCATCCCGGAGGTCCGTAGAGGACGAGGGAGGGCACGCGGTCCGCGAGGATGGCCGTGCGAAGCGGACTGCCCTCGCCGAGCACGGCGTCATGGCCCACGTACGTCTCGAGCGTGGCGGGCCGCAGACGCGCGGCGAGAGGACGGTTCTCGTCGAGCGATCTCTCCACGAGCTCTCCGAAGAGGTCGTCCTGGGGGGCGTCGTTCGGTGTCACGTGTGAAGGGTGCCACACCGCGGAGGCGAACCATCGGTGCCAGCCGCGCTGGTACCGCTTCCCTGGCCGGCGCCGTCAGCGCGTGGGCGTGCGCACCATTGCGATCCGGTACCGGGGTGCCGAGGGGATCGCCGCCGCAACGAGTGCGGCCACGATGGGAAGGGCGGCGATGATCCAGAGGGCGGTCTCGCGTCCCCACTGGTCGGCGATCGCGCCGACGGCCGGGAGCCACGGGGTCGCCGCGCCGATGGCTCCGAACCCGAGCACCCACGCCGCGGCGAGCGCCAGTCGGTCGGGCATGAAGTTCTGGCCCATCACCACGGTGGCCGAGAAGGACGCCATCAGGATGAAGCCCGCGATGCTGAGGCTGATGATCCCGAGGGCCCCGTCGTCGAGGATGAAGCCGACGATGCACGGAGTGACCAGCGGGAGGGTCAGGAGGAGCATGAGCCGCCCTCCGATGGCGTCCGCGATGGCCGCCCCGGCCATGGTCCCGACGGCGCCGGTGATCACGAACGCAAAGATGACGAATCCCTGCTGGCGGTCCGTCATTCCGCGCTCGCCGGTGAGGAACACCGGGGCGATCGCCATGAGGCCGAACTGGGTCCAGGTGCGGAGGCTGACGCACGTCACGAGGATCGTCATGCCCCGCACGTCGCTGCCGTACCGGGCCTCACCGCGCCGATACGGCGTCACGGGGACGGCGATCCGCCGGTAGCTCAGGGCGAGGAGCGTGCACGCGATGATCCCGGGCACCAGGATGAGGAGCGTCGCCCGCTGGTCCATCAGCGGCACGAACGCGGCGACCACGAGCGGTCCGAAGGCGAAGCCGATGTTCCCGCCGACGGTGAAGTACGCGACGCCGGTGGCCTTACGTGTTCCGGCGAAGTGGTTGGCGAGACGCGCCGCCTCCGGATGGTAGGCGCCGACGCCCAGGCCGCAGACCACGATCAGCATCAGGAGGACCCAGTAGTTCGACACGAGACCGGCCGCCGCGAGGCAGGCCGTGGCCAGGCCGGCTCCCCAGAGGAGCATCCACGTGGCCGTCACCCGGTCGGCGAGGACGCCGAAGAGCGGCTGGATGAACGACGACGAGAAGGTGATCGACGCGAGGAGGAGCGAGGTCCGCAGGTCGGAGAGCGACAGGGCCTTCTTGAACGCCGGGAGCAGCGGGCTGAGCATGCCGACGGTCATGTCCACCACGAGGTGCCCGCTCGCGAGGAGGCCCAGGCGCCGGCGGTCCGGCGGCACGGTCGTCGATTCCGGCTCCGCGGACGTGGTCGTCCGGCTAACCTCGGTGGCCATGGACGATCAGCGCACGGTTCGCGGTGTGGACGTCCACGCGGCGATCCGCACGTTCGCGGGCGACGCGGATGCGGCCGGCCTGGCCGAGGCGTGGATCGATGCCGCGGCCGAGTTCACGACCCTCGATGAGGTCGAGGCGCACTGCCCGCCCGAGCGGATCGGGCTCTCACCGGGACGCTTCGTCGCCGTCGTCGGCCCGCTCTTCGGGGAGTTCGAGTAGCGCCGCCGGTGTCTCCGTCTCCAGGTTGGCCCTCCGGACGTCCTCACTGACGAGCATGCTCGGTGTACCGGCCGGTGCGAGGATGATCTGCTGCTGCGACGGGTCCTTAGCGGTCCACCAGTCCGGACCGCGGACGAGCTGCAGGACGCGGGCGATGACGATGCCCGCGACGATCGACGCCCCCGCTGCCGACACCACGGTCCACCAACCGCTGCGTGTTGCGAAGACGGTGTCGGGCAGATAGGCGAAGTCGTCACCCTGCAGCACCTGGTGGGAATTGATGAGCGGGGCGTACAGCAGGCCCCAGGCGAGGTAGATCAGCCCGCCGAACGAGATGCCCTTCACCCAGCCCCGCCCCGGCAGGAACCGCTCGATCAGGGCGAAGACGATCGTGACGCCGATGGCGACGACGATGGTCGCGACCAGGCCGACGCGTGCGTGCTCCTTCGCTCCGAGCGCCGCTCCCAGCCCGTCGGGGAAGTCATGCTGCGACCACCGGTGGTTGAAGATCCGTCCGGCGTTGCCCTCCTGCATGATGGCGAGCCAGAAGATGGCTCCCATCACCCCGGCCATGATGACGGCGGTGACGAGCCGGACGACCCGGACCGTCCCCGGAAAGCGGTCCCCGATGCGCTCCAGCGTCGGTTCCCCGTCCTGCGGATGCGCGGACACTCCCGTCGGCTCCATTGGGACAGGCTACCTCCACCACCGGGCCGACGTGCGGGATGCGGGACCGGACGGCGTCGCCGCAGGCGTTGTGATGCGGGCTGACCGGCGGTGAGGGCCGTTGCCGGTGAAAGGGTATAATCACTACCGGAATTCCGGTATCTGCGGAGGAAGCATGGCATCCAGCTATCAGGAGCTGCTCGCGAGGGCGCGGACAGAGATCCCCGAGATCGACGCGGCGACCCTTGCGGAACGCCTCGAGGCGGGGTCTCCGCCACTCGTCGTCGATGTCCGCGAGCAGTCGGAGTGGGACGAGGGATTCATCCCCGGTGCGGTCCACGTCGCGCGGGGGTTCCTCGAGAGCCGCATCGCGGGCGTCGCATCCCATGACACGCCGATCGTCCTGAGCTGCGCCGCCGGCAACCGCTCCCTCCTCGCCGCGCAGACCCTGCGCGGGATGGGGTACACCGATGTGACGAGCCTCGCGGGGGGCTTCACGGAGTGGAAGCGCGGCGGGCGCCCGTTCGACACGCCGCGGACCCTCGGCCCGGAGCAGCGGCGTCGCTACGCCCGGCACCTCTCCCTGACGGAGGTCGGCGAGGAGGGGCAGCTCAAGTTGCTCGACAGCAAGGTGCTCCTCATCGGTGCCGGCGGTCTCGGGTCGCCCGCGGGCCTCTACCTCGCGGCGGCCGGCGTCGGCACGGTCGGCTTCGTCGACGACGACGTGGTCGACGAGTCCAACCTGCAGCGCCAGATCATCCACACCACCGATCGGCTCGGGATGCTGAAAGGTGAGTCCGCCCGTGAGGCCATCGCGGCGCTCAACCCGGACGTCACCGTCAAGGTGCATCCGTTCCGGGTGAACAAGGACAACGTGCTGGATCTGCTCTCCGAGTACGACGTCATCGTGGACGGCGCCGACAACTTCCCCACGCGCTACCTCCTGAACGACGCGGCGCTCATGACCCGGACCCCGCTGGTCCACGCCAGCATCCTCCGGTTCGAGGGGCACGCCAGCGTGTTCCTGCCGTACGACGGACCCTGCTACCGCTGCCTCTTCCCGGAGCCTCCGCCCCCGGATCTCGCGCCGTCATGTGGCGAGGCCGGCGTGCTGGGCGTCCTCTGCGGCGTCATGGGATCCATCCAGGCGAACGAGGCGATCAAGGTCGTGCTCGGCCAGGGCGACACGCTGTCGGGCCGTCTGCTTGTCTATGACGCTCTCGGAATGACCTTCACGGAGTTGAAGCTGCGCCGTGATCCGGACTGCCCCGCATGCGGTCCGAACGCGACACTCGAATTCAAGGACTACGAAGCGTGGTGCGCCGGCATCGGCCGCCACCCGGTTGGAGCCGCATGAGCACGATCAAGATCCCGCCCGTCCTCCGTCCCGCCGTCGGCGGGGAGCGCCAGGTGTCCGTCGACGGCGGGACCGTCGGTGAGCTCCTTGACGCGCTGTACGACGCCCACCCCGACGTGCGGGCCCAGCTCCAGTCCGATGACGGATCGCTCCACCGCTTCGTCAACCTGTACCTCAACGACGAGGACGTACGCACCCTCGACTGGCTGGACACGGCAGTCGACGGTGGCGACACCCTGACCATCCTCCCCGCGATGGCCGGTGGGCACTGACCATGACCTCGGCTCTCTCGTCGCCCGCCACGGGCGTCTTCCCCGATGTGGTGGCGACGATTGGGAACACGCCGCTCGTCGACGTCTCGCGCCTCAGTCCCAACCCGGACGTGCGGATCCTCGCGAAGCTCGAGAGTGAGAACCCGACGGGGTCCATCAAGGACCGCACCGCGCTCTCGCTGATCCAGGACGCCGAGGATCGCGGGGTCATCTCGCCGGGCTCGACGATCATGGAGCCCACCTCCGGCAACACGGGCATTGCGCTCGCGATGATCTGTCGCGTCCGCGGCTACCACCTCGTCGCGGTGCTCCCCGACAACGTCACCGAGGAACGGCGCCAGATGCTGCGGCTCTTCGGCGCCGAGATCGTGGAGTCGCCCGGCTCGGAGGGGTCGAACGGCGCCGTCGCCATGGCGAAGCGTCTGTCGGAGGAGAACGGCATCTACATGCCCTTCCAGTACGGCAACCCGGCCAATCCCCGTGCCCACGAGTTCGGAACGGCCGAGGAGATCGTCCGCGACTGTCCCGAGATCGACGCCCTGGTCGCCGGCCTCGGCACCGGGGGTACGCTCATGGGGTGCGCCGCGCGGCTTCGCCGGCACCGCGCCGACATCCAGATCATCGCCTGCGAGCCCATGCAGGGCGAGGACGTCATGGGTCTGCGCAGCCTGGAGGACGGCTTCGTGCCGCCCATCCTCGACATCACGAAGCTCGACCGCAAGCTCCTCGTCGCCAACGGCGACGCCCTCAGCATGACCCGTCGCCTGTCCGACGAGTGCGGACTCTTCGTCGGCGTGTCGTCCGGTGGTGTCCTGCACACGTGCACCCGCGTCGCCGCGAAGATGGATCGCGGCACCATCGTGGGCATCGTGGCGGACGGCGGGTGGAAGTACCTGTCGGCCGGCATCTGGACGGACGACCAGGACGTCGTCGAGGACCGTCTGGATCGGGGTGTGTTCTGGTAGCCCCGCTGGTGTTCCCCGCGGCGCTCGCGGAGGAACTGATCGCCCATGCGCTCCAGGACGAACCCAACGAGTGCTGCGGGATGATCGCCGGGCGCGACGGTGTGGCCACGCGGATCCTGCGCGCCACCAACACCGAGGCGAGTCCGTTCATGTACGTCATGGACCCGCGTGAGCAGCTCGACATCATGGACCGCATCGACGAGGCGGACGAGGAGATGCTCGGCATCTACCACTCCCACACGCGGTCGGCGGCGTACCCGTCCCG
>CAYOSM010000048.1:0-15131 GCA_964406645.1 uncultured Bifidobacteriaceae bacterium | reverse complement strand
CCACCCCGACGGTGTGCTCGAGGAGGCCGCCCCGGTACGCATGGTGGCCCGAGCGGGTGCACGGCGCCGACAACCACCCCGGGGCGAGCGCGGCGTCCGAGAAGACGGCGGTGACCAGGTCGCGGTACCCGGCGTCGGCGATCTCCGTGGTGAGCACCTCTGCGAAGCCCATGAGCTCCTCGGGCTCACGATGGCTGCGGGGAAGGAGTTCCTCGGCCGCCACCTCGTCGGCGGCCGGGCGGAGATGGCGGATCCGCAGGGCGGGACGTCCGCTTCGCGCGATGACCTGTCCCGCGACGCGGATGCGATCGCCCACCGAGAACTGTTCACCGAAGAAGTCCGCCTGTTCGAAGACGTACGCGGCGATCGCTCCGGTGGCGTCGGCGAGGGTGACGGCGAGGTACGCGGTGCCCTGGCGCGAGAGACGTCGTTCCTTGTTGCGGACCGCGAACACGCCCTCGACCGGCTGGCCGACCTCCATCGTCGCGACGGTCACGCTCATCGATCACGCTCCGGGCACAGGAGTTGGTAGTCGCAGCTGCGGCAGTGGAATCCGGGGGTGGGGTCGAACCGGCCGTCGGCGGCGGCATCGGCGAGCATCTCCGCCTCGTCGAGCAGCGACCGGAGCTCGCCGGGATCGGGGTCGAACGGACGGGAGTCCCCGTCGAGGACGTAGTCCAGCTGCGCGCCACGGCTGGGAGCGCCGTTGGCCCGCACCGCCTCCATGTAGAGCGCGAGGACGATGTCCTCATCGCCGACGCCCTGGTAGGTCGGCGGCTTGCCGCTCTTGTAGTCCACGGTCTGGAAGCCGGGTGCGTTGCCGGGGCGGAAGTCCATGCGGTCCACGCGTCCACGGACCGTGTGACGCCCGAGCGGGAGCGTGAAGCGCCGCTCCACGCCGCGAACGTCGCGGTCCGATCGCCGGAGCTTGTCGTGGTACTTGGGCAGCTGCTCCTGCGCACGGATCATCGCCTGCTGTCCTTCCGGCGTGTCGGCCACCCCGAGTCGCTCCATCTGCTCGGCGAAGCGCTTGACGAGATCCTGGCCGTCGCCGCCGGGTCCGCCGGGGCGATAGTGCGTCTCGAGCGCCAGGTGGAGGGCGGTGCCCACCGAGCCCGACGAACGGTGGAGTGACGGGACGCGGTCCACCCGCGAGAAGCGATAGCGCAGCGGGCAGATCCGATACGCCTGGAGATCACTGGGCGAGATCTCGATGGCCCTCGGCGACGGATTCGGCGGAGGCGTGGCCGCGGGACCGAGCCGGGGAGGATCGAACGCGACGGTCTGCGCCACGAGCAGCGCCTCGATGCGTTCGTCGACGGCAGCGCGCGCGGCGGTCTCGTCCCCGCCCTCCGTCCGGATGCGTGCGGCCTTCTGGACGACCGTCTCCAGATCGCGGCGTGCCTGGGCGATCGCATCGAGGATGGAGCGTTCCGGACCGGCCCCGACGGCCTCGGGCTCCGGGTCGCCGACGGCCGCTCGTGCCTCCTCGAAGAACACGGACGGCTTCTGCGCGCTGCGCTCCCCCTGCTCGTAGGTCGAGAGGACGAGATGGCGGCGCGCGCGCGTGAGCGCGACGTAGAAGAGGCGCCGCTTCTCGGCGACGTGTGCGTCGCGACCCCGCTCGATGGATTCGGGGAGGAGGGCGTCCGGGATGTCCGCACCCCGGCGGTCGCGTCCGGGCACGCGCGACGAGACGAGACCCACCACGAACACGGCGTCGAACTCGAGGCCCTTGGATTGGTGGATGGTCGAGACCTGGACACCCGTCCGCTCCGAGCTCCGCTCGACCCGTCCTCGGTGGCCGACCTCGGAGAGCCCGACCAGACGTGCCACGAGCGTCGGGCCGTCGACCGACGGGTCCCGCTCGGCGAGCTCGATGGAGAGGCGCTCCAGCGCCGCCAGTCCGGCGAGCCGCGCCGCGCCCTCCGCCCCTCCCAGTGCGAGAGCCCGCGTCCGGACCCCGGTGAGGTCGAGCACCTGGCGCACGAGATCCGCGGGCGGTCCGACGATGGCCGGGCCGATGGCGTCGAGCACCTCCGAGAACTCGGGGCGGTCCACCGACTCGGCCACACGCGCCAGCGCCAGGGTCGCGGTCTCGTGCCGCTCCTCAGCCAGATGTACGGCGTCGGTGCTCTCCGCCCAGGGAAGCCCGAGGTCCCCGGCGAGACGCAGGTGCGCCTGCGGGTCGTCCGGGTCGGCGAGCGCGCGCAGCCACGCCATCGTCTCCCGCACCTCACGCCGCTCGAAGAGGCCGAGTCCTCCGTGGACCTGATGCGGGATGCCCTCCGCCTCGAGCACGCGGACGAACGCCGGCGCCTCCGTGCGCACCGAGTCCATCAGGATGGCCTGCTCTTCCAGCGGGATGCCCTGTGACTGGTTGTGGAGGATGGCCTCGGCCACCGCGCGCGCCTGCCCGTCCTCGTCCCGCGCGATCCAGAATTGCGGCGAGGGACCCGTCGCGTCCTCACGCGCCACGAGGTGCTTGTCGGCCCGGTTCGGCAGCGGCTCCACGAGGGCATGCGCCGCGTCGAGGATCGACTGGGTGGACCGATGGTTGCGCTCCAGCCGGATCTCGCGCCGGTGCGGGTACCGGGCCCGGAAGTCCATGATGTTCTTTGTGGAAGCGCCGCGGAAGCGGTAGATCCCCTGGTCGTCGTCGCCCACGGCCACCACGCTGTCGGCCGCGTCACCGATCAGGTAGAGCAGCTGGGACTGGGCGAAGTCCGTGTCCTGGAACTCGTCGACGAGGACGTGGCGGACGCCCTCGCGCACCGCGGCGAGCCGGTCGGGGTTGCTCCGCAGCACGGTCACGGCACGGACGATCGCCTCTCCGAAGTCGACGAGCCCCTCCTCGGCGAGCCACCTGTCGTGCGCCCGGTACGCACGGGCGAACTCGAGATCCCGCTCACGCTCGACCCGTTCCTTGCGGGACGCCGACTCCTCGAGGGCGACGGTCGCGTACCGGACGAAGTCCTCGGCGGTGACGAGTTCGTTCTTGCAGCGCTCGATCCGGCGGATGATGTCGTCGACCACCCCGCCCGCCCCGCTCCGCAGGTCGTGGCGCATGAGGTCGAGCTCGCCGATGCGGTCCAGCATGAGGAGCGCGCGCTCCTCCTCGGTCGCCCATACCGCCGGCGGCAGGAGCCCGTGCTCCACCCCGTGGACACGGGCGAGCTCACCCGCGAACGAGTGGAACGTCATCACGCGCAGCGAGTCGTGTGCACGCCCCAGGAGCGCCTCGGCCCGCGTGCGAAGCTCGTCGGCAGCCTGTGCGCTGAACGTCAGCGCGACGATCTGATCGGGTTCCGCGCCGTTCTCGACGAGCCACGCGAGACGGTGCGTGAGGACCCGTGTCTTGCCGGAGCCCGCGCCGGCGACGACGAGCATCGGTCCCCCGCCGTGGGTTACCGCATCACGCTGCTCGGGGGAGAGACCATCGAGGATCACCGTTCGATGGTACGCGGGTCCACGGGTGCGGCGCCACCCGTTTCGCGGTCGGTGGGTGCTCGGCGGCGACCGAACCACGGCCGAGCACCACCACGGACGGTCAGCGGTAGAGCGTGTACCCCTGCTTGGAGACCTTGAAGCCCGGCTTGGTGGCCCCCGTCGTGCGGCGGCACATCATCCCGGTGGTGAGGGACGTGCAGCGGATGGTGCCCAGCGTGGCGCTCTTGCCGTACGCCAGCGTGCGGCACTTGACGGCCGACCCCGCGATGCACTGCGGCCCGATGTCACCGCGGCATCCGCCGAGGACGACCTTGCGCTTCTGGAGCGTCACCTGGCTTCGCGCCCAGTCGAGATCGCACGACTTCGGTCGCGCCGGGTACCTCGCCCAGCTGGTCTTCTGGACCAGGCAGGATGCGCTACCGCCGTAGGACGAGGCGATGATGCAGTCGATGTTCCCCGTCGGGCTCGTGATCTGGATGTAGCCGAATGCCGCCGGCGCGGCGGCTCCGGCACCCGCGAGCACCGCAACGGTGATGAGAAGGGTTCGGATGCTCTTCATGAACTCGACAACCTGCCTTCCGCGTGCGGCCCGGGGCCACATCGTGATCATCTCGTGGGCGCAGGCTACCGGTAGACCGTCACGCGCTGGCGGGAGACCTTGAACCCCTGCATGCGCATGGTGTCCGTGCGGCGGCAGACGACGCCGGACGTGAGCGACGTGCAACGGATCCCCTTCACCGTGATGCTGCGCCCGTAGGCGAGCACCGTGCACGGACTGCCGGGAAGGCACATCGGCCCGATGTCGCCGCGGCATCCGCCGACCGTGGTAGCGCGGCGGACGAGACTGACGTCGGTGGGAAACCACGCGAGGCGACACGAGGCCGGCTTGCGCTTGACGGACGACCAGTTGTGCTTCGCCACGTTGCAGGTGGCGACGCCGCCACCCGTGCCGGAGACCCGGCAGTCGATGTTGCGCGACGGACTCGTGAAGTGGGCTCCGAGCGCCGCCGGGGCTCCGACGCCGACCGTTGACGCCAGGACGCCCGCGATGAGGAATGGTCGTAGCACCGTCGTCTTCATGCGGGCACGCTATGCCCGGCGTGTCGGGGGCCGCAAGGCGCGATCGGTCAAGCGTCGGACAAGTGTGCGGCAGGTCATCCGAGGTCACCCAGCTCCATGGGATGAACGCTCCACATTGGTGCGCCCTGATCCTCGGTCTGGACGCGCGACATTCGGCCGGATCCGTGCGTGTGCGGCCGGGTCGTGCAAGTTAATCGACTGACACCAAGCTTGCACGCCCCCGTACCCACTGACAGGCACTAGGCTTCCCAGGATGGAATCGGAGGAGAGACGCGGGCCGGAGCGGCCACCCGACGACTGGGATCTGATCGACCGCCTGACCAAGCGCTGCGCCCGCGCGGCGCTCGTCGGAATCCCCACCTGGCTCGTCCTTCTCGCCGTGCTCAACGAGGAGTTCACGGGCATCCCGCTCCCCGCCGGCTTCATGATGGCGAGCGTCCTGGCGCTGATCGTCGTCGTGGTCGTCGACGTCGCGAAGCGGACTCCCGGCCAGCGTGTCCGCATGGGCCTCTTCGGGCGTGTGACCATCGTCTGGGTGATCGCGTTCGCGATCCTTGCGCTCGTGGTCTCACGCAGCGGGAACGTCGGCGTCGCCACCGTCCTGGTCCCGTTCCTCGGAGCGAGCCTGGTGGCCGGATTCGTCGGGTTCGCAGCCGTCATGTGGCGTCAGATGGGAAGCCCGCCCGACAGGCGGGGCCCTCGGTAGGACCCCGGGGTCGGACATGACCTCAGGGTGGTGGGCGTCGCCGGCCGCCACCTCGCTACCCTCTGGAAACCGCGGAACCCCCCGCAACCGTGTCACAAGGAGCCCGGCATGAGCCCACTCATCCCGATGGTCATCGAACAGACCTCGCGCGGCGAGCGTTCGTTCGACATCTACTCCCGTCTTCTCAACGAGAGGATCATCTTCCTGGGCACGCCGATCGACGACCAGATCGCCAACCTCGTCGTGGCACAGCTCCTGCACCTGTCGAGCGACGATCCGGACAAGGAGATCTCGCTCTACATCAACTCGCCGGGTGGCTCGGTGTACGCCGGTCTCGCCATCTACGACACGATGCAGTTCATCAAGCCGGACGTGCAGACCATCTGCGTCGGTGTCGCCATGAGCATGGGGGCCGTCCTCCTGGCCGGGGGGACGAAGGGCAAGCGCATGGCGCTCCCCAACTCCCGGGTGCTCATCCACCAGGTCTCGGGTGGGTTCTCCGGTCAGGCCACGGACATCGAGATCCACGCGCGTGAGGCGCTCGCGATCCGCAGCCGCCTGGACGAGATCCTCGCCCAGCACACGGGGAAGACCCCCGAGCAGATCCACGAGGACTCCGAGCGCGATCGCTTCTTCACCGCTGCCGAGGCCGCCGAGTACGGGCTCATCGACCAGGTGATCGCACCCGCCGGCGAGTCCACGGACTCCAAGGGCTGACCTTCTCATGCCCGCTTCGGCGGGCCCTCCGTTTCCGGCCTTGACGTCCGGTCCCCGAGGCGCGAGACTGGTGGTGCATCGGTGTTCGTCGACCTCGACGGACACGCCGCGAAGCGAGGACCACGTGACCACGTCCGTTCAGATCGAATGTCACGGGAACAGAATCGGGTCGACGGCCACGACCCCGTCATCCCACGGCGCGAACGCGTCCCGGTCTGACATGCGACGAATGGGAAGCGTGCGTACCTCGTCGATGCATCCTGAGACGAGTAACTCGGACCAGCCACCGAACCGTCCGTCCCGCGCGGGACGGGGTGTGCGGAGAGGAGTCGCCCGTGCCAATTGACCCCCACCCGGCGCCCGGGTCCACCCGCTGAGCGCCAGAAACTGAACAACCATATGCGGCCCGGCTCCCGTGATCGACACGGGGGACCGGGCCGCACTCATGAGGGGGGCGAGGCCGCCGGGACCGTCCGCGACGCGCGCAGCGTGATGGACCGGCAGGGGCAGCCGTCCGACGACCGTTCTCCCGATTGCTACGGACGAGGACCGGGTGTCCTCGCCTCCCCCTGCGTCAGCCCACGGGTGAGCACGCCGTCGCGGACGGGGTGACGTCCGCGGTTCCGAACGAGTCCGGAGTCGTCGTCGACGCTGAGCACGGCCGACGAGTACGCGCCGATTCCGAAGGCCACGGAGACGTTGAGGCTCTCCTTGACGCCGAGCATGGGGATCTCGACGATGACGTCCGCCCGGTCGACGAGCGCGGGCGGTGCCCCGCCGATCTCCGCACACACGACGAGCGCCACACGGGTCCCCGCAGGCGGCGCCGGTGCTGTCGTCACCGAGATGGCATCCGCATGCTGTTCGAGGAGGACGACCCACGCTCCGTCGAGCAGCGGAATCACGTCATCGGCATCGGGCACCACGAGGAACGGGAGCGACTCCTCGGCGCCGAGAGCCACCTTCGCGATGCGCGGATCGGGCGGCGCCCCGCTGATCCCGGCGAGGACGACGCCGGAGAACCCGGCACCGTCGGCGGTACGGAAGATCGCCCCCACGTTGTGCATGCTGCGAATGTCGACGGCGACGGCCGCCGGTGCCCCGGGACGCCACCATGCGGGTGGAACACGCGTCATCGTCCACACAGTAGAGGGCGATCCGACGCGGCATGCCGAGCGGGCTGGTCACTCTCGTGCTCCGGACCACCTCGGATCCGGAACGGGCGCACGCCGTCACCGGTGTGTCACCCAGTGGCAGCGCCCCTGACCCCACACGGAATGCAGGAGTGCTGGACAATCGACAAGTACGTCCCCCATGGATCCCGGCCCGCCCTTGACCACCCCGCAGACCATTCCCATCGCTCCCGATTCGAGCGTCACGGACGACGCTCCATCCGGACCGGTGAGCGGCCCCACCCCGAGGGCGACGGGCAGAATCCGCTCGCGGACACTGGGACAGGAGCGGATGCCGATGGCACGGAGCGTGTACGTCACCTCATCGGAGGGCCACACCGGGAAGGCGGCGGTCGCACTCGGATTGATCGAGCTCTTCGCGCCCCAGGTGCGCGTCGGGGTCTTCCGCCCGATCACGAAGGGCGGCGACGCCCGCGACTCCGTACTGGAGTTCCTCCTGCACCACGGCGGCGTCGATCTGGACTACGCCCAGTGCATCGGTGTGACATATGACGACGTCCACGCCGATCCCGATGCCGCGCTCGCCGCGATCGTCACCCGCTACCGCAACCTCGAGGCGCTCTGCGATGCGGTTGTGATCGTGGGATCCGACTACACGGACGTCACCAGCCCCACGGAGCTCTCATACAACGCGCGCATCGCCACCAACGTCGGCTCCGCCGTGGTTCTGGTGAGCACCGGGCTCGAGCGCACGGGTTTCGAGGTGCGCCAGGCCGTCGATGTCGCCCGAGCGGAACTCCGCGCGGAGCACGCCGAGGTGGTGGCGGTCGTGGTGAACCGGGCCGAGCCCGGACGCCTCGATGAGGTCCGCGACGCCCTGGCCGATGAGTCGGTGCCGACCTGGGTCATGCCGAACATCCCCCTTCTCTCCGCGCCCACTCTCTCCGACCTGATGGACGCCGTGGACGGCCGGCTCCTCAGCGGGGATCCCGAACTCCTGGAGCGGGAAGCGGAGTCGACCATCGTCGGTGCCATGACGGTCGACAACGTCCTCCTCCGGCTGACGGAAGGTGCGGCGATCGTGGTGGCCGGTGACCGTTCCGACGTCGTGCTGACGGTGGTGAACGCGCATGCCGCCGAGAGTTTTCCCTCGCTGTCCGGTCTCATCCTGAACGGCGGCTTCCTTCCCTCCGAGCAGCTCGCCCGGCTGCTGGTGGGGCTCAACCAGCGGCTTCCGATCATCTCCACGGAACTCGGCACCTACGACACCGCCCGGCGCATGGCGCAGACGGTGGGCCTGTTCTCGGAGGCGTCCCACCGCAAGATCGACATCGCCCGTGCGACCTTTGGCCAGCACATCGACGGCGAACGGCTGCTGGCCTCGGTGAACCTCCCGCGATCGGAGGTCGTCACACCTCTCATGTTCGAGTACGACCTGATCGAGCGGGCGCGTTCCGACCGCCGGCACATCGTGCTCCCCGAGGGGAACGACGACCGCATCCTCCGCCGCGGCGAGTACCCTGCTCGCGCGCGAGGCCGCCGACCTGACGATCCTCGGGGACGAGCCGCGTGTGCGTGCCCGCGCCGCCGAGCTCGGTCTCGACCTCACCGCGGCGGAGATCATCGCACCCGCCGACTCCGAGCACCGCGAGCGGTTCGCCGAGGTCTACACCGACATCCGTGCGGCGAAGGGAATGACCCTCGATCGCGCAAACGAGATCGTGCAGGACCCTTCGTACTTCGGGACGCTGATGGTCCATCTGGGTCTCGCCGACGGCATGGTCTCCGGTGCGGCGCACACGACGGCGCACACCATCCGCCCGGCCTTCGAGATCATCCGGACCGTCGCCGGGGTGTCGGTGGTCTCCTCCGTGCTCTTCATGTGCCTGGCCGACCGTGTGCTGGTGTACGGCGACTGCGCCGTCATCCCCGATCCCACCGCCGAGCAGCTGGCCGACATCGCCGTCTCGTCCGCCGCGACGGCCGAACGGTTCGGGGTGACACCACGCGTGGCGATGCTGTCCTACTCGACCGGCGAATCGGGTGCCGGTGCGGATGTCGACAAGGTCCGTGCCGCAACGGCGATCGTGCGACGGAACGCTCCCGGACTGGACGTGGAGGGCCCCATCCAATACGACGCCGCCGTGGACGGCTCGGTGGCACGGACGAAGCTCCCCGACTCCGAGGTCGCGGGCCGGGCGACGGTGCTCGTCTTCCCCGACCTGAACACGGGCAACAACACGTACAAAGCCGTGCAGCGGTCGGCGGGGGCCGTCGCCATCGGTCCGGTGCTGCAGGGGCTGAGGAAGCCGGTCAACGACCTGTCACGGGGAGCTCTCGTGCAGGACATCGTGAACACCGTGGCGATCACGGCGATCCAGGCCCAGGGAATGTCCGCATGACGGTGCTGGTGATCAACTCCGGGTCGTCGTCCCTCAAGTACCAGGTCGTCGACGTCGGCACGGGGACCGCCTGTGCCACGGGACTCGTCGAGCGCATCGGATCCGACGGTGGCCGCATCACCCATACGACCCCGGACGGCTCCTGGCGGGAGGACGTCACCGTCCCGGACCACCGCGCGGCGATGTCCGCGATGAGCGACGCCTTCGCCGCACACGGCCCGTCGCTCGATACGGCGAACATCGGCGTCGTCGGACACCGTGTCGCGCAGGGCGCCGATGCGTTCGGCGGATCCATCGTGATCGACGACGCCGTCATGGCAAGCCTGGACGAACTGGCGGATCTCGCCCCGCTCCACAATCCGGCCAACGCCGCCGCCATCCAGGCGGCACGTGATCTCTTCCCCCGGCTTCCGCATGTGGCCGTGTTCGATACAGCCTTCCACGCGACGATGCCCGCCGTCGCCCATACCTACGCGCTGGACCGGGAGGTCGCCGAGCGCTACCGCATACGCCGCTACGGGTTCCATGGCACGTCGTACGCCTATGTGTCGCGCGAGGCCGCCCGGATGCTCGGACGGGCGCCGGACGAGACCAACCTCATCGTCCTCCACCTGGGGAACGGCGCATCCGCCTGTGCGGTCCGGAACGGGGTGTCCGTCGACACCTCCATGGGCCTGACCCCCCTTGAGGGTCTTGTCATGGGAACGCGGACCGGCGACATCGACGCGGCCGCCGTGTTCCATCTCAGCCGGGTGGCGCACTACGACATCGACCGCATCGACGAGATCTTCAACACACGTTCCGGCGTGCTGGGCCTCTGCGGTCGGCAGGACATGCGTGACCTGGTGGCCGCGGCGCTCGACGGAGACGCGGCGGCCGAGCTGGCCCTCGACGTCTACTGCTACCGGATCCGTAAGTACATCGGCTCCTACACGGCCGTCCTGGGCCGGGTGGACGCCGTCGTCTTCACCGCGGGAGTCGGGGAGAACTCGGCACCCGTCCGCGAACGGTGCCTCGCCGGCCTCGACGGGCTGGGGATCGAACTGGACGCTGCGGCGAACGCCGCTCCCTCGAGGGAGGCGCGAGACGTGGCGACGGAGGCGTCACGCGTCCGCGTTCTCGTGATCCCGACGAACGAGGAGCTCGAGATCGCGCGCCAGGCGATGGCGGTGGTGGAGGATGCGCCGACCTCCGCGCCCTGAAATGCCCGGCGCCCTCGACCTCAGACGGAGCGCCGTCCACCCTCCGCGTTCGGCCCAAATGAGATGTGGCCCGCCGAAGCGGGCCACACCGGAACGCACACACCACAGGATCCGACCTAGAAGTCGGGCATCCCGCCAGCGAGGTTCGGGCTGGTGATGGCGCCACCCTCGACCGGCTTCTCCGGGGCCTCGACGATGAGGCACTCGGTGCTGATCACGTTCTTCGCGATCGACGCGGCGTTGAGCAGCGCGGAGCGGGTCACCATGGCGGGGTCGATGACACCCTCCTTGACCAGGTCCACGTACTCGCCCGTGTCGACGTTGAGACCGCGACCGGCCTTGAGCTCCTTCACCTTGCCGACGACGACGGAGCCCTCAAGGCCCGCGTTGGCGGCGAGCTGACGGAGCGGCTCCTCCAGGGCGCGGCGCACGATCGCGGCACCGACGGCCTCCTCGCCTTCCAGCTCCAGCTTGTCGAGTGCCGGAAGGGCGTTGATGAGAGCCACACCGCCACCCGGCACGATGCCCTCCTCGAGGGCGGCACGGGTCGCCTGGAGAGCGTCCTCCACGCGGTGCTTCTTCTCCTTCATCTCCGTCTCAGTGGCGGCACCCACCTTGACCACGGCGACACCGCCGGCCAGCTTGGCGAGACGCTCCTGGAGCTTCTCACGGTCGTAGTCGGAGTCGGAGTTCTCGATCTCCGTCTTGACCGTGGCGATACGCGCCTTGATCTCGTCGGGGTCACCGGCACCGTCGATGATGGTGGTGAAGTCCTTGCCGACGACGACACGGCGGGCACGACCGAGCTGGTCGAGCTGCGTGTTCTCGAGCTTGTGGCCCATCTCGCCGCTGATCTGCTCGCCACCCGTGAGGACGGCGATGTCCTCGAGGAGACGCTTGCGGCGGTCGCCGAAGCCCGGGGCCTTCACCACGATGCCGGTGAACGTGCCGCGCAGCTTGTTGACCACCAAGGTCGCGAGGGCTTCGCCCTCGAAGTCCTCGGCGATGATGAGAAGGGGCTTGCCCGTCTGGATGACCTGCTCCAGCACGGGGAGGATGTCCTTGATGGCGCTGACCTTGCCACCGTGGGCGAGGATGTAGGCGTCGTCGAGGACGGCCTCCATGCGCTCCTGGTCGGTGACCATGTATGGGGAGACGTAGCCCTTGTCGAACTGCATGCCCTCGGTGAACTCGAGGTCCATGCCGAAGGTCTGACCCTCCTCGACGTTCACGACGCCGTCCTTGCCGACCTTCTCGATCGCGTCGGCGATGATGTCGCCGATCTCACGGTCACGCGCCGAAATCGTCGCGACCCGCGCGATGTCCTCCTTGCCCTTCACCGGAGTGGCGGCCTTGAGGACCGCGTCGGTCACGACGGTGACGGCGGCCTCGATGCCGCGCTTCAGGCCCATCGGGTTGGCGCCGGCGGCGACGTTCTTCACGCCCTCGCGGACGATGGCCTGCGCCAGAACCGTCGCGGTGGTGGTTCCGTCACCGGCGACGTCGTTGGTGGCCGTCGCAACCTCTTTGACGAGCTGCGCGCCCTGGTTCTCGAACGGGTCGTCGCACTCGATCTCACGCGCGATGGTGACACCGTCGTTCGTGATGGTCGGCGCGCCGAACGGCCGCTTGAGGACGACGTAGCGGCCCTTGGGGCCGAGGGTGACCTTGACGGCGTCCGCCAGGGTGTTGACACCACGCTCGAGCGCCTTGCGGGCGTCCTCGTGGAACTTGAGCTCCTTGTGCGGCGGCATCTACTTCACCACCTTGGCAAGGACGTCGGACTCACGGAGGATGAGGAGGTCGTCGCCGTCGACGCTGACCTCGGTCCCGCCGTACTTCGAGTAGATGACCTCGTCGCCCGCGGCCACGTCCAGCGGTACGCGGGTGCCGTTCTCCCAGCGACCGTCACCGGCGGCCAGGACCTCGCCGCGAAGCGGCTTCTCCTGTGCGGTGTCGGGGAGGACGATCCCGCTCGCGGTGACCTCCTCGGCCTCGATCTGACGGACGACGATCCTGTCGCCCAGCGGCTGCAGCCCCATCAGCACTCCCTTTGTATTTGGCACTCTCAGAATGTGAGTGCCAAATATAGCGGATGATCCGCCGATCTTGCAGGGGAGATCGTCGACGCCGCCGAGTGGCGTTCACCCCGCGGATGCGGCAGCGAGCTCGTGGTCTCTGGACGCACGTGCCACGTGCTCCCGAGCGTGGGCGATGGCCTCGGGGGTGGTGGCGAAGAAGTGCCGCTCATGGGCGAGGCGCTCATGGACCCCCATCTCGCGGAGCACCCTCTCATGTTCCGGACGTGCTCCGGAGAGCATCACGGTGATGCCGTCGTGCGCCAAGCGCTCGATGATGTCGGCGAGGACGTGCGCCCCCGTCGCGTCGATGGTGGTGACGCGGGCGAGCCGCAGGACGACCACCTGGACGTGGCTGACCCGGGTGAGCTCCAGGAGGAAGTCGTGGGCCGCACCGAAGAAGAGGGGCCCGTCGATGCGGAAGGCGACGATGTGGTCGTCAAGGAGGCTCTGCTCCTCGGCCGCGTGGTCGGACTCGTCCAGCGGGATTTCGTCGAGGCGCGCGGTGCGGGCCGTCTGGCGGATGGCGAAGAAGCCGGCGACCACGAGGCCGATGAGGACGGCCGTGACGAGGTCGAAGACCACGGTGGCGGCCGCGGTGAGGACGAGGGCGGCCGCATCGCCCCGGGTCGAGCGCGCCAGTGCGCGCAGGCTGGACACCTTGATCATCTGGACGGCCGTGGCGATCAGGACGCCGGCCAGCGCCACCAGGGGGATGGCCGCGACCCAGCCGCTGGCGACCAGGACGATGAGGAGCAGGACGACGGCGTGGGTGAGCGAGGCGAGTCGCGTCCGCGCACCGGATCGCACGTTGACCGCGGTACGCGCGATCGCGGCGGTGGCGGGCACACCGCCGAAGAGCGGCGCCGCGAGGTTGGCGAGGCCCTGCCCGACGAGTTCGCGGTCGGGATCGTGACGACCGCCGACGGTCATCGCGTCGGCGGCCGTAGCCGAGAGGAGGCTCTCGAGCGCGGCGAGGGCCGCGACCGCGAGAGCGGGAAGCATGAGCGCGGTCAATGCGCCGAGCTCGATCGACGGCAGCGCCGGCGAGGGGAGGTGCGATGGGATCGCGCCGATGGTCGAGAGCCGCCAGTCGAAGATGCCGTTGGCCAGCGTGACCACGACGACCGCGACGAGCGCACCGGGGAGGGTCCGCATCACCCGCGCGAGAAGGAGGATCAGTGCGACGGCACCGATCGTCACCGCGGGCGCCAGGAGGTGCGGGGAGTCGAACCATGCGGAGACGGCGTGGCCCGTGGTGGCCAGCACGGATTCGCCGGATGCCGGCACCCCGAGGGCGGCCGGAACCTGTTGCATCGCGATGATCAGCGCGATGCCGGCTGTAAAGCCCTCCACGACCGTGACGGGGAGATAGCGGATGACGCGGCCGATCCCGGCGATGCCGAGGACGATGAGCATGACGCCGGCCATGAGACCGACGACGAGGACGCCGTCAGCGCCGTGGTCGACCATGATGGGGATGAGGACGACGGTCATGGCGCCGGTCGGTCCACTGACCTGGACTCGACTGCCACCGAAGACCGCCGCCACAGCCCCCGCGACGATTGCCGTGATGAGGCCCGATGAGGCACCCATCCCGGCACTCGCCCCGAACCCCAGCGCGAGGGGAAGCGCGACCAGGGCAACCATGAGACCCGCGAGAAGATCCGACCCGACGGCGCTGGGAATCCAGTCCGCGCGTCGTGGAAGGAAGCGCCGCAACCCCCGGAGGGCATCGCGGGCAACGCGGGGAGTCCGGCCGACACCAGACGATGCATCGAGATGAGGTGTCGTCACGAAGCGGCAAGTGTCGGCGTCGCCGATGCGATCTGTGACCCGAGCTCCTCCTGATTCGCAGCGAGACTGCGGAGGATGATGCGGGCGGCGAGAAGGAGATCCCGGGCTTCGGGCACGGCGATGGAATAGATGACCGAGCCGCGCTCACGTCGCGATTCGACGAGACCGGTCCGCCGGAGGACGGCCAGCTGCTGCGACAGGTTGCTGGCCTCGATGTCGATCCGCTCCAGGAGCTCGTGCACCGCATGGTCACGCTCATCGAGGAGCTCGAGGATGCGAATGCGGGCCGGATGGCCCAGTGTCTTGAAGAGTTCTGCCTTCGCCTGATGGAGCGGAATGCCCAGTGTCGCCTCCCGTCGGGGGCCACACCGTATCACTGATATGAAGAAGTTTTCATTTCCTGAATTAGGGTTCGTGAAACTGGACGGCCGTCGCGCGGACCGTCTGTCGATGGCCTGCCGTTGGGTCCGAGGTCGGGCTGCCGGGCCCTCTTGCCGTTTCCTTCGAGGTGCCTGTCCGCTTCCTCTTGCCGTTACTTCCGAGGTGTCAGACACCCTGCCGGTGAG
>CAYOSM010000047.1:0-15671 GCA_964406645.1 uncultured Bifidobacteriaceae bacterium | reverse complement strand
TTCATGTTCGTCTCACACACCGTTCGTAGCGTTCCGATCGTCACCGCGAAATGCACGGTGACGATCCTGCTCCCCCGTCAAGGAGAGAACGATGTCACTGAAGTTCGGACAGGTGCTCCCAGCCCGCACCGCCCACGGTCGCGGCACCAGCGACACGAGCGACACGCCTCGCCGGCGTCGCCGGCGCCGGTCCCGTCGCCGCGGTCGCCGCATCGTCCGCCGCCGCTCCTCCAACACCTGAGTCACCTCGTTGGAGCCGAACGGCCCCGTCACCGGAGCACACACCCGCTCCGCACATGCGTCAGCACCGGCCTCATCGTCCGATGAGCGCCAGGACGAACGGTCCCGGCCCGCCCGGGGCCGTTCGTTCATCTCGGGGCTGCTCCGCACCCCGGAGGGCGAGGAGCCCGCGCTCGTCGCCCACGCCGACGCGCTCAGCATCCGCGCCGTCTTCCGGCGCTTCTGGCCGGCCACCCGACCGTATCGCCGGTGGCTCGCCCTGGGTCTCGTCATCGCCCTGATCCTCCCGGTGATCGAGGCGGCCGAGATCTGGATGTTCAAGCTGGTGGTGGACGACGTCCTGACGCCACGGGACCTCGGCCCCCTCCTCCCCATCGCCGTCGCGACCGTCGGGATCGTGGTCCTCCGCGGCCTTCTCACCTTCGTCGACGACTACCTCGGCTCATGGGTCGGCGAGCGCTTCGTCCTCGATGTGCGGACCGATGTCTTCCGCCGTCTGCAGCGCTCGGCGCCGGACGGCCTGGAGACACGTCACATGGGCGACACGCTCGCCCGCGTCACGCGCGACGTGGACAACGTGGAGGGGCTCGTCGTCCAGGGGGTCGTCCAGACCCTCTCCGCGATCGCGCGCATCCTCCTGTTCGTCGGCCTCCTCTTCTACCTGGACTGGCTCCTGGCCATGGTCGCCATCGTCGTGGCCCCCGTGCTCTGGGCGCTCGCGCACCGGTTCGCCCAGTGGTCGCGCCGCGCGAGTCGCGAGGCGAAGCGCCGTGCCGGCGGGCTCGCCTCGGTCGGAGAGGAGAGCCTGGCCAACTTGTCGCTCGTCAAGGCATACGGCGTCGAGGACGCGGAGGCCGAGCGCTTCCATCGCGAGGGGCGGGGCATGATGCGAGCTGAGCTCGCCGCCGCGCGCATCCGCTCGGTCTTCGGCCCGCTGGTCGACCTCATCGAACTGTCGGTGACGCTCGTCCTCATCGGCCTCGGCACATGGGCCGTGGCCGATGAGCGCCTGACGCTCGGAGGACTCCTGGTCTTCCTGGCATACCTGACCCAGCTCTACAGCCCGGTCCGTGAGCTCGGCGGGATCGTCAACTCGCTGTTCACGGCCGCGGCATCGGCCGAGCGCGTGATCGACGTCATGGATCAGCCCATCCCCGTCACCGAGACGGAGGACCCCCACGACCTCGGCCGCGCGCGAGGCGAGCTGACCGTGGAGGACGTCACCTTCACGTATCCGGGTGTCACCGGCCCGACGCTCCGCGCCGCCTCCCTCGACGTCCGCCCCGGGGAGTGCGTCGCGCTCGTGGGCGGCAACGGGGCGGGGAAGTCGACGCTGGCGAAGCTCCTGGTCCGGTTCCACGACCCGGATCGCGGACGCATCACGATCGACGGCCACGACATCCGGTCACTATCGTTGGCGTCGCTCCGCCGAAACGTCACCGTCCTCCTCCAGGAGACGCTCGCCTTCAACGGAACCGTCCGACGCAACCTCGAACTCGGCCGCCCCGGGGCGACCGACGACGAGATCGCGAACGCGCTCATGCGTTCGGGAGCGGACGCTGTCGTCGCGTCGCTCCCCGACGGCCTGGCCACCCAGGTCGGTCAGCGCGGACGGCGCCTTTCCGGCGGGCAGCGTCAGCGCCTCGCCATCGCCCGCGCGCTCCTGCACGACGCACCCGTCGTCGTCCTCGACGAGCCGACGACCGGCCTCGACGCGGACGCCCGGACGGCCATGGCCACGCCCCTCGCCGAGCTGCGCCGGGGGAGGACGGTCCTCATGATCACCCACGATCCCGAGATGATCGCCCTCGCCGACCGCGTCGTCCGGCTGGAGGACGGCACGTTCCGTCCCGGGCGCCGGCCGTCGGACCTGCGGACGGCCGTCTGATGGGGGCGCGCCGCCCGCGCAGGGGGACCGTGCTCGCCCCCGGCTACCGGATCCTCGACCACCTCCACCGGAGCAACCACTTCGACGTGTTCGACGCGTGGGACGAGGGCCGCTGGTGCCGGTGCATCCTGAAGACGCCGCGTCCCGACCGCATCGACGACGCGAATACAGGCCGCCGCCTACTACGGGAGGGGCGCCGCCTGAAGCGGCTCCGCCATCCGCACATCGTGTCGGTCGTGGACGTCGTCGCCGTCCCTCGTCCCGTCGTCGTCATGGAGACGCTCTCCGGGGAGACGGTCGGCCGCATGGTCGAGTCGTCCGAGGGGGGCATCGACGACCAGAGCGCGGCCTGGATGGGGATCCACCTGTGCTCCGCCCTATCCCACCTCCACTCCAACGGCCTGGTCCACCTCGACCTCAAGCCCTCGAACGTCGTCGCCGAGAGCGGCCGCGCCGTCGTGATCGACCTGAGCTCGGCGACCCGACCGGGACGCATCCGCGCCGGCGTGGGAACCTGGTGCTACATGGCGCCGGAACAGGTACGCGGAGGCGATGTCGGCACCGCCGCCGACGTCTGGGGACTGGGCATGGTCCTCCACGAGGCCCTGCGCGGAACACACGCGCTGCCGGACGACCGGCGCCGGCGCACCGACGGCTGGGTGCCCCAGCCGCTCACGCGGGAGCGGCCCGACTCGCCACTGGCCGAGGTGGTGGACCGATGCCTTCGGTTCGATCCGGCCGACCGCCCCTCGCTCACCGCCCTCGCCACCGGACTGGCGGACGTGACAGGCACGCCTTTCCCTCCCCGGTGACGACGATGGCCCGGACCGCCCGCAGCGTCGTCTGTCTCGTCATCCTCGGATTCATCCTTGCCGGCTGCGGGAAGGGTGGCGGAGAGGACGACGTCCCTCCGATTGTGCTCACCACCCCCATCCAGACGACGACGGCACCCCCGCCGCGGACGACCACGACACGAACGACCACGACACGGTCCACCCCGTCGGTGCCACGTCCGACGCCGGCCCGGCCACGCACCACGCCTCGGGTCACCACGACCGACGACGACGATCGCCCGGACGACGACACGGGCGACGACAGGAGAGACGACACGGGCGACGATTCGGACCGCCGTGACGACGACTAGGTCACGGGCAGCCGCGCTTGCCGACCGGGTGCGATCATCGAGCCGTGTCAAGCTCGCCGGAGCCCTCGTCCTCGTCGTTGCGCTGGCCGCGTTCATCGCCGGCATCGGTCTCCAGGCGATGCTCCACGGCCAGTCCGACGAGCGGATCCGCGGTGACCTCGTTCAGGAGTACCGGGAGTTCGTCCGGTTCCTCGAGGTCGCGGAGGACGACAACGGCGAGCGTCTCAGCCGCGATCTCCGCCGTGCGACGATCCGGTTCCTCGACGGCTCGGTCCTGTCGGAGGGCGAGGTCGTGTTCGTGCTTTCCGGCGCGGGCCTGCTGCGGAGCTCCGGCCCCGTGGGAGACGTCGACCTGGCGGCCGACCCGGCGGTCCGCAACCGCGCGGCGGCGGCGTCCGATTCGTCGTTCTTCGAGGTCTCCACCGGCGCTGGGCCCGCCCGCATGCTCGCCGTACCGGTGCTCCGCGACGAGAACCGCATCGGCACCTTCGTGGTGGGCCGGTTCATCGACGGGGAGCGCGAGACGGTGCGCGACGTGCTGTCCGCCGTCCGCACCGTCGGCCTCATCGCGGTCCTGATCACCGCAGTCGCGTCCTGGTGGCTGGCGGCCGTCCTGCTGCGCCCGCTGCGGCGGATGAGCGACACGGCCCGGACGATCAGCGCGACGGACACGTCGGAGCGCCTCCACGACCCCGGGGGCAGCGACGAGATCGCCGTGCTGGCACGCACGTTCAACTCGATGCTCGACCGCCTCGATGGCGCCCTCGGGACCCAGCGGACGTTCCTCGCGGACGCCGCCCACGATCTGCGCACACCGCTCACGATCATCCGCGGCCACATCGAGCAGCTGCGGGACGGCACGGTCGCCGAGGACGAGGTGGACGACACGGTCGCCATGGTCGCCGACGAGGTGGAGAGGATGAGCAGGATGGTGAACGATCTCATCGTCCTGGCACGGGCGGAGCAGCCCACCTTCCTGCGGGTCGAGCCGGTCGACCTCAGCGACCTCGCGCTCGCGGTCCACCGTCGCGCGCAGACGCTCCCCGGGCCGCAATGGCATCCGGTGGTCGGGGTCGGCGTCATACAGGCGGACGCCGACCGGCTGACCCAGGCCATGCTGAACCTCGTCGAGAACGCCGCGCGGTACGCCCCCGAGGACAGTGTCGTCGAGATCGGCACCACGGTCGATCCCGGTGGACGGACGGCGTCGCTCTGGGTATCGGACCGCGGACCGGGCGTTCCGGAGGACGAGCGGACCCGGGTCTTCCAGCGCCACGTGAGCGGCCCAGAACGTGCCCGTCAGGGATCCGGTCTCGGACTCGCGATCGCACGCGCGATCGCCGAGGCCCATGGGGGGACGCTCCGGCTCGACGCCAACTGGCATCCCGGATCACGCTTCGTCATCACCGTCCCGGTCGACAGCCCCCACGCGACGGAGGTCACGACATGAGCCGCATCCTGGTGGTCGAGGACGAAGAGCGGATCGCCCGCTTCGTCGAGCGCGGCCTGCGGGCCGCGGGCTACAGCGTCGACGTGGCCGCGACCGGGCGGGAGGCGTCCACGGCGCTGCGCACGGGACGTCACGACCTCGTCGTCCTCGATCTCGGTCTGCCGGACATGGACGGAGTCGACCTGCTGCGCGACCTCCGAGGCGCCGGCCTCACGATGCCGGTGGTCATCCTGAGTGCCCGCGACGAGGTGCGGGACAAGGTCGGAGGCTTCGAGAGCGGTGCGGACGACTACGTGACCAAGCCGTTCGCGTTCGAGGAGCTGCTCATGCGCATCCGGGCGCGTCTCCGTGACGCGGGGTCGACGCCCGCGCGGGAGCTGATCGCCGGCGACGTGCACCTGGACCTCCTCACCCACCGGGTGACCACCCCGGACCACGGCGAGGTCGAACTCTCCAAGCGGGAGTTCGCGCTGCTGGAGGCCCTCATGCGCTCTCCCGGCGCGATCCGTTCACGCGAGGAACTCCTTGACCGCGTGTGGGGATACGACTTCGATCCCGGCAGCAACGTGGTGGAGGTCTACATCGCCTACCTGCGCCGGAAGATGGGTGCCAAGCGGATACGCACCGTACGGGGATCCGGTTACCGCATGGAAATCCGCGACGCCGACTGACCGGGGTCCCCCGAGCAGGGCGGGAACGGCCGGACGCTCGACGCGGGCCGCGTCTCGCGCACCGGGGACATCGATCGGGGCCCGCCACATGACGGGCCCCGATCAGAGGTGGCTAGCTGAACTTGCCGGGGACGCCGCCGCCCTTGACAAGCGCGAGGTCCTCGAGCCAACCGCCGGCCCGGGCGTAGTCCTTGTCGTCCTCGGGAAGATCCGCACGGAGCTTCTCCACCTCCGCGATGATCTCGTCCACGTTCGACTTGTTCGCGGTTGAGATGCGGTCGCGGATCTTGCTCTTCACATCAGGGTCAAGGGGCATTCGCGCTCCTCCTGGGTGACGGATGATTGTCGCCCCGTATCTTGCGTGATTCGTCCCCGGGAGTAAAGGCGACGCACGAAACTCGTTTCACACGATGACACGGGCCGGGCGGACCACGCGACGGACATTCCCGGCCTGGTCGGTCGTCAGGACGATCACCCGGACCGGCCCACGGGGCAGCGGCGCGGTCAGCACCACACGGGCACGACCCGATACGGCGGTGGCCCTGGTGTCCGACACGGTCGTGGATCCGCGCCTCACGATGACGCGCGTGGTGAGACGCGCGGAGACGGCGTCCCGCGACGTGACCCGGACGGCCAGGCGCCGGGTCTTGCGCCGGTTCACAGGTCCCGTCGCCCGGCGGATGACGCGCGGCACCGGGGTGACGGTGACCGCCGACGTGTCGGGTGCGGTGTTGTCGAAGACCATCCGGACCGCGCGACGTCCGCGGTTGCCCACGCCGTCGACCATCTCGATCTCGACCCGGTGGACGCCGTCGCGGTACTTCCGGGTCGGGATGACGGCGACGGCCGACTCCCGGCTCATCCGGCCGTTGCGGAGCAGGGCTCCGTCGACGTAGACCCCGTACGAGGCGAGACCCGACGGGTCGGCACCGATGGATTCCAGTCGCCGTGTGCCGCGGACCGGCCCGGTGACCTTCGGCGAGACCGCCCCGACCTCCGGGGCCTCCAGTTCGACGCGGAGGCGGCCCGCACCGAACACCGGATCAGGACCGGCGGCGCCGAGATCGAGCGCGTCGCGGTCCATCATCGTCCGCACGGCGGACGCGCTGGGACGGATGCCGTCCGCGCGGAGCGACGAGAGGAGGACCGCGACCGCGCCGGCCGCGTTGGGAGCTGCGATGGACGTGCCGCCGGTGTCCTGGGGGTCGCCGACGACACGTGCGATGGCGGTGCCGGTGGGAGCCACGATGTCGGGCTTGAGGCGCCCGTCCGGCGTCGGGCCGCGCGAGGAGTACCGGACGAGCGTGTTGCTCCGCCAGTCCACGGCTCCCACGGCGATGGCACCCTCGGCGTCGGCCGGCGTCGGCACCGAACCCGACGATGCGTCGCCATTGCCGAAGAGGGCGCTGATCTCGTCTTCACGCGAGTACAGGTCGACCGATTCCGGAGGGGGACCGGACACGAGCACGGCACGCAGGCGATACCGGCCTGGGGCCGACGGGCGAAGGCCGTTGATGCGCTCGGCCGGGACGGCACCGAGCGACTGGCGATCGCGTGACGCAGCGACGGCGATCCACGTGTCCCCCTCCTGACGCTCCAGGACGAGGTCGATGTCCGTGGGCTCGGCACCCGCCGGGTTCCGCCAGCTGAGGTGGTAGGTCAGAGCCGAGTAGTCGGTGCGGGTGATGA
Organism: uncultured Bifidobacteriaceae bacterium; assembly: GCA_964406645.1. GTDB lineage: Bacteria > Actinomycetota > Thermoleophilia > Miltoncostaeales > Miltoncostaeaceae > CALMEC01. The sequence continues at coordinate 8,589 of CAYOSM010000047.1, read as the reverse complement.
TCCAGGGCGTCGACGTCGGCCAGTTCATCTCGTCGTCGCCGTCGGGATCGCTCCACGGTCCGCCCCAGCGCTTCTGTCCGTAGTTGCCCGCCGAGTTGAACCACAGGACCCCTGCGGCCGCGGCGCGGTCCACTGACTGGGCAAGGGGTGAGGTCCCGTCGAACGGCCCCTCGAGGAAGTTGTTCGAGTGGACGGCGATGTCGAACCGCTGGCTTGCGATCCAGTTCGTGGCGGCCACGAAGTCCTCAGGGGTGTGGTAGCTCACGAACGTGTAGCTGGCCCGGGGCGCGTAGTCGTAGACCGTCTGCGCGACGAGCATGCCATGGTCGGTCGGACCACCGTAGGCGCTGGTCCCGAGGATGCCGTTGGCGGGATCGAAGGACTGGTAGCGCAGGCGCGCGGCCGGCGGCAGCTCACCGGCGGCCTGGAGCGGGGCGATCTGGCTCCCGAAGCCGAGGTCGACGATCGCGATGCGCAGACCCGCGCCCCCGCGGTCGACGTCCGCGAGGGCCGCCGCACCGGTCCGCTCGAGACCCTGGCCGGTGACGGCATCGGGGTAGGAGGCGGCGGTCGTCGCGACGGATGCGACGCCGGGAAGGGCACGGATCGTGCGCCGGGCCGCGGGGGTCTTCGCCACGACCTGGAGGCCGCGTGAGGTCCGCCGGCTGACGGCGATGCCGCGGCGCCGAAGCTCTGCCCGGACGGCGCCGTCGGCGCCCGGGGCGACCGCCACGGTCACCGATGCCGGCCGCACCTTCGCCTTCGGAGGCGCGGCGGTCGCCACGACGGGGACGACGAGTCCGCCGAGTACGGCGATCGCAAGGGGTCGGAGGACGGAGGTCGCCACTGACGGGGAGCTAACCAAACGATCGGGCCATGCGCTACTCGGCCGGGGCCGCGAGGCGAAGGGTGAACTCGACCTCCGTGCCCTCCCCCTCCTCCGAGCGCAGTGTGATGGCACCGCCGTGGTCCTCGATGATGGAACGCGTGATGGCGAGGCCGAGGCCCGTGCCGCGGATCCCGCGATGCGATGCGTTGGATGCACGGTAGAAGCGGTCGAAGACCCGGGCCTGCTCATCGGCGACGATCCCGATGCCCGTGTCGGTCACCGTGACGACGGCCGTCGCACCCCGGGTCGCCAGGGTGACGGTGACCGCCCCCTCGGCGGGCGTGAACTTGACCGCGTTGTTGACGAGATTCAGCACGACGCGCTCGAGCGCCGAGCGGTCTCCGACGACCTCCACCGGGGAACCGCCGACGTCCGCGGTGAGAGCGACGGACCGGGCGGACGCCTCCGGTCCCAGCATGGCGACGGCATCGCGGATCGTCGTCCGCAGATCGACCGGACGGCGCTCGTGCGTACCCTGGGTCGCCTCGGACCGCGACAGGACGAGCAGGTTCTCGATGAGCTCACGGAGACGCGCGGTGCTTCGCTCGACGACGGCCAGCGTCTCGTCCACATCGTCGGAGAGCTCCCCGTACTCGCCGTCGCGGAGCATCTCGACGTAGCCGGAGATCGATGTGAGCGGAGTCCTCAGTTCGTGGCTGACGTTGGAGACGAGCTCCGTCTTCTGCCGGTCGATCTCACGCATCTCGACCGCGACGCGGTACTCCCGCGCGATGATCCGGACGTTCGCGAGTGCCTGCCCCACCGCCATTCCGATCTCGCCGGCCGCGTCGATCTCGGCGGTGCGCCAGCGGGGTGCGGACGCACCGCGCCCGAGGATCATGTAGCCGAGCACCTCGTCGGCGGCACCGAGTGGGACGACGAGGAAGGTGTCGACGCCGCGCGGAGCGAGTTCCAGCCAGACCGTCAGCTCCTCGTCGCGGGACATGACGTGCCGTCCGTCCTCCGGAACGGGGAAGCGCGCCACCGTCCCCTCCGTCCACACGGCCAGGGCGACGCGCTGGAAGAGGTGGACGAACCCGACGGGAAGGGCCCCGCCCTCGTCGTCGGGCGCCGCGACCACGAAGCCGTCAGGGTTCAGGGCATCCGAGAACACGCGCAGCCAGACGCGATCGACTGCGAGCTCGTCCTGCACCGTGAGCGCCGTGCCGAGCGCGATCGCGTCGAAGTCGAGTTCCGCGCGCACCTGACGGTTGATGGAGAGGAGGACCCCGTCGAGCCGCTGCCGCTCGTCCTCTCGCTCCGCGGTGTCCTGACCGGACTCGGCAAGGTCGTTGAGCGCGACGGCCACGTCTCCGAGAGCCCCGATCCTCCCCATCGCGATCCGGGCATCGCGGTCACCGCGTGTGAGCTGCCTCATCGTGTCGATGAGAAGGGCGGAGTCGCGGTCTACCGTGTCCCGTCGGCGCTGCGCGGTGACGATGACGAACCCCGCGGCCGCTGCGGCCACGACGGCGATCGCGAGGAGCGCCCAGGTCATGTGCGACCTCCACGACGTGTGGGGTGCATCGCTGCACGTCGTGCCGCGCCGACCCCGTGGACCCGGCACAGGGGGAGGGACCCCGACATCCGGTGTCCGCGCCAGGTCGTCATTGCGCGTCTTCCTGGGATGCGCCGAAACCCTGGCGTGACATCACGCCCCAGACGGCCTGCTTCCCGCGAAGGGCGGCCCACCAGCCCTGCAGGCGCCAGACCGCGGTCATCTGGCGGTATCCGAAGTTCTCGACGACGGTGGCCACCACGGCGCGCCGGATGTCCTTGCCACGTGGATAGCGGTCGAAGTAGATCGTGTCCACGACGATCGCGGCGAGCGAGACCAGGAAGCCGTAGGCGTACGCGACCAGCACGAAGAGCAGGGCGTATTGCCACGGGCTCACGCCCAGGATCACGGCGAGCGGCACGACGATGATGCCGATCACCTCCAGGAGCGGTGCGATCAGCTCGAAGAACCAGTAGTACGGGATCGCCACCATGCCGATGCGGCCGTACCGGGGGTTGAAGCACATCCGGCGGTGCTTCCAGAGCACCTCCCACAGGCCGCGGTGCCAGCGACGACGCTGCCGGGCCAGGACGGGGATCGTCGGCGGGACCTCGGTCCAGTTGACGGGCTCCGCGACGAAGCCGACCGTGTACGGAGTGTGCGACCTGCGATAGATGCCGTGCAGGCGCGTGACGAGCTCGAGGTCCTCGCCGATGGAGTCCGCGTCCAGTCCCCCGGCCGACAGGACGACGTCCCGGCGGAAGACGCCGAACGCCCCGGAGATGAGGAGCAGCGCCCGGGCACGAGCCCAGCCCTGACGGCCGAGGACGAACGCGCGGATGTACTCGACGGCCTGGATGCGCGGCAGGTAGTGCGGCGACATGCGCACCTCGAGGACCCGGCCCCGGTCCACCACGCAGTGGTTGATGGGCCGGATGCTCCCGCCGCTCCCGATGCAGCGCAGCGGATCGTCGAGGAACGGCTGGGTGACCGTGAGCAGGGCGTTCGCCTCCAGCACGGAGTCCGCGTCGACGCAGGCGATGAGGTCCTTGGACGCGTGGTTGATCCCCACGTTGATCGCGTCCGACCGCCCGCTGTTCGGCTTGTCGACGACGACGAGCCCGCCGCGCCCGCTCCGCGGGATGTAGGTCGCCGTGGGCTGGGCCTTCGTCGGAATCGCGCCCTCCGCCTGTGACGCGACCCGGATCAGCGAGAACCGCTCGATCATGAGCTGCAGGGTGCCGTCGCTGCTGCCGTCGTTGACGACCACGACCTCGACGTCCGGGTACGCCAGCGCGAGGAGCGACTGGACCGACTCAACGATGCCGACCTCCTCGTTGTACGCGGGGACGATGAGGCTGATGCCGGCCGTCCGCCCGGAGGCCAGGACGTGGTCGGTGCCCTCCAGTCGCGCACGGCGACGATCGCGATGGGAGGTCGCCCAGGCCAGCGTGATCAGCACCAGATAGGACGTGTTGATCAGGACGAAGTAGATGATCACCGGCCAGGCGAGGATGCCGAGGGTGACGGCGACCACCTCGCGGAGCCCGTCGATCAGGCCGGATGTCGTGACCGCCGGATGGAGCATCAGGCCACCGCCCATTGGGGATCGGCCTCGGGCACGTCGGTGCCCGTCGCGAGCAGGCAACGCTGGAAGGCGGCGGTCACGATGACGTTGTCCGGGGCGTCGACCCGGAGTCCGCGGAGCACCGGCAGACCCAGGTGCGGGATGCGGGCGATGACGTCCGTCGCCGCCATGCCGATGGCCGGGTCGTCGGAGAGGGCGAATCCGCGCAGCACGTCGATCGCCTCGTCCGTCGTGATCTCCCCGAGCGCGGCGATGGCCGCCAGAGCGACGGAGAGCGAGGGGTCCGCACTGGTCGACGCGACGAGGAACCGCACCGAGCTGTCGTCGCCGAGGCTTCCCAGCGCCAGCGCCGCCAGACGGCGCACGTCGCGGTCCTCGTCGTTCACGACGAGGGAGTGCAGGATCGGCAGGGCATCCATCATCCGGACGTGGCCGGCCACGGCGACCGCAACGCAGCGGACCTCCGGCACGGGCACGTGCATGGCGGCGAGGATGCCGTCCGTGAGGTCCTGGCTCTCACCCATCGCCTCGAGCGTCTCGATGGCGGGCCCGATGTGGACGCGTCCCTCGGCGACGGCCCGGAAGACGTTGTTCACCGTCCCGGGGTCGCCGATCTGCCCGAGGGCGCGGATGGCGACGTTGCGGACACCGGGCTGGCGGTGGCGCAGGAGGTCGGCGATGGGTTCGGCCGCCGGGCCCCACCGGGCGTTGCCGAGATCCCGGGCCGCCGCGGCGCGGTTGATCGCCCGCCCGCGGGAGAGGTCCGCGATGCGCTCCTCCATGACCCCGGCCTGGGCGAGGACCGCGGTCAGTCGCTCGACCGCCACACCCTGGAACTTGGGGATCATGCGGAAGGCGTCGTCCACGACGACGTCCCACCGCCAGCCCCGGAGGGCCAGGAGTTCGCGGCTGATCTCGTCGGCCTCCTCGTCCGTGTCGGCGGAGAGGAGTTCGATCACCTGGGTGTGACGGCTCTCGATGAGCGGATCGCGGCGACGTTGCCGGATCCGTCTCGTGAGGTACACCGTGACGAGAAGGACGAGGAGCGTGATGCAGGCGCAGAAGACGGCTGCGAGTGCCCAGGGGAGTGCCACCTCTGTCGCCCGGTCGAGCATCAGGTGTCCTGGGGAGAAGGTCGTTCGATGGTCCGACGAGCGAGGTGTCGCCCGGATGCGACGGCGGTCGGTGTCCCGGTCGCGGGTATGGGCACCGACCGCGAACCCGCGATCCGGATGGTCACGGTCCGTGTAACCGGATCCGAGCGCGGAGTGCGGCCGCCGGCCGCGGAGGACGTCCGAGCCGGGGACACTACGGCCCCAACCGCGAGGTGATGCGCGCCAGGAGGGCGCGCGGGCTGAACGGCTTGGTCACGTAGTCCGTGGCGCCCGCGGCGAATCCGCGCTCCACGTCCTGTTCCTCCGCGCGGGCGGTTAGGAGGATGACCGGGAGGTCGGAGAACCCCTCGCGACCCCGGATCTCACGGACGACGTCCAGCCCGGAGAGGCCCGGCATCATGACGTCGAGCACCGCCAGGTCGACGCGTGTCTTCGCGAGGATCTGCAGCGCCTCGGCGCCGTCCACCGCCGTCAGGACGTCGTAGTTCGCCCGCCGCAACTTGGTGGCGACCAATTTCCGGATGTCCGGATCGTCATCGGCAACGAGAATTGTGGACATGTGGCTGGGCAGAGGCGATCGAGACCGAACGAATGTGCGGCCGGGAACACTTTCGTAACCGACATCGCCATACCTCTACCGAATGCGGCGGCGCCCCCCTTGAGGAGACGCCGCCGATGGCCCTGACGGACCGAGACCGCGGGTGCGGCTCAGCAGATGTGCGGGCCGCGTCCCGAGGGGTGCCGGGACCCGGCACGCGGAGCAAGCGTCAGCGCGCGCCGACGGCATGCGCGGCAACCCAGGTCCGCTCCGCGTCGTGTCGCTCGCGCACGCTGAGCAGCCGCTCCCAATCCGGTCCGTCGAACATGGTGGCCGCGTCGGTCGGCCGGTCGCTGAAGTTGGAGAACCGTCCCCCTGTGGACCACGGCCCCAGGGCCGCAGCCAGATCCCGCGTGGCGGCGTCGCAGACCTCGGCCATCTCCGGGGCGGGCACGACGCTCACGGCGAAGAGCGCGTACTCCCCATGGAGACGGGCGAGGGCTCCCTCGTGGGATCGCGCCAGCGCACCACCGAGGTGACGCAGCTCGGCGATCATCAAGGGGGTCGCCACACCGGGCCCGGCGGCGTCGAGGAGCGCCGCGACGGCGTCGTCCGGCAGGCCGGTGAGCATCGCGTGGTCGCTGACCGCGGGCACGGGGTCGGGAGGGTCCATGTGCATCGCGAGGACCCCGTCGCTCGGAATCCGCGCGAAGGTGTCCATCTCCGGGGCCAGGGCACGGAGGGATGCGAGGATCTCGGCCGCTCCGTCGTCCTCTTCGAGGATCGCCCCATCGATCACGACCAGGCTCCGGCCCGAGAGGAACGGCGGGAGCTCGGGCAGGGGAGGGAACCGCATGATCCGGAAGGCGGAGGTCACCGACTCGGGGACGGTCCGGGTCCAGCGCGCCCAGGCCGCAAGGACCTCCGGGGCGCGCTCCAGGTCCCACAGCATCATCCCGGCGACGACGTCGGCGACGGGCAGGAGGTCCAGTTCGACGGCGACGACGATCCCGAAGTTGCCGCCTCCGCCGCGCAGCGCCCAGAACAGATCGGCGTTCTCGTCGGCGTCGGCGCGGATGTGATCGCCCGAGGCGGTGATCACCTCGAACGCACGGACCGCATTGATCGCGAGGCCGTGCTGACGCCCGTAGAACGAGAGACCACCGCCCAGGAGGTACCCGACGACCGCCACGTCCCCGGCGCTTCCATGCAGTGCCGTCAGTCCGTGCGGCGCCGACACCGCCAGGACATCACGCCAGAGGGTGCCGCCCACGATCCGCGCGGTGCGGGCCTCCGGGTCGACCTCGACGCCGGTGAGCCGGTTCATGCGGACAAGGACGACATCGTCGAACGCGACGTCCTGCATGGCGCCCGCGCAATGGCCGGTCGACTGCGGGGCGACCCGCAGACCGAGTTGGGACGCGGTCCGGACGATGCGCACGAGGTCGTCGACGGTCTCGGGCACGCCCACGGCCACCGGGTTCTGGCGGGCGGCGAGGTTCCACGCCAGGCATGCGGCCTCGTAGCCGGGGTCGTCCGGACAGTGCACCGCGGGGAGTGCGCGGAGCGGGGTCAGATCGGAGGTGGTCGGGGTCATATGGTCTCTCCTTCACGCTGAGGGGTGGGGCGATCGGTGACCCGCACGTCGGCCGCGAGGCCCACGAGCATTCCCGGCTGGAGGATTCCGGCGTCGACGACGTCGATCGGCACGGCCACCCCACGGCGGACGAGTTCCTCGGCGACGACGTCGACGAGATCGGATGCGCCGGCCGGATCGACCGCATGCACGCGGACGGCGACGACGGCGGCGATGGAGCTGCCACGCCGCGTCAGTGCCTCCATGAGCCGCATGACGGTGAGGCAGGCCTGAGCGATCGCGTCGTCCGCGTGGAGCAGAAGACCCGCGTCGTCGACCGGCGTTGTCACGATGGTGGTGGTCACGGGTCGGATGGTGGCCCCGTCCACCGCCGTGTGCCATCCCAGGATCGCGGGAATATGGGCCTCCCAGCAAGGCCCCGCGGGCGCCCCCCAGAAAGCTGGGGTAGGCATTCATGTCGGTCGGGCGCATAATGCGGGTGTCATGGGTCGGCAGCTCACCGAAGCCCGCGTCGCCGGGGACCTCGACGTCCTCTCCCGGGGCGGCCTCACGCTCGACGAATTCCTCGAGGAGGCGGTCACCGCCGTGCAGCGGGTCGTGCCCTGGACCGGGGCCTGCGTGGGGACCCACGACCCGGCGACGGTCATCCTCACCAGCGGCCGCAAGTACGGGGCCCTGGCCGACATCAACACGCACGACGACCTCTTCGCCCAGATCGAGTACTCGGGTGAGGAGCCGTCCTCGTTCCGGGCGCTGGCGCAGAGCCCGCCGGGTGCCGTGAGCATGCACACCCTCACCGAGGGCGACGTGCGCCGATCGGAGCGCATGGACCGCCTCCTCTGCCCGATCTACGGGTTCAGCGACGAGCTGCGGGTCCTGCTCCAGGACGGAGCCGGGGTCTGGGGCAGTCTCGCGCTGATGCGGGAGTCGTCCGACTCCGTGTTCACTCCGGCGGACGTCGACTACATGGCGTCGCTGGCCGAGGCGTTCGCGCGCGGCATCCGGTCCGGGATCATGGCGCGGCTGGTCGACAGCCCCGTCGTCGACGTATCGGAAGCGGGACCGGCCGTCGTCATGTTCGACGCGAACGACGACGTCGTGCGGATGAGTCTCGGTGCCGAGGAGCGGCTCGCGGACCTCAACACCGCGTTCAACCGCACCGATCCCGTGGGCATCGTGCTCGGCCTCGTGCAGGCCGCGCGCGCCGTGGCGCGGGAGAAGGGCGCGAAGCTCCCGCGCGCGCGTGCGCGCACCGCGTCGGGAACCTGGCTGGTGCTCCACTCCTCCCCGCTCGCCGGACGGGACGGCACGGTCGGCGATGTGGTCGTGACGATCGAGGAGGCCCGGCCGGCCGAGATCCTGGA